>JAAXUA010000001.1 GCA_013336275.1 Candidatus Falkowbacteria bacterium
CGGTGATGCTGCCGGCACTGGCCAGATCTGCATCGGACACGCCGGTCAGATTCAAATCGATCGTGTTGCCGGTTACCGTGCCGACGCGATTGGCGAAGGACATGGCAGTGGCGGTCGGAGCGGCTACAACGGCATAAGTGGTTTTGGGTAAGACAACTGCGAATTGTCCCAAAACTAAGGCCATGAGCACGAGACCGACATTGAAGCGGTTTTTGTGGTTCTTCATGAGTTTTTAGTTATTTATAATGTATTAAGTTAATCAGCAGATGTTTAGCAATATAATATCTTATTCTTATGTCCATAATAAGGCAAGTGTTGTTTTATACAATATTGACTAATTTAAAAAAATATGGTACTTTTTGACGTTAATTGATTTATGAGACTAATAATATTTTACTAATATTAAAAAATAATTAAGGGATTATTAATAAATATTAGTGAATTCAGCCTTCTCTTAGTTTTTTGAACTCCAAAAAATTAGAAGAGGGTTGGAAAATCTGGACTTTGACAATCCAAAAAAATAAAACATTTCGTTTTATTGGTTTAATATTGGCCATTTGTTGTTAACCACAACCCTGCTGTCGAATCGGCGCAGGAACTGCTCGAATCGGGCAAAGGAGAAAACCATGAAAAAGTCATTGGCATGTTTTTTGTTAGCGGCCTGCTTGTTGAGTTGGGCCCATGCAGTATGGGCAAAACAAGCGGTTGAAATCGGCCCCTATGGCAACAGGGAAACGGCAATCGAAGGCAATGTCCTGGTTCAACTTGAGGCAGTTAAGGAGACCCTCGGGCAGGTAAAAGTAGGGATGTTCGAACGTCTCGATATCAAGATCGTCGGTTCGGCTAATCAAACAGGTTCAAAGGCCGAAAATGGCCAGTATTCCAAGGATCGCGCCCACGCAGTCGAAGGCTACCTCAAATCGGCTTTTCCCGAAGCTCAGTTCGCCGTCATTCCATTCGGCAGCGAGCTTAATGTTCGTGCAGTCCAGGTAAGTTGGCAAGTGCGATCGATTATCAGCGCCAAGCAGATATCGATGGCGGTTATTTTGTCGGTCATATTGGCCATCGCCATGTTTATGAAAACCAAACGACCGCAGACGAAAGTCATTGAAGTGATCGAAAAGCGTTTCGGTGCTCCGGTGGCTGTTCAGTATGAGGGGGATTGGTATCATTTCATTCCGACGCTTAATGCTGAAGGGAAGTCAGAAGTGCTTCATACTGAAATGAAGGACGGCAAAGCTGTCACGTCGGCATTCAAAAATGACCCGAAGTCTTTGGCCAAGAGCGTTGCCAGGAGTCTGCGGGACAACCCAGGATTAATTGATGGGCTTGTGCGTGAAAACAGATGGAAACTAATCGGTCCAATAAACCAAACTGATCATACAGGAGTGAAGCCATGAAAACCACAATTATTGTTTTGCTGAGTATTTTTCTGTCCATTCCGGCAATCTCTCTGGGGTCGGCGTATAATGTTTGCGTAGATTGCCACATGAATCTCCAGGAGACAACAATCACGGCGACAAGCATCAAGGTCGTGCCAAAAAAGGTTAAGAGGTCCGATTATTCAGGCGACACCCCGCGCTTCATCAAAGCTCGGAAGGTTGGGTATATCGAAGTAGTCAAGGACGACAGCTTATCGTTCCTGGCCTTTAATCTGTGGGGCAAATCTTCGAGCTGGAAAGGCTTGGCTCGAGCCAACAGCATCAGCGTCGATAAGCCGCGTTTTCTCAAGCCGGGTGAGAGATTGGTATTCCCTGGAAGCAAGCCGTTGATCAAAAAAACGGCACAGCGAAGAGGGCCGCCAATCAAGACCGAGGCATTGTCTCGGCCATCCGAGCAACCAGCCATTGCGCCTGAACTTCCGGCAAAGCCAAGCGCCCCACCGGAAAAAGCTGCACGCGAAGTCATTGTCGGCGGTGCGTTGCCACCAGCAATAGCCAAGGCTGATAACGCGGAAGCTGTTCAGCCTGTTGTGACAGCGGCAGCCATACCACCACCGACTCGGTTGAAGGAGACATCGCTTCAGGAAAAGCAGAAACACGCGGCTCCTGAAGCTAAGTCAGAAGCTGAAGCTCCAGCAAAGCCATTCAAGGCGGCGATGCCAGCAATCCACTGTATAGAGCCTAAAGACAGCCACGCTGGCGCGAGGGTCGAAGCGATTGACTTAAAACCGGTCGAGGCGATTCGTAAATGCGCCAGTGATCCGGCACCACCGACTATCGTGGATGCAGGCATGTTGAATCACTCCAAGGCTCCTGCCAAGAGTGAACCCAAGCCATTGGCTATCGAGGACAGTCCCAGTAAAGCGAGCGCCCTCAAGGTTGATGGAGAGATCGGTTACTTTTGGGGCTGCTTGGACATGATGGGGAAATGCCAAGGTTTTGGAGGAAACCTGGATATCTACCCAAGCTACGGTGGCAACCACAATTTTGGCCTCAATATCGGGGCTGATCTGACTGTGGGAATCCTTGATGATTACGATTCTCACATGGATAGAAGAAAATATTCGGTTGCAGGCGGATTGACCTACAAGTATGAACGATCCGGCAAAAAGCTCGTAATGAGAAACGGGCTAATGTACCAGTATACCGAAGACATCGTAGATAGCTTGAGCCTGGATAATTACCTTCCTCCTGGTGCTGAATTCAACGGATTCGATTTGAGCAAGATGTATCTGCATTACAACAGGGCCCAATCGTCGGTCTTGCTCTACAGCAAGGCCGACTATACCCAAAGCTTTGACCAGTGGAGAGTGGGGCTGGGTTACAAGTATCTCCTGCCCATCTCGGAGAATGTTTCAACCGACAGCCCGGAAAGCCTGGCACGACTTGATCAGCGCCTGGCCTTAGTGAGGCTCGGACTCCAGAAGAAAATCGGTGCCGATACTTATTTCGGCATCGAAACTAACCCGGTAATTTATTCCGGAGAAAAGGAAGACATGCTCGGCGCAAAGGCTTCATTGCTCTTGAATTATAAGAGTATGCATCTGGAGCTGGGCGCATTAATGCACCCATACGGACTTCCCGATATCGCCAAAGAGCGGGGAGGTACGTTTACAAATACAACGAACGCATTCATAGAGTTCAAGATATCCTACTGATCATCAGATATCTTGCGCAAACGGAAAAAGTCATTTATTCCGTTCATAAAGTTGTTCCTTGATTATGAAAAATAGCTTGTTGATTGGCCGATGGCGAGTGAATCACTCGAATCGTGTATCCTTTCGGATGATCAAGACAACAAGATATTTATAGCATCAAAATAAGCGATTGTTCGCAATTCGTTAGGCGACGAGTGAATCACTCGAGCCAAAAACCCTGAATCAGGGTCGATGAAAAGCGGATAGAGACGCTTATTGATCAAAACCGGTCTTACGGACATGGTTCCGTGAACCAAACAGCCATTTATATAAAGCGCACCCGGGCATACCTGGGTGCGCGTTTTTATTAATATAGGTAGCAGTTTTAAATTTACTCCAGCTTGGCACTTGACTATTACGTAACGTCATAGTATATGATAGATTATGAGAAGGATTAATAGTTACACATGTCATACTCAGTACAACAACTAGCCAGCTTATCGGGCGTCAGCGTGAGAACCCTGCATTATTATGATGGAATAGGGCTATTGCCACCTGCAGGCGTCAGAAAAAATGGTTACAGGTACTACGAAGAAAAGGAATTGCTGAGATTGCAGCAGATTCTGTTTTATCGAGAGCTGGAATTTCCGCTTGAAGAGATAAGGAAGATTCTAATGGCATCAGACTTTGATGAGCAGAAGGCCTTCAGGGACCACAAGCGGTTGATACTGTTAAAGAAAGAGCGTTTAGAGCGATTGCTCAAAACGATAGATAAGTCGATCAATAAATCAAATAAGAAAAATAATATGAAAGATGAAGAACTGTACGGAAATTTTTCAAAAGATGAGTATGAGAAATATGCCGCCGAGGCCAAAGAGCGCTGGGGACAGACCGACGCCTATAAGCAATCGCAAGAGCGGGTTCGAAATATGGGCAAGGACGGCTTAAAAAAGGTTCTGGAAGAATCGAGCAAGCTGACTTTGGAAATTTCTGCCTGCATGCATGCCGGGGTAGCGCCTGAAAGTCAGGCGGCCCAGAAATTGATTGCCCGCCATTACGATGGTTTAAGGGCATTTTACGAGCCGAACATGGAAATATACAAGAGCTTGGCCGAGATGTATGTGGCGGACGAACGGTTCAAGAAGAACTATGAAAGGGTGGCCGAAGGGCTTGCCCAGTATATGCAAGACGCGATGAAGTATTATATCGCCAACGCCTTGAAGCATGCTAAATAGCCTTTGCTGGAGCAATTTTTTGTTAGTGAGCGTCAGATGGATATAAAATGAACCCCTTAGGGTTCATTTTTAGTTCGCTATCAGTCAGCTTAATTGGCAGCGAAACAATAGAATAAGCCTGCTCCCCCGCTTTTAGGCAAAGCTGCCTGGCTGCAGCCGCGCGTCAGATGCGAAGAGTTCCAAGAGCGGGCGACATCGTCGTCGCTCAAGCCCAAACGGTCGTGATGTCCGACCATGGCAGCCCCTTCATCGGTGCTCTTGGTCCAATTGCCGCAAGTGACATCTGTTGAGGTGGCGATCGCCCGGCCGTCTGACGCGGAACCGGTCAGGATATCATGCTGGTTGGTCTGGTCTCCTCGCCCAGAAATAGTTTCTCCTTTTTCGGTCAAGGCTGTCTGCTTGTTGATGTTGTTCTTGCCGTGTAGCTCATCCAGGTTGCTAGCGACAACCTCGCCGCGGAAATTTTTCCACGGCCCGCTGCCTATGCGGTCGCGAGCGTTGATAGCCGGCGTGTCCTCAGTCGCCTGGGTACTCAGATAAGCCCGCCAGGTGGCGCTACCCGCGCCAGCGGATGTTGCGAGCGACTGGCAGTAGCTGTCGGCTCCAGTTAAGCCGCCCAGGTTAGCTCCTTTTCCGGGGTTGATGCCGGTTAAAAAAAAGCTCATCCCGTCGGCGCTCGGCTTGGAAGTTTTTTCGGTGTCTGGCTGCTCAGGTGCCGGGTTCGGGGAGTAAAAATACACAGCCCCGCCGACCAAGAGAAGCAGAACCAGTCCGATGCCATAGTAGTAAGATTTGTTCATAGGAGTGATTTATTAGTAGATACTAAAAAAATATTGCAAACGGATTAAGAATTCGTTAATTTCAAGATTATTCTCTGGTCCGAAAAAAAAGCCCTGGACCGTGGTCCAGGGCTGGCTGCGGGCACTGATTCTACAGTGCCTTTGAGAAGGGATGACAAACGTTGCAGTTGAGTCTTTGGGAAGTGACGTGCCTTGAGTGCACGTTGTCGAAGCGTTCTTTGCCGACGGCCCAGGTGTTCGATTTGTCAGAATGGCAACTGGCGCACAAAGGCTTGCCGTTGTAGGCCGCGTTCAGAGTGTAGCCCAGAGCTTTGAAATCGATGCGCGTGGCGCCGTAGTGGCAGTCGTTGCAAGTCAGAGCTTGAGCCTTGGGCACGACGCCGTGATCGACGGCCATGAATTGCTGGGCCAGTTGGTAGGTATAGCCGGAGTAGGTCCAGCCGACACCGGAAACGCCGTTCAGAACTGCGCTTGAAATGTCGCCTGCTGAAAAGAGCAACCCCATCTTCATCGGAAGCATGCGGTTAGAGGCGTCTTTGGTGACAGTGGTCTGATGCAAGCGGAAGGGGGTGATCTTGGCTCCAGCTGAGGCGATCGTAGCAGTCGGCGCAACCATCGTAAAGATGCCGTTGGCATCGGTGGTGATGGGGTCGCCGAACTGGTACAGATTAACCTTGCCATCGAAGAAGCGGTAAACCGGCTTGATGTTCATCTGCTTGTCCATCCAGGGGTCATACAAGGCGGTGGTGCTGTTGTATTCCGCTGGCATGTCATAGCGGCGATTCATGTCAGTCGCGTCGGTGGCGGCCACGAATGGTATGTGGCAGGTCTGGCAAGCGATGCGCTTGGCGTGGTCGTTCATCCTGGTGTTGGCTGCGTGCAGGGAAGCGGTGACATGGCAAGCGCTGGTGCTGCAGTTAACTTTGACCGAGCTATCAGCCGATGGCAGATCAGCGCCGACGCCGGCAATCTTGTGGTTCTTGCTGGTGTGGCAGCTGGTACAAAGCAGTTTGGCGCCAGCTTGCGAAAGATGGACTTCCTGGTCGCGAGTCGGGTTGCGCATGGTTTCGCCAAGCGTACCGCGCTTGAAGTTGTTGCCGCCGCCAGCTTTGATGTGGCAATTGAGGCAGAGGTTATTGCTTGAGCGCACGATGTTCGAAGCCATGGCGATCGAGCCGTTGCCCGCACTGGTCATGGGAGCGAAAACGAATGCACCAGCGGCATTTTTGACGATAGTCTGCTTGTAGGTATCGCTGTGGCAGATCAGGCAGTTGACGTTATCGTACTGTGCCTGGCTGGCCACGGGGCTGGGTTTTTCACCCATGCCGGCGTGACAGCGAGCGCAGCCTCCATCAACCTGTTGGCCGTTGCCGTTCGTCAGCTTGCTGAGCCAGTTGATCTCGCCGACATAGCCGCAGAAGCCGTTGATGCCGTAGCGCTTGCCCAGGGCAACGCCGGTTTTCCGGTTGGCAACTTTGCCGGTACTGTAGTTTTCCCATTGGTAGTGGAGCGAGCTCCAACTGTCTTTAGTTTGCTGGAGATGGCAGGGTTGGCAGACTTTGGAGCCGGTGTAGGCGCTGGTGATGCGTCCGGCGTGGCTGCCGCTGACTGGAGGAGGCGGGGGAGTTACGACGATGTTGGCGACGGCGATACTTTTGGCAGCGCTGGTCTTGGTAACCGACCCCTCCGTGTAGGCGGCAGTGACGTACAACGAAGTGTTGGCAGTGATTTCCTTGATTGTTAGGGTTCCTTTGCTGATGGTGGCCAAGGCTGTCGACACAAGAGCGCCGGAGGCATTCTTTTGGTAGACTTTCCAGACAGTGGCGGTGCTAGTGGTGACGTTTGCGGTCGTGACGGGCGTGGTGGAATAAACTGCGTTTGCGGCCAGATTGACGACACTGTTTTCATTGGCGGAATTCGGTCCGGTGACCGAAACTCCGGCCAAGGTGGCGGCCTGAGCCTGGGCGGCGATTGATAGACAGATTAACGGGACGGCGAAGATAAAACGGCTGATTTTCATGATTTGCTCCTTTCGGGTTTGTGGGCTGTGAAGTGAGTGGTCGACGCGATTCCTAATTTTTCAGCGGTGTTCCTCCTTGGTTAGTTTGTCATGTTTCTCAATTTGAAATGAGCGGCTTTTAGCCGAGCGATTACGCAGGGTAATCGATCGGTCAAAAGGAACGAGCAAACATGCTCATTCGATTTGAGTCAGAGATTTTTTAGGCGTTGCAGAGTTGCCGTATTATTAATCAGCAGCGAAAGCTGGCTAATCACGGCTTCTTGATGAGTACGAGTTGCGGTACACTTTTATTTCGATCTTCTTGCTGGTCTTGCTGATGCCATCGCTGGCGATAAAGGTGACTTCATGCGTGCCGATGTCGCGCCGCGTCGGTTCCCAGCTGAATGTCTGAGTGCTTGAATCGAATTTGGCATTTTCCGGAAGGTTTCTGGCGCTGATTTTTACTGCACGGCCGGTGGGGCTGTAAGCCCTGACATTGAATGACAAGGTCTTGCCGGCTGCAATCGACTTGTCTGACAAAGAGATGAAGACTGGTTTTGCGGTTGAGGTTTCCGTTGGGGCGGCGTTGATGGTTATGCTGACTTGTGTTGAAACGCTGTTGATTCCATCGGAAACCGTGACGCCGACCAGATTGGTTCCGACTTGGCTGGCAGTCGGAGTCCAGGTGAAGACATGGCTGGTGGCGTTGAACGACGCGCCGGCTGGCAGGCCGACATTGTAAGAGAGGATTTGATTCTCCGGGTCATTGGCGATTATCTCAAAAGAGACCGTCTGCCCGACAGTTGCAGACTGGCCAGCTATAGGATTTATTACGGGCGGCAGATTTATACTGGTATCAATTGTCAGAGACGCTGGAATGCTGTCGGTGTCTATGCCATCAGTGACGCTGAAAGTGATGTTATAGGCACCAGCCTGGGCGGCGGTCGGAGTCCAAGAGAATTCTCCGGTTGCAGGATTGAGACTGGCACCGGCAATGGCAGGCGACATGCTGAAGGTGAGAGGATCGTTATCCGGGTCAAAAGCCGCCAATTGATAATAAATGGCTGACCCGGCGTTAGCTTGTGTCGGCAATTGGTCTAACGGGAAAAGTACGGGAGTTGAGTTGTTGGGCGCGGCCGCCTCGGCTGAAACCAGGTATAGGTTGCCAAGGTAAAGCGAAAAAGCGGCGATTGCAGTAATCGCGGCCAAGCGCCTTGGAGCTAGAGTCTTTTGAGACATAATTTTATCTCTTAATTTTTTATTAGTTGTAGGATATACTACAGCCTGCCAATTTTTTTGTTACAGTTCTTTTTTTGTCAGCTAGCTTTAGGCAAGTTAGTCGGTTTCGTGCCGGGCGAGTCCCGGCAGGGCCGCTATTTACAAAACAATAAAAAAATGTTATATTTCGGCAGCAGCTTTTGAGATCGGGTATTAACGGGTTTAAAGCCGATATATCAAATTTTTAGGGCTAATTTAACTTAAATTTAGCCTTAAGCTATCTATTATGAAAACATTTGAAGAATTGGGACTGAATGCCCATATTTTGAAGAGCCTAAAAGAAATCGGTTATGTAGAGGCCACTCCCATCCAGGAGCAGGCCATTCCTTTCGTTTTGGAAAACGACCAGGATCTGATCGGTCTGGCCCAGACCGGCACAGGTAAGACCGCCGCCTTCGGTTTGCCGATTTTGAATAAGCTCACCAAGAACAAGGATTTGCAAGCCATCATCCTGTGTCCGACCCGCGAGCTTTGTTTGCAGATTAGCCGTGAGATTTCTACCTTTGCCAAATATTCAGCCGGTGTTTCCGTGGCCACTGTCTATGGCGGTGCCCGTATCGATTTACAAATACAAGAACTTCGTGCCGGGGCCAATATCGTAGTCGGCACCCCGGGCCGCGTCCATGACCTGATCCGTCGCCGGATCCTCAATCTCCACACTATCCGCTTCGTCGTTCTTGATGAAGCTGATGAGATGCTTGACCTCGGTTTCAAAGATGACCTCGATGCCATCCTGGCCGAGACTCCGGCCACCAAGCGGACGCTGCTTTTTTCAGCAACCATGTCGTCGACCATTTATGGCATGGCTAAGCAGTATATGAACGAGCCGAAAGAGATCAGCGTCAGCAAGAAGAATATCGGAGCCGACAAAGTCGTGCATCAATACTACCTGGTTAAACCGGGACAGAAATACGAAGCCTTGCGCCGTGTCGTCGATTCCGAGCCGGATATCTATGGCATCCTGTTCTGCCGCACCCGCAACGAGACGCAGGAAATCGCCGACAAACTCAAAGAAGACCGCTACTCGACCGAGGCGCTGCATGGCGATATCTCGCAGAATCTGCGAACGCAGATTATGGAACGTTTCCGCCAGCGCAAGATCCAGCTCTTGGTCGCTACTGATGTGGCAGCACGCGGCATCGACGTCAATGATCTGACCCACGTCATCAATTACAGCTTGCCGGACGTCAGCGAAGTCTATGTCCACCGCAGCGGCCGCACGGGTCGCGCTCAGAAAAGCGGCGTCTCGCTCTCGATCCTGACCATGCGCGAGTTGCGCAAAGTCCGTGATCTTGAGTACAAGACCGGCAAGACTTTCGAGCTGAAGCGCGTGCCGACCGGTCAGGAAATCTGTGAGAAGCAGCTTCTGAGCCTGGTTGAAAAGATGGTCAGTGCCGAGGTGAGCGAAAAGGAAATCGCGCCGTTTCTGCCTGCCGTCGAAGAGCGGCTCAAGGGTTTGTCACGCCACGATTTGCTGGCACGCTTCGTTTCGGCCGAGTTCAACCATTTCTTGAACCTATATAAAGACACCAAGGATATGGAGGCCGTAGCCACAGGCAAGCAAACCGGCGGGGAACGCGGCAGCATGCGCGAGCGCAGCGACCGTCAACCGGAAGAGAATTTCATCAACGTGCGTATCAATATCGGCAAGAAGGACCGCTTGGAGGTGAAGACCTTGTTTGGGCTGATCAATGCCCAGAAGGAGTTGAAGGGCGCCGAGATCGGCAAGATTAGGATGTTTGATACCTTCACGATTTTCGGCATCGACAAGAACCGGGAAAAGGATATCGACCGCAGCTTTAAATCATCGCATTATAACGGGCGCAAGCTCGAAGCCAAGATTGCTGACGGCTTTAAAGCCGAGGGGCCAAGCCGAAAATTTTCCGATAAGGATCGTGGACGACCGGCCTCAAGAAAAAAGGATGTCAGGCCAGGCCGATACAAAGGACGACGCTAAACAATAGCGATTCAAATAAGCAAAAGCCACTCTTTGAAAGAGTGGCTTTTGCTACGGCTTTACTTTTTGCGATTTTCGAGTTATATTGTCTAATATTACACCAAACAAGAATAATAAAGGAATAATATACTAAAATTATGGAAGACCTGCAACGCGAACGGCTAGACCGTGTAAAAAAATTGGAATTGCTCAAGAGCAAGGATGTCATACCTTATGCTGATAAGTTTGAGCGTTCCCATACCTGCCTTGAAGCAGGCGGACTGGAGATCGGCACCAAAGTGACGGTCGTCGGCCGAGTGATGCTGCTCCGCGATATGGGCAAGATCACTTTCGGTCACATCAAGGATTATTATGGCAAGATCCAGTTCGTGATGCGTTCAGGCGATATCGCCCCGGAGGATTACAAGTCCTTCTCCAAGACCGTCGACATGGGAGACTTCGTCGGTTTGGAGGGCGAAATCGGCAAGACGCAAAAAGGCGAAATCTCGGTCTTTGTCACCAAATATACCTTCTTAAGCAAGGCTTTGCGGCCGCTACCGGAGAAGTGGCACGGCATCAAGGACCAGGAAACCAAATACCGCAAGCGCTATCTCGACCTAATCTCCAACCAGGAGACGATGGACCGCTTCAAATTTCGGAGCGACTTCATCTGGGAGCTGCGCAAGTTCTATAATGAGAGCGGCTTTGTCGAAGTCGACACCCCCGTCTTGTGCAACTCCGCTTCGGGCGCCATGGCCAAACCGTTCATCACCCATCACAACGCCCTGGATACCGACGTCTTCCTGCGTATCGCGCCGGAAATCTACCTGAAAGAAGCGATCGTCGGCGGTTTCGACAAGGTTTTCGAAGTCGCTCGCTCGTTCCGAAATGAGGGCATGGATCCGAGCCATCTGCAGGATTTCACCATGCTTGAGCATTATGCTTCCTATTGGGACTATAAAGAGAATATGCGTTTTACCGAGCGGATGCTGACCATCATCGTCCAAAAGCTCAAGGGCTCGCTTGAAATAGAGATTATCAATCGCGAAGGCGAGAAGAAGCTGATTGATCTGTCGCCGTCATGGGAAGTCATCTCCATGCGCGACCTGATCAAGCGCGACTCCGGCATCGATATCGAAGAATTCACCACTGCCGAAACTTTGCGGGCCGAAATCAAGAAACAGGGCTTGACCTTCGATGATATCGACAAGCTCGGACGAGGCAATATGATCGATAATCTGTACAAGAAAGTATCGCGCGTCAAGATCATCAATCCGACCTTCGTGGTCAATCATCCGATCGACCTGTCGCCGCTGGCCCGCCGCAATGACGCCAACCCGATGATCACTGACCGTTTCCAACTAGTCATCAATGGCTGGGAAATAGTCAACGCTTACAGCGAGCTGGTCGACCCGATCGATCAGGCTGAACGCTTCGACAGCCAGCAGCAGCTCAAGGAGAGCGGCGACGAAGAGGCAATGGCCAAGGATAACGACTACGTCGAAGCTATGGAGTACGGCATGCCGCCGATGTCCGGCTGGGGTATGGGTATCGAGCGTATCGTGGCGCTGCTGACCGAACAGGACAATCTCCGCGATGTCGTGCTATTTCCCCTGATGCGGCCTGAATAATTGAAATATGCTAAAATAAATGCCCTCGGAAGAGGGCATTTATCGTAAAACGAGGCGGTTGCTTTAATGAATGCTTAATTTTTCGAAGATAAGATAGATTAAGAATTAAGCAGAAGAAACATATGAAAAGAATCATTATCATCTTCGCGGTCGCAGCAGCCATCTTGCCATGGACATCCGCCTCGGCCGCAACTGATCTGAGGGGCCGCATCCTGCTACAAGTAGAAAGCAAGGGGCAGGCTTGGTATGTCCTGCCGGAAAACGGCAAGCGGGCATTTTTGGGACATCCGACCGATGCTTTCAATATCATGCGCGAACTCGGTCTGGGTATCACCAACGCCAACATCAATAAGATACCCATTATCGGGCAAGGCCAGATGAATACCGCCTATGTCAAGAAACTGGCGGGTCGGATACTGTTGCAAGTCGAAAGCCATGGCGAGGCTTGGTACGTCAGCCCGGTAACATTGAAGCGTTATTACCTGGGCCGGCCGGCCGATGCTTTCAGGATCATGCGCGAGCTTGGGCTGGGCATCACCAATGCCAACCTGGGCAAGATCGCCGTTGATTCGAGATATCCGGAGGTGGTCGAGCCCGTATCCGCAAAAACTTATGACGTGGTGGCCTATCGGTTCGAGTTCAGCCCGAAGAATCTTACGATCAGGCTGGGCGACTCGGTCCACTGGGTCAATCAGGATCCGGCAACACATACGATCACCCCGGTCGGCAGTACGCTAACAGGCTTCGGTTCGGGCACGCTCATGCCGAGCCAATACTACACCTTCAAATTCACCAAAAGAGGCACCTTCAATTACAAGTGCTCGCTCCACCCTTATATGACGGGGAGTATCGTGGTAAAATAGGATATATGATCAGTCAAATAGCTTACGCAATGGTTTTGGACAAGCCCTTGATTATGTACGGCGGTGTCGCCACGCTAATCTTGATGGTAGCCACCGCCTGCATTCCTTTTTTCAATGCCCGAGGAGTCACTCGGATTCCTTTGGTTTGGCACAAGAGGCTCGCTGCCGTGTCGCTCTTGGCCGCGTTGATGCACGGCCTGCTCGGCCTGTCTATCTACTTCGGCTTCTAAAAGCGGACTCGTGATTTTTTTCGGGAAATGGTGTATCATATAATGTACCCGGAAAATAAGAAATAACCGAAACCAAAATGCAAAAATATAAGCAAGCGGCGATGAGCATCGCCTTCCTCACCTTACTATTCACCGCTGGCGCCTTCGCCGGACCGGCCAGGCAGGCCGGAGCCGATAACCCGGCTCAGGCCAGGCAGGAAGCGATCCTAGCTTCGTTTGAGAACGATGATTATGACGCCTGGAAAGAAAGCGTCGGTAAACGTAATGGCATCGGCGAAATCATCACCAAGGACGATTTCAAGGCCTTCGTGGCGGCCAGAAGGGCAGCACGGTCAGGCAATTACGATAAGGCGATTGCCATCTCCTCGGAATTGGAGGACAAGCTCAAGGACAAGATCGCCGATATCTTAGTAGCTTAAAAATAACTTCAGAAAAGGAAAAGGGGCTAACTTGCGTTAGTCCCTGGGTTTAGTTTGGTGGCTCCATTTGTTGGAGCCTTGCTTGGTTGTTTCTTTGGTTTTTATGTCTGTGCCTCTTGGTGAGGCTTTTTTTGTTTGTCAGATTTTTTATCTAACAATCTAATATAGCATAGTATTTGAATATTGTCAAGTCTTTTGGGGAGCCAATATTGATGTTTATTTAATATTAGCTAAAAATAAATAATAATATTTGACGATTAGCCCTAGTTTTTATATATTTATAGCAAGCAGCACTCATATTTTTTTTAAAATTAGATAAAATCACCATGGCTAAAAGAAAGATCGTCCTGACCGGCGACCGTCCGACCGGACGTCTGCATTTGGGGCACTACGTCGGGTCGCTCGCAAGCCGCGTCGCTACCCAGCACACGCATGACCAGTACATCATGATCGCCGATATGCAGGCGCTGACCGACAACGCTGAGAATCCGGAGAAGGTCCGCAAGAATATCCTCGAGGTGGCACTCGACTATCTGGCCGCCGGCTTGGAGCCGGACAAGAACACTATCCTGATCCAGTCGATGGTGCCGCAGCTGGCCGAGCTGACGATGTATTATATGAATCTGGTCTCGGTGGCGCGTCTGCAACGCAATCCGACCGTCAAGACCGAGATGCAGCAGAAAGGCTTCGGCGACACGGTTCCGACCGGCTTCCTGGTCTATCCGATCAGCCAAGCGGCCGACATCACTGCCTTCAAGGCCGAGGTCGTGCCGGTGGGTGAGGACCAGCTGCCGATGATTGAACAGACCAATGAGATCGTCCGCCGTTTCAATAATGTCTACAAGACCGATGTTCTGGTCGAGTGCGAAGCCATGATTTCTAAGGTTTCGCGCCTGCCCGGTACCGATGGCAGCGGCAAGATGGGCAAGTCGCTCGACAACGGAATCTATCTGGCCGACTCGGCCGATGAGATCGCGCGCAGGATCAAGGGGATGTATACCGACCCGGGGCACTTGCGCGTCGAGGATCCGGGCAAGGTCAAGGGCAACCCGGTTTTCACATATCTGGACGCCTTCGCCAGCGACAAGGACAAGGTGGCCGAACTGAAGGCCCATTATCAGCGCGGCGGTTTGGGAGATGTCACAGTCAAGAAATATCTCAACGAAGTGATGCAGGAGTTCTTAGCGCCGATCCGCGCCCGCCGCGAGGAGTATGCCAAGGATCCGGCTGAGGTGATGAACATCCTGAAAAAGGGAACGGCCAAGGCCGAGAAGGCGGCGGCCAAGACTTTAGCGGAGGTCAAGGAGGCGATGCAGCTAAATTATTTTTAACGCTAGTCCAGGCAATCGAAGCCCGCATTCGTCATCGTTTTTCCTGCTTAGACGAGTACGTATGCGCGATAAAAACGATGACGAATGCGGGCTCAACCAATTTCAATTTTTAATGAATGTGCGTATGAAAAAAGTCGGATTATTCTTCGGCGGCCTAGGCAATGAAGCCGAGGTTTCGGTAGTTTCCGCCAAGAACGTCTTCGCCAATATCGACCAAGAGAAGTATGAGACGGTCTTGGTCTATTGGCACACGGATGGCGCTTTTTATCGGGTCAGCGACTTCAATGAGATCGTCAGCCCGACCGAGCGCATCCGTGAGCAGGAGTTCAAGAATATCTTCGATGTCGCCTTGCCCATGACGCACGGGCGCTTCGGCGAGGATGGCGTCCTGCAAGCTTTGTTTGAGCGGCTCGGCGTACCTTATGCCGGCTGCCGCGTGCTGTCTTCAGCGCTATGCATGGACAAGGCCGTGTGCAAGACTTTTTTGTCGGGCCAGCGGATACCGCAGACCCGATTCAAGGTGATCGACTTCAGCCTGCTGACGCCCTCTGAGCTCGAGTCCAAGTTCGAGGAGGTGAAGAACAGCTTTTTTACCCCGGTGTTCGTCAAGCCGGCCAATTCCGGTTCGTCGGTCGGCATTTCCAAAGTGGATGACATGAGCGATTTGGCGCGAGCCATCGCTGAGGCGCGAAAGCACGACACCAAGATCGTGATCGAAGAGGGCTTGGTCGGCTTGAGGGAAGTCGAGGTCGGCATCCTGGGCAATGGCCATCTGATCACTTCCTGGCCAGGCGAGCTGATCCTGCCCAAGGAATTTTATGATTACGACGAGAAGTACAAGAATAATCGTACCGAGGTCAGGATACCGGCGCGGTTATCGATTGAGTTGGAACAGGAAATCATGGCGCTAGCGCAGATGGTTTATCGCTTGTGCGATTGCCGCGGGTTCGCCCGTATCGATTTTTTCGTCGCCAACAACAAGGTTTATCTGAACGAAATCAATACCTTGCCCGGCTTCACCCAGTTTTCCATGTACCCACTGCTTTTGATGAAGATGGGCCTCTCCTACGGGGAACTGGTCAGCCGCATCATCGACTTAGCCTACTAAAAAACACTTCAAAAAGAGCGTCTTGGGCGCTCTTTTTTTGTTTTCGATAAAACCTCTTGACACCTCATGATTCGGGGTGTATATTAGTGTTATATAAACACTAAGTCAAACAAATGGCCAAGCCAGCTAAATTATACCAGTTCGCCGTTATCGCCACCGATATCACGATCTTTACCGTCGAGGACGGCGCCTTGAAGGTCCTGCTGATCAAGATGAACAAGTCTCCTTTTGAGGATTGCTGGGCCGCTCCGGGCGGCTTGATCCAGATCGACGAGTCGGTCGACCAGGCAGCCAAGCGCATCCTGGCCGAGAAGACCGGCTTGAAACAGGTCTATCTCGAACAGCTTTATACTTTCGGCGAGGTCAAACGCGATCCGTTCGGCCGCGTCGTTTCAGTGGCCTATTTCGCCTTGATTTCAAGTGACGGTCTCAAATTGGCAACTTCCGACGAGCATCGGGAGATCAGCTGGTTCAGCGTCAATGAGCTGCCCAAGCTGGCCTATGACCATAAGGCGATGATCAGGTCGGCCATCGAGCGCTTGAGAGGGAAGTTGGAATACACCAACATCGTCTACAGCCTGCTGCCCGACGCCTTTACCTTGAGCGAGCTGCAGAGCGCCTATGAGACGATCCTCGGCCGTACGCTGGACAAGCGCAATTTCCGCAAGAAGGTCCTTTCGTTGGGCATGATCAGGAAAACGGGCAAGCTGGATCTGGGCAAGAAGAATCGCCCGGCCGAGCTCTATTCTTTCATCGAGAAGAAGTTGAAGAATATCGAGATATTGTAGCAGGGGAGAGATAGGGAAGCTTAAGGATATATTTTTTAAGGTGAGTTAGTGTAGTATTTACAATAAATCAGGGAAACAAGGCCAGTAATAGAACAAGTCATTTTTTCAAATATTAGCAAATAAGTGGTTGTAAAACAGTGGCATCCAGTAATTGACAAAAATGGTTGAAAATGCTATGGTTTGTAATCTTTTTGCATAAAAAGGGCGCTCTTTTCATCGTGAATAATTCGATTAAAAAATATCTAACTTTGGCCAAAATTTTGAAGGAGGTCGACATGTCGAAACTGATGAGGCAGAAAATCTTGGAAACGATACTTTTCATTGGCAGGTTCAGCCCGCCCCACAAAGGGCACATCAAGGCGATTCTGGGGCTCCTAGCAATGTATGACCGGGTGGTCATCGTGCTCGGGAGCTGCTACGAAGTCGGTACGCCAAGGCATCCTTTGCTCGCGATTTATCGGGAAAAGATGCTGCTTTACAGCCTGAAGCAGGCCGGAGTGGATATGCGGCGCATCAAGATCGTCCATCTGGAGGACTTCAACAACTGGGAAGCCTGGTGGAAGAAGATCATGACGATCTGCAAGCGTTACAGCGCCAAGCAGGTCAGTACTGGCAATGTCGAAGACATCATCGGTCCGTTGACCGAGAAAGGCTTGCTGCCGGATTGGCTCAAGCTGGTCAACTGCGAAGCTGAACTGCCGGAGCAGTACCGCTACAACTACCGCGCGACCGATTTGCGCAATGCCGTGCTCAGGGGAGATTACCGGATGTTTCTGGAAATCGCCGCACCGGGCACGGTCGCGCTGATGGGTAACGTCGGCGGATTCGTCGGCATCAGGCAAGCGCTCGCCAACCAAGGCAAGCGGTTCGTGCCTGGCCGTCAAGCCGTCGATGCGATTATCGTCACCGAGCATCGCGGCAAGACCTGGATCATGTGCGGCTACCGCAGTCCGGAGAAGCGCAACTTCCCCGGGTGCCTGGCCATACCGGGTGGCGGTGTCTGGCAGTTCGAAAGTCCGATCGACACGACGTTGAGAGAGGTCAAGCAAGAGACCGGTTTCGAGTTCGTCATCCTTGATCGTTGCTTGGAACCGGCGCATGTCATGCTCAAAGGCATCGACGTCTTGTGCGAAATGAAGTCGCTCGGCATCTTCTCGACGCCGGACAAGGGCAAGGCGGGAGACCAAGGCGGCTCATCGCAGCCGTTCCTCTTCCGCCTGGATGTCCATCCGCGCGAGCTCCGTCCGCTGATCAAGGAATCAAGCGAGCTGTTGCAGGTCGATTTCTACCCCGAAGACTACGTCAAAAAGCAAGGCTTGGCATTCCAGCAGCTCGAAATGGTACAGAAAGCAGGTTATTGCCTGTAAAACATCCGACGAGGAGGGAAAAGATGAAGAAGATTTCGATTGGAAATGAAGATGCGCTTCTGGCCATCGACGTGCAGCCCACGTTCATGTCCTGCGGCGAACTGGCAGTAAGAGACGGGCACCTGATCGTGCCGGTCATCAGACGTCTCATGGATGTCTTCGACAAAAAGAGAAGATACGCCAGCAAGGACTGGCACCCCAAGGGGCATGTCTCCTTCGCCAGTTCCTACGTCTTTACGGACACCCCGGTCATCGCAGTAGCTGACGTCAGACAATGGATCGAAACGAACGCCGCTTACCTGAGCTGCAACGCCCGGTTCAACGTCTTTGAACTGCTGCAATATCTTGCGGTCGTCGGCGAACAGCGGCTCTGGCCCGAACATGGCGTCGCTGACACACCTACCGCCAGGTTGCATCCAGCCTTCAAAGAATCTGAGTTCAAGGCGATCATCAACAAGGGAGCCAGTCCGCTTGCCGACAGCTATAGTGCGTTCCGCGACAATGGCGGTGAAGCAACCAAGCTTGCTGCCCTCCTCCATGCCGACGACATCAAACGCTGTTTCTTTGTCGGCCTGGCAGAGGATTTCTGCGTCGGCTGGAGCGCCCTCGACGCTGTGAAAATGGGGTTCATGGCCTACGTGATCGAGGACGCCACCCGTCCGGTTGACTGGAACGGCAGCCAAGCTGCCATCAGAAAGTCGTTCGCTGAACGCGGCGTCAAAGTCATCCAGTCGACAGATATCCTGTAATCGAATTGTCGCATCGGCGGACGCTTGCACTAAGCAAGCGTCCGCCACCCCAATTTTAGAAAATTGCGATTGGAAGAATCGGTCGCAGCTTTCTTGCCTCGACATCGTGTCGAGGCAAAAGATCTTTACATCAACATATTTCAACAGAGAAAGGGAGGATGACCAATGGGGAAACATGAATTGAGAGACAGGGTGATAGGGATGTTCCTAGGAATCGCCATCGGCGATGCGCTCGGAATGCCGTTCGAGAAGGTTTTTACCCCGGCTGAGCTATTGGCGATGCCGGACGAAGTCTTCGCTGACTATCAGGATCCGCCGCCAGGACACAAGTTCCACGACGGTAAGCTCAAGGCCGGCGAGACGACCGATGATACGCAATTGTCGCTGGTCGTAGCCGAATCCTTGATCGCCTGCGGAAGGATCGACATGGATGACATGGCACGACGTCATGTCGAGGCCATGGATGATCGGGTTTCTGGCTGGGGCAAAGGCACGTTGACGGCAGTAGAACGTCTCAAGTCAGGCGTGTCCTGGCGCGAGTCCGGTATGCCGACTAGCGGCAATGGCGTGATGATGAAAATATCACCGTTGGCTGCGATGTTCATCTTGCAGAAACAGCCGTTCAAGAACGGTCTAGGCCCTAAGCCGCACGTCAAGGCCGCAGCCTTGGCCAGCCGGACCACTGATGGATTATTCGATTTGGCACAGATGACTCACAAGACAAGGTTGGGTGTCGAACAGGGAATAATGCAATTCAGTCTCGCATCGCTCTGTTTCGACTGGAGGAATGGCAACGGCTTCATTACGGAGTTCTTCAAGCGCGCGATCATGCTGAGCCTGCAGGTCGAGGCCAGAAGGGAGCATTTCGATTTCGACATCGACGCCGAGCCTGATCTTTCGAGAAGGATCATCAACTTGATGTGCGAAAAGCATCACCTGAAAGACCTTGCGTTCTTGGCGGATTATTACGGCGACAAGCCATTCTACGTCTATAATTCGCTACCGCTAACTTACGCCTGCTTCCTCAAGGACCACGACAGCTTCCAGGCTGTCATCAACGCGATCCGGGTCGGCGGCGACACCGACACCAATGCCTCAATCGTCGGGGCCTTGCTTGGAGCCAAGAACGGCACTGCGGTCTTCCCGCAAACGCTCGTCGATGGCCTCAAGGAAAAAGACAAGATTCTCGATGTTGCGGAGCGATTTTGCGACAAATTCCTGCCACTATAACACTGAAAAGGAGAACGAATAATGTCACAGTTAAAGGCTTTGCTTACCGACCTGTATCAACTGACGATGCTTTACGGCTACTGGCTAGCCGGGCGGCACGAGGAAGAAGCGAGCTTCGACCTCTTTTTCCGCAAGCACCCCTTCGGCGGCGAGTTCACTATCTTTGCCGGCCTGGAAGATGTCATTACCTACCTCGAAGCATTCAAGTTCGACGATGATGACATCGCCTATCTCAAGAGCGTGATGCCTCATTGGCGGCCGGAATTCTTCGACTGGCTCAAGAAGCTTGACTGCTCGAACCTCCGAGTCGACGCCATCGACGAAGGCAAGCTGGTTTTTCCCAGCGTACCCCTCCTTCGTGCCAGCGGCCACCTCGGCATCGCCCAGCTGGTCGAGACAGCATTCCTGTACATGGTCAATTTCCCGTCGCTCATCACGACTCAGGCAGCACGCCTGCGTTTGGCAGCCGGTTTCGACAAAGAATGCCTGGAATTCGGTATCCGCCGGGCTCAGGACGCGATGCGGGCCTCGAAGTATGCCTACATGGGCGGCTTCGATGGCACGAGCAACGTCCTGGCTGGCCAGCGGTACGGCATCAAGGTCAGGGGCACTCACGCCCACTCCTGGGTAATGAGCTTTACCAGCCTTGCCCAGCTGCCGAACCGTATGATGCCCGACGCGAAAGGCGAAATCCGCGATTTCGTCGAAAGCGTCGAATACTTCCGCGCCATTTATGCGGGCGAGGGACAGCAGACGAATAGCGGAGAATTAGCCGCTTTTACGCAGTATGCCATGGCTTATCCCGACACCTTTCTCGCCCTGGTTGACACATACGACACGCTGAAATCCGGCGCACCGAATTTTTCATTCGTTGCTAGGGCCTTGAACAGCTTCGGCTACAAGGCGCTTGGCGTCAGGTTGGATTCGGGCGATTTGGCCTACCTCTCAACCAGGATCAGGGAAGTTTTCGACCAAGTGCCATGCTTGGCTGGCTGCAAGATCGTGGCCAGCAATGATCTGGACGAAGGCAAGCTGCTGTCGTTCAAAACGCAAAAGCACGCCATCGACGCCTACGGCATCGGTACGGCCCTGGTCACTTGCGCCGACCAGCCGGCGCTCGGCGGAGTTTACAAGCTGAGCAAGATCAATGGCGACCCGCGGATGAAGTTTTCCCAAGTTCCGGAAAAGAACACTATACCCGGAGTCAAAATACCTTACCGGCTCTACGGACACGACGGCAAGCCGATCATCGACCTGATGACCGGCGAAGAAGAATCTTCGCCGCAAATCGGAGAAAAGACGCATTGCCGCCACCCGTTCAACCCCTCCAAGCGCGCCATCGTGGTGCCTACCAGCGTTGAACCGTTGCATCGCTGCGCCTGGAATGGCTCCAGAATCCGCCCCTCGGCTTCTCTTGCTGACCGCCGGGAACTGGTTATCAGCCAGCTGCAAGGGATGCCCGAAGACATGTCGAGAACAGAAAACCCTCGGCCTTACAAAGTTGCGGTCAGCGAAAAACTCTACCAGGAGATCCAAACGCTGCGCGATACCGAAGTACCTGTTGAAATATTGAGTTGACGCCCAAGCGTCAGCATTTCGGCGGAGAGACCAGTTCTCTCCGCCTCCTTACTGGAGCTGCCGATCGATTCGGCATTTGCAGCAAGGAGGACGACCTTTGAAATAAGAATATCGATTACAGAAAGGAGCGACCCATGAAAACCAAAGGCAAGATTGTGTATTATCCTATTTTCCACGACCCCCAAAGGAACGGCTCGGAAAGGAGCGACAAAGTCAAGAAGTGGGTAGAGCAATTCCTGATCCCGGCCGGACTGGCCACGATGGACGAAAGCAAGGCTAATGCTTATCTGGTTGCGACCGGAGATGGCGGCCTCATGCGCATCGCCCACGAGAGGTATCAGCGCGGTAAGGCTATCGTCGGTATCAATTGCGGCCGCTTAGGCTTTCTCTTGAATCCGATCAGCGACATCACCGAGCTGCCGCAGTCATTCGAAGAGCTGACCCTCTTCAAGCTAAGGCTGTTCAACGTCACATTTGTTCACAGTGATTGGGGAAGGACGCACAGCGTCGTTTTCAACGATGTGGTTGTCGGACACGACGTCTCGGATTTCATCAGTTTCAAGATCAAGGGAGAGATGAGCCACTTTCCGGAGCGCAAAGTTTCCGGAACCGGGCTCGTCGTCGCCACGCCCCAAGGAACCACCGGCTACGCGCTAAAAGCGCGGGGAAGCATGGCAGTTCTGCCGCTCGAATCCAATAACTGGTTCATCGGCGGTATCGCCACCGGACCCTATCCCTGCGATGTGGTGACTCCGCAGACGATCACCATCGAGATGGAATCACGCGACCAGATCAACGGCTACGCAGACGGCAAGGGTTTCAAGGCGGAAAATATCCGTCAGCTCATCATCGAACCATCGGAGCACTCGATAGCGCTCGGCTTTATGAGCGGTATCGACTTCCAGGCTAGACGCACCACCTTGGCCCAGCAAATCGAACGAGGCGAATGATCACCCCAAATCGGAGGAGACAATGAAGAATCTGGAAAACGTAGTCATCTTTTCTACCAAGGCATCGCTGTATTTCGCTGAACTTATCGCCATGAGGCTCGGCCTCGAAGTCGGCAGCATCGAGCATAAGGATTTCGGCGGCGTTGAACAGTACTACCGCATCGGCATGGCCAACCGCGACGACCTCATCGGCAAGACCGCTATTTTCGTGGGCAGTACACATACGGATGACCAGGTCAACGAGCTTTATCGGGTCGGCAGCGCTCTCGCGGGTTATGGAACAGTCAGGCGGATCTTCGTCATCCCGTTTCTCGGCTATTCGACCATGGAACGGGCCAAATACCCGGGAGAGGTCGTGATGGCCAAGGTCATCGCACGCCAGCTCTCGAACATCCCGAATTCCGGGATGGGCAATGTTTTCCTGATGATGGATCTGCATGTCTCCGGCTTGGTACACTACTTCGAGGGAGATTGCCAGCGGTATGAGCTCTACGCCGAGAAACAGCTGACCATCGCGATGAGCGAGCTCAAGCTGGACAACTTCATGTTCGCTTCGGCGGATCTGGGGCGGCCGGCCTGGGTAGCGACTTTTGCCAAGCTCTTTCAGACCAGCTTCGCGCTGATAGACAAGGGCAGGGAATTCGATGAGACAGAAGTCCTGGCGGTGATCGGCGATGTCCGCGGCAAGAACGTCATCATTTACGATGACATGACGCGGAGCGCCACCACCATCATCAATGCTGCCAATGCCTATATCGAGCATGGCGCTACCGGCGTCTATGCGGTCCTGAGCCATTGCGCCTTGAACCACCCAAACATCATCGGCCATCTGATCAACTCACCCATCAAGAAGGTGATCACGACTAATACCCATCCAATATCCCAAGAAGTGGCCCACATCAGCAAGCTCCAGAGCCCACTCGCCGGCCGGTTCCAGGTCTGCGATGTCTCAGGCGAATTCGTCAGAACCATCCAGAAAGTCTTGAACAACAACTAGCACGACAAAACTGTTTTGAAAGGAGAGCATATGGAAAGACGGATGTTTTTCGGCAGGAACGGCGGCAAGGTCACTGAGGTGACCAAGGAGAAAGCCGCGGAAATGAAACCGCAACTGGTCCTGGACACGGCCTCGATGCTTGAGGAAAGGACCCACCTTTGCCACCACGACTGCCAGAATGACGAGATTATTGAATTCGTCCAGACATCTTACGATGGCTGGGGAAAATTCGGCTCGGATGGCGATCTGATCGTCGTCTGCTTTTACCGGCTTAACGAGGGGGCTTGTGTCGCCCAGATTGAGTTCATCGGACGGCTGCAGCGGTGCAAACCTTCTCTGGCAGCTGATATCATTCCGGTGATTACAGACAGCGAAGGCAACACTTTCTTCGTCCTGATCCATCGGAAATACGACCCGGGCAAAGGCAAGATCGCCCTGATCGGTGGCAACGAGGAGGTGATCGGACCCTACTTCCAGACTCCGACTGCCACCCTGCAGATGGAGGCAATGGAGGAAGTGAATCTGGTGCTCGTGCCCCAAGTTGGCGCCGAGCAGGATTTTTTCCACCGTCCGTTCATCCCGAGGGTGCCGGTGAAAGTCAAGCTCCGACAGCGCGAAGTCTCCGAGACCGACAGCGAATTGATTCTGCTCGGAACCTATGAGACTTCAGCAGAAGAGGAGAGGCCGCACCTGAAGGCCAAGCGCATCAACTGGACTACGGCCTACATCCTGCCGATCAGGGTAGATTTCCCGGTCGACAAGGAGATGCTGACCCGCTGGTTCCGTGCGGGCGATGATGCCGAGAAGATGGCATTCGTCAATCTGGCGACCGACCCCTATCCGGAGTTCGGCATCGGCCATCACGGCACGATCTTCTCCGACGCCATGGAAGCGCTCCGCCGGGAATACCCGATGAAGGTCTGCACTGCGCTCCACGAATAGTTATGTAATCGATATCCGAAACACGGGCAGGAATCCGTTCCTGCCCGCTTCACCCAAGCTTCCGAAGCCATTTCGGGGACTTAGGTGAAGCAGTTCATTACAACAATGAATATATCCGCAATCAAATCCAACCGAGAAAAAAGGAGGAGTACGATGCCGAACAGCGAAAAGAAAGCCAAGGTCGCAATCTGCCAGATGCCCGTAACATTGGGGCGTCCCGATCTCAACACGGTCTACATGGAGGAGGAAATCAAGAAGGCGGCTGCGGACGGAGTCGAAATCATCATCTTTCCCGAGATGTGCGTCCCCGGTTATCTGATCGGTGATGCCTATGAAGATGAGTCCTTCGTCTTTGACGTCCTTAATTGTAACGAGCGCCTGCGCTTGGCAACCAAGGACCTGGCCATTACGGCGATCTTCGGATCGATCAGCGCCCACGCGCAAGCCTGGGGCGAGGACGGACGGATGCTTAAAAGCAACGGCATCTTCGCCGCAGCGAACGGAGAATGGCTGTATCAGGGCGAAAAGTCTCTGCAACCGAACTACCGGATGTTCGACGACGATCGCCATTTCTGCAGCAAGCGCAAACTGCGCGACCGGATCGAGGCCAGCGCCAATCGTGCAATGACTATCCAAAGCATGTTCGAGACGGTAGAAATCCCGTTGGCAACCGGCAGCATCATTGCCGGTATTATTGAATGCGAGGATATGTGGGACAAGGATTATCCTTTCAGCCCCACCAAGATCCTGGTCGAAATGGGGGCCGAGCTGATCATTAATCTCTCGGCTTCGCCCTGGACCTGGCAGAAGAACCGCAAGCGCCACTCGGTAGTCAAGGAACTTCTGACCGAAAATCCGGTTCCTTTCGTCTACGTCAACAACACCGGAGTGCAGAATAACGGGAAAAACCTGGTCATTTTCGATGGCAGCTCGACAGTCTATAATCAGGCCGGAGACATCGCCCTCGAAGTGCCGCCTTTCTTTGCCGGAACCGAAACCTTCGACCTGTCCTGGGAGATGCCGGCAATCGAACCGATCATCCTGGATGACACTACTCAGCTGTATCAGGCGCTCCGCCATGGGGTGAAGCAGTTTCTCTGGAACATGCCGCCAGAAAGGCGCAAGATGATCATCGGCTTGTCCGGCGGCATCGACTCAGCCTTGGCAGCTGCCTTCTACGTCGACATCCTCGGCCCGAGAAACGTCTATCTCTACAACCTGCCGACCGATTTCAATAGCGACGAGACCAAATCAATTGCGGCGGAAATTGCGCGCAACCTGGGAACGCACTACGAAGTCGTACCTATCCAAGGCGTGGTCGACGCCATCGCCAAAGCCACCGGGTGCGATCCGGAAAAGGACGAGCTGACCTACGAGAATATCCAGGCGCGTGTGCGCATGGAGATCTTGGCAGCCGAGGCACAGAAGCTCGGCGGCCTGTTCAGCTGCAACAGCAACAAAGTGGAAGTCGCTTTCGGCTACGGCACAATGTACGGAGACATCGCCGGCTATCTGGCCGCCTTCGGTGACCTAGTCAAGCGGGAAGTCTACCAGTTGGCAGACTACTTCAACCGCGTCGTTTTCGAAAGGGAAATCATACCGCAGTCGTGCTTCAAAATAAAGCCCAAGGCCGAATTGAAGCGGGACCAGAAAGACCCGTTCGACTACGGCAACCTCGAAGTCCGCGGCTACCACGACGAGATGGTCCGCGCCATGACTGAATTCCGCTGGAATCCGGAGAAATTCGTAGAGAAGTATGTTGCCGGCAAGCTCGAAAAGGAGCTTAAGCTCGAACCGGGAACGCTCAAGCGGCTGTTTCCCAACGTGCGGGACTTCCTCTCCGATCTTGAAAAATCGTGGCGGTTGTTCTTTGACGCCTACCGCAAGCGGGTACAGGCACCACCCATCCCGATCGTAACCAAGCGAGCCTTCGGTTTCGACCTTCGCGAGGCGCTGATGAGCGCCCATTTTACAGCCCGCTACCACACTCTGCGGGACCTGGCGTTGAAAGTCTTTCCGGCGCCTCTGGAAATAGCCGTCTTCGGGGGAAGTTTTAATCCCCCGGGAAGGCATCACCAGGAAATCGCCGGAATGCTGACCATGTTCGACAAGATCGTTATCGTCCCTTGCGGAGCAAGGGCAGATAAGCCGTCGGCCAACATCGTGCCGATAGAACACCGCCGCGTTATGGCACTGCTCGCATTCCCCGAAAGCGAACGGATAAAGTTGGATTTGCATGATTTTGAAACCGGCGAATATACGCCTACCTATCTTTTGGATCGGCGCTACAAAGAGCTTTATCCGGGGTCGGAAATCTGGCATGTCATCGGTGAAGATATTATCGCCGGCGGTAGCAAGGGCGAATCAGAAATCCAGCGCACTTGGAATCGCGGACCCCAGATCTGGGAAACGCTGAATTGGGCGGTCTTGACTCGCAAGGGCTATGGAGCCGATAAGGCTGATCTGCCGCCGCACCACATGCTGATCGAGGTCGAAGGCGTCTTCGGGTCCGGGACACTCATCCGGGATCGTCTCAAGGACGGCTTTGCGATAAACGACCTGGTTTCCCCCCAAGTTGCGGATTATATTTATGAACACGACCTCTACCTCGAGTAGGGTCGCAATCGGTGCGCGGGGCAAGGCCACAAGCCTGCCCCCGCACCATCATTTCATCCATTCTGTCCGGATGCCAAGGCATGCGGCCAGATAAATAAAATGATAAAACGCTCGTTGAAAACAAAATAAATCACAGAAAGGAAAACGACATGAAAGAATGGTACGCACAGGAAGTCTACGAAGCCGCGAGAATGATCGCATCAACCGTCCTAGGCAAGCAGCTGCCGCTCGTAGTCTGCATAACCGGACCGACTTGTTCCGGCAAAAGCACGCTGGCGGAGGCGCTGGCCAAGGATCCGTTCATGAAGAGCTACCACATCGAGACCATCAGGTATGACGATTATATGCGTAATGCCGATGATCCGATGATGCCTAGGCTTGACGGAAAGATCATCTATGATCATCCGCAAGCCTATCATGGCAGCGAGTTCACGTCCCACGTCAGAAGCCTGATGCTTGGCCGAAACGCCGAGTCGCCGGTTTATGACACGGTGACAAACCGCCGTACAGCGGCGAAAAGGCCGCTAAAACCTCCGAAAATCCTGATTGCCGAAGGCCTGTTCGTCTTCGAGATGGTCAAACATCTTGATGCGCGCAAACTCTTCGTCTATCTCGATGTCTCTTTGGAGGTTTGTCTCAGCCGGCGCATCGACCGCGACACCAGGCTTTATGCAGTAACCGATGAACAGGTAAAAACAGTTTTCGGTACGCGTGTTTGGCCGATCTGGCAACCGTATGGCAAAAAACAGAAGGAGATGGCGGAAATTATCCTGTAAACCGTAAAAGGGGGAGGTGAAAGTATGACAGCTAATGAAGAGTTGGACGGAGCAGTCAAGCAGATCCGCGAATTGTGCGCCCAGTCGCCGTATGCCCAAGGCAAGAATTTTTTCGACCAGTCCTTGAGCAAGCGTCAAGGCGGGCAAGTCGGCGATCGTCATTTCGAGACGCTGCGCCGCGCCTATCAGGTCGTGTGCCGGGTGGCTGAGGGAGACTATTCCCAGCTGTTCGGCGCCTACATGGCCGACGAGGCCGGCGAAGAAGAACGGGTGGTGATCAAGATCGTGGACGATCCGGCAGATAACGATCTCCTGCAGAACGAATTGCGGGTGCTCGAGTATCTCCAGGTCCATCCCGGCAGCCAGCAGAAACATCTGCCCGTTTTGGTCGACCGTTTCGTAACGGGCGGCCAAGGAGGCGAGGATGAATGCCACGGTTCGGTGCTCAAGTATTTTGACGGATTAGACATCCTGGAAGTCAGGAATCGTCCGAAATTCGCCAAGGGCATGGACCCGTACCACGTCGGCTGGGTCCTCCAGCGGACGTTGAGCGCAGCCGGCTTCGCGCATTCGTGCGGAGTCGTCCACTGCAACATCGAGCCGGCACACATCATGATACGCCCAAGGAACCATGGCCTTTGCCTGGTCGATTGGAGCTACGCGGCCATCAACCCGCTGCAGACCGGCGACCGTTACCGGGTGTTCAACGAGATCGGCTATAGCGCTCCCGAAATACGGGACGGCGCCAAGCCTCATCCGTCCGCTGACCTGTATTCCATCGGCAAGAGCATGGTCGCCCTGTTAGGCGGCAACATCGCAACCGGTGAGATGCCGGGCGCAGTCGACGAGAGGTTCCAGAAACTGATCAAGCTGATGATCCTGGAAGACCCGCTAGCTCGGGCGCAAGACGCCTGGGTGATGCACCAGCTATTGAAACCGCTCCGCCAGGAAATCTGGGGCGAGCATGAATTCACGCCGCTCGAAGTCTGAGCTTAACCGACATGGAGGTGTCACGTGGGAGACGACTTTTACGACGACGATGTTGCTTCAAGGACCCGTTCGACCAGAACCGAAGCGTTCCAGCGCAGTACTGGAACCGGCAACCAGCGCACGACGCGCACGACCATCAGCCCGATACTGAACCCTCATGGGGTCAAGAAACGCGAAGCCCGCGATTCGGCTGATCACCCCAACACCACGCCGATCGTGGTCATCCAGGACGGCACGCTGTCCCGGGGGGAGGATTTCCTCTTCTTGTGGCAGAAGCTGCCGATGTTCATCGGCCAGATGTATCTCCAGAATTACGTGCCTCATCCGGTGCTGAGCCTGGCCGTTGTCGGCGATATGACCGACAAGGACCGGTTTCCGCTCCAGGTCTCGCAGTTCGAAGCTGACAACCGTCTCGACGTCGCCATGGAAGAATTCATCATTGAGAAAGGCGGCGGCGGCTCCGGTCAGGAATCTTACGAGCTGGCGGCATACTTCTACGCCACCAGGTCGGAACTCGACGCTAACAAGCGTGGCGAGAAAGGCTTCTGTTTCATCTTCGGCGACGAGCGCTTTTACGAGCATCTCGACCCCAAGCAGCTGAAGGAGCTGTTTGGCGACGACATCGACTACATCATGGATTCGAAGATGGTCTTCGACGCCCTGCAGGAGAAGTACCACGTGTTCTTCATCTACACCCGCAAGGCCTGGGCCGAGCGCAAAGCCGGCATCGACGAGGAAATCGCCAAACGTGTCCGCCAGTTCGGTGGCCGCGTCGACGATGTCGAGATGGGATTTTCGCTTATTTGGCCAACCCAGGACGACCTTGATCTGCGCGTTACCCCGCCGAGCGGCGAGGAGATATACTACGGTCACAAACGGTCGCGCTGCGGAGGTGAACTGGATGTCGATAAGAATGCCAACCCACCCTATACGACCAAGCCGGTAGAAAACACTGTCTGGGTCAGGGGTACAGCTCCGGCCGGACGCTACCGCGTTGTCGTACAGAACTACGCCTATCACAGCGGTAATTACAACGCAGTACCGTTCAAGGTGCAGAAGGTAGTTAACGGCGACGTCGAATTTTTCGAAGGCAAGACCAAAGCTGGTTCAACCGGCCCTGAAAGCAACGTCCTGTGCTTCGACTTCGACTACGATCCGAGGCAGCGACCGGTAGATGATACCGTTTATGCCGCCTACGATGACCAGGCGATTATCGCCCAATGGGCATCGGTTCTGCCGCACGAGCATGTCATGATCATTGATGACCCTCGTGCCGGTGTCGACCTGATGCTCGGCGCCATGGCCCTGAAATCCGGCTCAGCCGATCTGCGCAAGTATATGGCTGATATGGAGGCCCGAGGACAGGATGAAGAGCGCATCACCGTAGTTTCAACTGCCTTGAGCAAGCTAGCCAGCGCATCGGCCCCGGTCGCCAAGATCGACGCTTCGGCACTGCCTGACCGCAGCGGTCCGGCAAACCGCCGGAACCGCACCACCAGGATTTAACCGTCCAAACGGACGGGCACGGAATCCGTGCCCGTCCGCCAACTTTTCCATCGAGGAGGCTACATGAAAATAATCGCCACCCTGCCGCCGCCCCATCAAGCCGACAGGCTCAAAGCGGTGGCCGAACATCCGTTGGTCGAGGAAGCTCGATTCAACGTTGGCATGCGCACGCCGTATGGCCCGAAAGAGACATTGGAGCGCCTGCTTGCTGCCATGGGCGGCAAGCCGCTCTGGATCGATCTCAAGGGCCGCCAGCTGCGCATCATGCAGTGGGCCGTGCCCACCTACGGAGATATCATCCTGAGCCACAAGGTCAAAGTCGACCTGCCCGCCAGGATCGAGTTCCGCGGCGGGCAATATTCAGACATCGTCGAAGTTCGGGGCAACCGTATCTTCGTCGAACCGGACCCGCCCAGCGCCCTCGGTCGCGGCCAGTCCGTCAATATCCATGGTGAAAACCTGGAAATCGACGGCTATCTGACCCGTGAAGACAAAGCCTACATCAAGGCAGCCAAAGAACTTGGCATCCACCGCTACATGCTGTCCTTCGTCGAAGGCAGTCAGGATATCGAGGATGTGTTTGCTCTCGACTCCAAGGCTGAGATGATTGCCAAGATCGAATCCTTGAAAGGTCTCGCCTACATCGGAACCCTGGAGTTCAACGAGTATGTCGCTCTAAACATCGTACGTCCGATGGCGGCCAGGGATGACCTGTACGCCAATATCGGACAGGATAAATTCCGTATTTTCTCCGCTCTGCAATCTATCATCAATTCCACGTCGGAGGCCATCGTCGCTTCGCGTCTCTGCGAGTCGCTCCGAAAGAGTACTGAGCCGAGCCTGAGCGATCTGGCTGACCTGATGCTTCTGCGTCAGATCGGCTACCGTGAATTCATGCTCTCTGACGAACTTTGCAAGGATACTGACGCTTTCTTACGCGCCATGGAAACCTTGGCAGTACTTGGAGAACGGACGCGAGACACGGTCAGTCGGATTACGCTCGACTGAACAACAACCAACAAAGAATGGAGGTGGCGATATGGCTGATAAGATCATCGTCGTCACCGGCCTAAGTTTCGGTGACGAAGGCAAGGGAACGATAACGGAGTACATGGCACAGCGTCATTCAGCCGGATGCGTCGTTCGCTATAACGGCGGACCGCAGGCGGCCCACAACGTCGTGCTCCAGAACCAGCTGCACCATTGCTTCGCGCAATTCGGTTCAGCGACTTTCCAACATGGCGTCAAAACCTTTCTGTCAGAACAGACAGTAGTGAACCCCATTTCCTTATTATCTGAAGCAGACACGCTTTCAGAGCAGGGGGTCACAGACGCGCTGGAACGGCTGATTGCCAGTCCCTCGTGCCTGGTAGCGACCCCGTTCCACAAACACCATAACCGCATGCTGGAATTGGCGCGCGGCAACGCCCGCCACGGCAGCTGCGGCATGGGAGTCGGACAGACCATAAGCGATGCCCGCTACTTGGGCAACATGGCCTTACGTCTCGGCGATCTCAACGACAGCGAAAAAGCGAGGCACAAGCTCGATTTCCTCTGGCGCCTGAAGATCGACCAAGCAGAGCAGCTGCTCGCCAAACATACCGGCAATCAAGCATTGCGCCAGGAGTTTGACTTGCTAGCCGCTCCTGGCTATGTCGAAGACGTGTTTGAGGCTTACGCTTCAATCGCGTCCCGGCTCAATATCAGCGATCAGCCGCCTACAAGCGGCACACTGGTATTCGAAGGAGCGCAAGGCATGCTTCTTGATAACACCTACGGTTTTCATCCGCACGTCGCAAAATCTGACGTCAGCCCCAGGGCAGCCGTCCGTTTGGCAACCAAGCATTGGCCAGGCCATGAGATCATCAGAGTCGGCGTGCTCCGCGCTTATGCTACCCGCCACGGCGCCGGACCATTCGTGACAGAGGATATCATTCTTGCTGAAGCGATTCCGGACAGGCACAACAGCTTCGGTGATTGGCAAGGACGCTTCCGCGTCGGCTGGTTCGATCTCGTAGCTGCAAGCTACGCTATCGAAGCCTCGGGCGGAATCGATTGCCTAGCCCTGACCAACCTGGATCGCATCAGCGATTTCGGGGTAGTCAAGCTTTGCATCGGTTATGAGTATTCCGGCGACCAGCCGCTCGATGAAGATTTCGAGTGGCGTCAATTCGGCGGGCGAAAAGTGATAGAAAGGATTAAGGCAGACGCTAATCCTAGCACGGAGAAGCAGGCGGCATTGTCCGGCATCCTCTATGATTGCCGTCCCATATACCGCACCTTGTCCATCAGGGACCCAAAAGCCTACGTCCAGCGCTTGGAAACAGCGCTCGGCGTTCCTGTCGCTATCGTCTCATCCGGACCGACACTTCAAGATAAGGAGGAAATTTATAGCTTATTTTAGCAATTTTTTGAGTAAAAAGTTGGTATTCCGAGAAGGTTTGCGAAAGTTGACAAATTACCGTAAATAGGTTAAAGTCAAAAATCGCTGTCCTTTGAAAAAATATCCAATCTAAGCTCAAAAAAAGAAATCAGCACCCCGCAGTGATAGTTTTGTAGTTCGGCCCTGAAGCGTAAGTCAACGTCAACCATCAACAGCCCAAAGGAGAACAGACATGGAACAGCTCTTGGCAAGAATCGCAGCATTCGCAGCAGCAGTCAGTAAGACGGTCGAAGAAGTGACCGAGGCTCTCAAGCAGTACCTCGGCGAGTTCAACGACAGTACCGCTGAAATCCTGGCAGATGAGGCTTCCACCCCGATCGAAGACCTGAAGCCTGTCCTGACCGACGACGGTCCCAAGATCCCGCTGCCCGTCCTGAAGTTCAACCTCTACCTGCTGCGCGGCAAAGAGAAAGTGGCCGAACAACCGGCTGCCGCTCCCGTACCCGCCGCAGCACCCGCTGCCTCCGGCTTCGCCACCGACGTCCTGCCGGCCGTTCCCGACGATGACAGCTTCCTTGAAGCGCTCAAAGTCGGCGGCGTCCTGCGCGTCGGTACCACCGAAGTCATCTGCGCCATCCGCTCGGCCCTCGCCAACCGGGTCGGTCTCTATGACCTGCCCAAAGTCCTGCTCAAGCTGATCGAAGAAAAGGCGATAAAGTCCCGCAAGCCCAGCGGCCCCGAGTACTACGAGCTCCAGAAGCTCGTGACCCAGCGTTCCTACGCCGAGATTTTCCGCGCCCTCGAAGTTCCGGGCGAATTCGCCACCGAAGGCCGCAAAAACCAGCTGCTCGACCGCATCGATCCGACTCTCTGGGACGCCCTTTTCAGCTTCCAGAACCAGCTGATCGGCTGGCGCGACTCCTGGTCCGCCGGCATGGCCAATCCGATGATGATGTTCAGTGTCATGGCCATGGGTTCCGCCGGTCAGCCTTTGCCCCCCGGCATGATGACCCCGCCCGACACCGCTCCGCTCCGCGATGCGGCCGAGAGCGTGATCGAAACGATCAACGCCGTCTTCGCCGGTCCGAGCATCCCGATCGTCCGCGCCTTGGCCTGGGACGCCCAGCGCGTCAAGAAGCTCTTGACCGATGAGCGCCTTCCGGCCGCCTGCGGTGCCGTCGACGCGGAGCAGATGCTCCTCGACCTCGACGTGGCCGTCACCTCCGATTACATCCGCCTGGAACGCTCGATTGTCCGCTACGCCCTCGGCATCATGGAGTACCCGAAAGTCACTCCGGGCAACGAGGAGTATAATTACGTCGGCGCCCTCTTGCAGCTCGGCCTGAGCATCCCCTGGGACAAGCTCCCGGAACGCTCCGACAAGAACGGCAAGAAGAAAGCGGGATTCGAGAAATTCTAGAACAGTAACGCACCTTTGAAACCAAGGGTGGTGAGCTTAAGCAATACAGCTCATCACCCTTTTTTCGTTTCAAAAATTCCGAATGAAAGGAGAATGCCCATGGGAAGCGGATGTTCACGAGACTCATATGAAGAAAGCTTTTCGCGCACCAAGAAGGCCTTTACCGGCGATGCTGGTACTCGAGCCAAAGAAAGTGAAGCCCGCGGAGAGCGGATACACCGTGCCAAGGAGACCGTAACCGAAGAGAAGCACGAGGAAACGAGAGAAGAGAAGGTCGACCCCAGCAAGATCAGGCTCGGCATCACCAAGCCAAGCACGACCGCCAAGAGGGTCCATATCTTCCTGGTCGACAACTCCGGCTCCAACCGGGCGATCGCTGAAGGGCTGCGCAAGTCATCGGGTTATCTTTCCGCCGTTCACGGCGTAATCGACCCCGAATCAGACTTTGCCAATATCTTTTTCAGCGACCACTGCGACGGTTCGCGCATCATGCAGGAAGTGGATTACGTGCCGCCGACACCCGAAGGCGACCTGATCCTGCTCTCGACCATTTCCCGGATCTATCCCGCCGGTGGCGGCGATGCTCCGGAAGCGATCGAGTGCGCCATGAAGCGCGCTTGCGAGCTCGACTTCGGCGGCGCCCTGTACAAGCACCTTTATCTCGTCAGTGACGAAGTGGCGCATGGCATGGGCAGATCAGGAGACGACGGCTGTCCGCTCCAGGTCAACTGGCGCGACGAGCTCGAGCGAGTCCACGAGACTTATGACACCTTTGAGGTGATCGGCTGCGGCAATGAAGCCAAAGTAGCTGAGCTGCAGAAAAAATTCCTGAGTCCCGAACGCCTGGCCTACGATTTTATCGACCTTTCAGCCATCAAGGAACACGAGCACCGGCTCGGCATCACTGCCAACGCCATCCTGTTCCTGGTAGCGCGCAAGCAGGGAATCCAGATGGTCGAGGTCTTCCTGGCCGGCCTGTATGAGAAATGGCTGGCCAGTCCAGTCTTCGGAGCAAACACCGAAATGAAAGCCAAGGAAGCCATCCGGCGTTTCGGCAAATACCTCGAAGCGCCTGAAAGCGAGATCGAGGCGATGATGCAACGCGTGCTGGTGTAAACCGGCCAAACCCCGGGCCAGGAGGAGACTCCTGGCTCGTTTCACTCCAAAGGAGGTGATAGCTCGTGAGCAGACAGTATAAAAGAAGACGGATGCTAGCAACGCTTACGCGTTATTACTTAGCGCCGGGCTTGCAGTCGATCGATCAGCAATTCGTTGAGAAATTCAAGGATAATCCGAAACGACAGTCAAACGAAGCTAGCGAACTCGCCGGCCTAGCTTACCTGGCGTTCGTCGACCTTGACCCCAGAGCTGCCGAAGGCGCTATCGAACACTTCGTACGCTCAGGTAGGGCAGACTTTTTGGCCGAGCTTTATCGCTTAGCCAAGCTGCGCCGCCATTTCCGCTTGGTCTGGTTCGCCGGACAAGCGCTCGGTTTGGCTGACTGGCAGAGCGAGTTTACGGAATGGTTCAAGGATGAAGGCCTCTGGTGGTTCGATCTCTTCGAAGACCGCGGTACAGGTCATGGCTACATTCATCCGGACGACACCGCCCTTATCGGTCTGATTGTCCAGAAACTGGGACTTGGCGATTCTTTCTGGCAAGAAGTCAGGCGTCAAGCCGAGTCGCGCCAGGAAATACCGCTGTTGCGCCGCCGCCTGGTCAGCCTATTGGCTGGACGGGAGGAGCCGGCAATCCAGGAAGTCGGACAGAAAGATGATCAAACAGACCGAACGTTCAGGCAGTTCTGCTCGGAACAAGGCATTCGCATCCTGCGTTGCCTGCAAACCGGCAGACGCGGCCTCAGCGCATGCAGCTGGGTCTATCAGGCGCTCGACAACGATGGCGTCATCAAGATTTTCAAGGAGGTGATCGAACCCGAAGGAAGGATGCCGCATTCCGAAAGCGAGGAAGCCGTTTACAGCAATCTGGGTGAGTGTGATTTCTTGCCCGAGCCGTATGAGACCGAAACAGTCAGCCAGAACTGCAATTTTTTGCGCCAGCCCTTCATCTATGGGCAGTCTCTTGCGCCCTTTGTTGCAGCCAAGCGCAAAATGAGTCTAGAACAGGCAAAAAAAATAATCAGTTCGGCCGCAGAGAAACTGGCTCAGCTCCACCGTTCAGGCGTTGCCCATCTGGATTTGCGCCCGGAACATATCATCGTTGCACCTGAAGGTCTGGCCATCCTCGATCTGGGCTTGTCACGCCTCGTGCCTGACCGATCAGCCATGGTCGATGTCGTCTTGCGTTCGCCGCGCTATGCCGCTCCAGAGATGGGGCTTCATGGGCAAGGTGGCTGCGCCACAGACATCTTTCAGCTCGGCCTGGTCTTTTATGAGCTTCTCACCGGTCGCCACCCCTTCTGCCTTCATCGGAATCTTCCGGAAGGCGACGAGGATAAAGCTGGTGAAATCATCAAGTATTTGGTGCCAGCCATGGCGCTTGATTTCAAAGATGATTTAGCAAGGGTGTTTGATGATCCGCAACTGGATATCCTTCGGCAGATGTTAGACAAAGAACCCGGGAGACGTCCGACAGCAGAAGAAGTGGCTGAGGCTTTGCGAAGCAGTGAGGCCGTTGAATACGCGCCGATGCCGTTGGTTGAAGCCAGAGGCAATACGAAAGAGGCTAACACGGTCTTGTTTCCGGCGCGCATGTCCATTCCGCATCACGGCCACATCGAATATATCGCCCGCCTGGTGGAGCTCGGCTATTACGTCAAGATTTCGCTGCAGTGCAGCTATATCCTGACCGAGCACGACCCGGTTCCCAAATGGCTGACCATGAAGATGGTGGCTCAATCGCTCTTTGATCGGGGTATCAGTCGGGAAAATTTCGAGTTCGTTTTTACGCCGCTCTACGCGACGAGGCACGAATTAGACATACACTTCCGTATGATGCCCGGATGGGAAAACGTAATCGCAGTCGCCTCCGGCAATCCGGAGGTCCATGTCCTGTTTCCTGGCAAGCTGATTTTGGACCAGAAGTCCGTCTTCGGCCGAGAACAGGTACAGTATGAGAACCGCTCTTGGGGCGAGTCATTGCGCCAGAGCATCAGGGAGGGGGATCAAGCTGCCTTCAAGGAGCTTGCAGGCAGCGGCGTTGAACGCATACTCAGTTTCAATGAGTTGCAACAATTCCTTAAGGTCAAACAGCCGATTCCTTTCGTCAGCAGCCGTGTCAGCGTCCATCTGGTGAATTCCAAAAGGGAAGCATTGGCCGCCACCCGATCATTCCGTTACCTTTCCCCGGAAGAAAGCCTGTGCCGCTGGTTTCATGGCATCGGCATTAAGGCGTCTGTCTTGGACCCATATGCCAAGGAGACGACCCTGCTCATTAAAGGCAAGCTGATGCGCCTCAAGTATCGGCAAATAGAATTCGAGCACGGCAACGAAATTATCGTGTTCGAAAGCGCCTAACCCTGGTTAGGCGCTTTTTTTTGGCTAAGTGTAACAAAATGGCCGTTTTTACGTATTATTATATGAAACCTAAACATATGTATTGTTACAAGCACACAATTTCATTCGCCCAGAACGGCGTCTCCCCAGTCGCCAACCGCCCCCTTGAATCGGAGAGCGAGTGTCTTATTGTGCTTAGATTGAATATTTGAACAACGTCAATATAGGTACAAAACGAAGGCTCGGTCCCATTCGGGGGCCGAGCCTTTTTCGTACCTTAAAACCCCCAAAAAAGGAGAAAAGACATGAAAACCAAGAACATCGACCGCAGCTACCTGACAGTGAATTTCCTCATGGAATTGGCCCCGGCATTCTTTTACGCCACCTACCAGCTATTCCTCCTGTCCAAGGGTCTGGATTATCTCCAGATCAACTTGATCAACGCCTGCTTCATGGCTTCGCGTTTTGCGATGGAGATTCCGACCGGGGTCTTTGCGGACCTACTCGGACGCAAACGATCGGTCCAGCTCGGACTGGCGGCGCTCAGTCTCTCGTTTTTCGCTTATTACCTGGCCGAGACTTTCTGGTATTTCATCTTAGCCGAAGTCATCGGCGCTTTCGGCGGCACCTGCGTCTCCGGCGCCTTCAAGGCTTGGTTCGTAGATGAGCGCAAACTGGCAGGCGGAAACGGGGATAATGTCAAAGTCTTTGCCGTCGGCGGACAGTTCAAATACCTGGCCATGATTTTCGGCAGCGGAGTCGGCGCGCAGTTCGGCGCCAGAAACCTGGCATATCCCTGGCTGTTAAGTGCTGGTTTCATGGCGCTGGCCCTGGCAGTAGCAACAGTGCTGATGAAAGAGCGGCGCGAGCTGCAAAAGACGGGTAAGGCCATTTCCTTCAAGCCGATCGCCAAGATCGCCCGCGACAGCGTCGATTATGGGCTTAGGCACCGCGGCGTGATGCAGCTCGTCTACCTCAGCGCCATCATGGCTTTCGTAGCCATGCCCTTCAACATGATGTGGCCGGTTACCTTCAAAGGCTTCGGGATGTCGGTCAATCAGCTCGGCTTGGCTATGGCCGCTATCAGTGGCTGCCTATGGTTCGGAGCTTGGCTCGCACCGCACTTCAACCGCTCAATCAGGCAGGAGTTCCATGCCTTGGTTTTCTCGCAGATCTTGACGGCCTGCTCGATGCTGATTGCTTCGCTGATGCTCGGCGGGCTGACAACCTTCATTTTTTTCCTAGCACACGAAGTCGGACGGGGCATGTTCGAGCCCTTGAATGACGCTCTGCTCAATCAGCAGATAGAGAATGACAGCTGTCGGGCAACGATTCTTTCCTTCGAATCAATGCTTGCGAACAGCGGAGCCGTTCTAGGATTGATCTGTTCCGGTTACGTAGCGAAATATCTGGGAATCGGTTCGGCCTGGCTTATGGCCGCCGTAGTGCTTGCAGCCGGGTTCACCCTAGTCTTTTCTCGCCGTAACGGCAGCTTCAGGGAGGGCAGACAACCGACTTGAAGCATCTCTTTCTAGCCAACAAAAAAACACGCTTCACAGCGTGCAGTCTCGCGGGGCCTTAGTAAAATGAGGCCCTTTTTTTATTCCACCCACTCTTTGACATATTGAGCGACGCCGTTCTGTCTGAATTTGTGGCGCAGCTTGATTGCCGAGTTTAAATATTCGATCAATGAACCGGCCTCGATCTGGTAGCGGTTCTTGATTACGCGAAAGCGGAAGGCTTTGGCCTGGATGGCGCGGCGTATGGTTTTGCCGGTTACACCGCCGAATTTGGCGGCTTCGGAAACCGATAACCAGAGCAGTGCAGGTTCGGGAGTTTTTTCTTTATTCTGGCTCATGACTCGTAGATAAGTCCACAAATATGTAGACTTAAGTATGAATAATTTAAGCTATTTTCTGATTTTTTCGAATCAATCTCCCTCCTTTTTGAGTCAAAGTCCATGATATTATGGACATAAGTACCCCCATCTTGACACAACCATGCTAATAAATCAATGGCAGGTGATGTTTAAGTCAGAAGCCCATTTGCGAGCAGGGTATGGCTAAAGGCTGGAACAAGTCTGTGTCACTCCTCCTACCCGCCGGCCGGCAGGCTTAGTCGCTGGATCAAGCGGGCTGTGTTAAATAGTTTCTCGCCTGCGAGGGCATAGCAGAAACGGCGGCTTTCCGGTCTCTGGACCTTGGGCATCAGGCTTGTGTTTGTTTGCCATTTGCCAGTAAACATGTTAATCTATTAACTATAATTGACGGCCAGAAACCAAGATGGCCGCTAATGACTCTTGCTGAACAGGAATCCCGCAAGAATAATTAGAAAAATTGGTCAGTAAGCTGAGACATTTGGCTCATTTTTTGTGTTCCGCGCAAAACAGGACAAATTTTATTGGCTAATTTTAGTTAAAAATAAATAAATAAAGTACTGTAACGAGAAGTACTGTAACAAGGGTCCTGATATCACGTATATTTACATGAAAGGTTTTTTTACAGAAAAAATACTCTTTGCGAAACTTAAGAGTCAAGACCAGGAAGCGTTTCTCGAAGTCTATGACCGCTATGTGGACAAGGTTTACCGTTTCATCTATTTCAAGGTCAGTGACGCGGCCGAGGCCGAGGACCTAACCGCCGCGACCTTCTTAAAGACTTGGCAGCACATCCAGCAGAACAGCGTCACTGACGTCAAGACGCTGCCGGCCTTGGTCTACCGCATCGCCCGCAACGTCATCATTGATCACTACCGCCAGAATAATAAGTGCGACATCGTCTCGATTGAGACGCCGGAAGGCCAGTCGATAGTCGACGAGAAGCAGAACGTTTCCAAACAGGCTGAAATCTCTTCCGACCTCGAATTGATGAAGCAGACGATGGAACAGCTCAAGGATGAGTATCGCGAGATCCTGGTCCTGCGCTACGTCAACGATCTGTCGATCGACGAGATCGCGGAAATCATCGGCAAGAGCAAAGGCAATGTCAGAGTCCTCATATATAGAGCGACCGCCGCCTTGAAAGAGCTGATGGGTGATAGCGTAGAACCGCGTTGACATTAAATGGCAGTATTGAAAAAATTTCCATAATGAAAACCATCGAGTCACAATTGAATAACCTCTCGAGCATCATCCCCTCGGCCGAATGGAAGGCCAGGACTCGTGATGTGCTTCAGAGCCAGATCTGCGCCGGCGCCCAAGAGGAGCGTGCCGGATTTTTTGCTGTCCTCGACAACCTGATGCCGGCCTGGGTTTCTGGCGTTGCCTCAAGACCGGTCGCCGTTTTTGCCATGATCGTTTTGGCCGTAGTGACTGGATCATACGCTTCGGTCCGCGCCGCGCGCGAGACCACGCCGGGTGATTCGCTCTATATCGCTAAGATCATCAATGAGAAGACCCAGCTGGCGTTGACCTTCGACGAGACCGACAAGACCAAGCTGAATCTGGAGTTCGCTACCAACCGCGCCGAGGAGCTGGTCAAGATGATGGAAGCGCCGACGCCGCAGCAGGAAAAGACGATCGCTGACTTAAAGACCAGCTTTTCCAGCGAATTGACCGCTGCCAAAAGCCGTTTGACCAAAATCAAGCAGAGCCAGCCAGTGGCAGTCGCACCCAAGACCGACGCCGCTCCTAGCGATATCAAGCAGTCCGTACCAAATGATGAGAAGGTCCAAGTCTTCGGAGCTAATCTGGGCAAGGACAATGTCAGCATGCAGATAATCGAAGCTGAGCAGCTGTTCGCTAATAAGGATATTTCCGGCACCATCGAGAAGATCGATCAGGCCGCCAAATCCTTGGACGCTAAGCCGGCCGAAACCAAAGCCACGACTACGCCTAAGGAAGAAAAGGAAACAGAGAAGGCAACGTCGACAAAATAGCCAACAATATTGGACTGCGTTCCAGCCCGAACGGCTGGAGCATAGCTCAATGCTTTTACGCTTAACACGCGTGAAGGCAGGACCCGGGCAAGCGTCTTGTCAGATGCGAGCTCAGGGCAGATGGGATCAGCAAGGTCGATCCGTTGAACGCGGAGGTCTTATCTCTATAATTAAAAGTCGGTTCTTAGAGCAATGTTTGCCCGCGTAGGGCAAATCAACAAGCTAATTCGGTAAGATAGCTTAAAGCCCCTGCAGCCTCTACAACTGCATGGGATCGAGCCGAATAACCCCCACACTTGTGTCCATAACGGATGAACCTGTGGGAATGGTGAATTACCCCATGCAATTTGCCTCCGACACTTGTGAACGCAAGTGTGGGGGAGCGGGATTCCGGTTGATTTGTCCGAACTAACGCGCCGCAAGCGCAATAAGAACTCAAACTTCGTCCCCCTTAACTCGGGACGACACACTAAGAATTCTATGCAAACCTTACGAAAAGTTATCGCTCTCAGCGTGATCTTCGTAACCGTGCTCTCATTGAGCGTCGTTGTAGCCCCACAGGCTTCAGCTGCCGCTTCAGCCGGTGACTTGATCAAGATGGACGGTCTTTCTTCCGTCTATTACCTGGGTGGCGATGGCAAACGCTACGTTTTCCCTAATGAGCAGACATATTTCTCATGGTATAGCGATTTCTCTTCAGTCATGACTATTCCTCAGGCTGAATTGGAGTCATATCCATTGGGCGCCAACGTCACTATCCGACCTGGCACCAAATTAGTTAAGATCACTACTAATCCGAAGGTTTACGCAGTGACTCCTGGCGGCAACTTGGTTGCTGTTCCAGATGAGGCTACTGCCAAGGCCCTCTATGGTGATAACTGGGCAAAGCGCATCGTCGATGTTCCAGATGCTTTCTTTACTAACTATAAAGTTTCCGCATCTTCATTGACCGCTACCGCTTATCCAGAAGGCAGCTTGATCAAGACTGCTGCTTCACCTGACATTTACTATATCACTGCAACTGGCGCTGCCAGCAAGGTCGCTAGCGAATCCGCTTTCACCGGCAACCGCTTCAAGTTCAGTGACGTTATCACCACCGCTTTGGCTATCCCAACCATGGGTGCTGAAATCTCCGGTGTTGACACCAAGATTGCTGACACCTCTTCTGGTGCTGGCGGAACTGTCTACACTGGCGGTTCTGGCGTGACTGTCGCTTTGAGCGGCATGACCCCAGCTTCAGCTTCTGTGCCAAAGAATGGCGCTCGCGTTCCGATGGCCAAGGTTAACTTGACCGCCGCTAACGACGGTGCTGTTACTGTCAGCTCCCTCAACTTGAAGAGGATCGGTCTTTCTTCTTACAACCAGATCGACAAGGTCTGGGCAGAAAAGGACGGCGTTATCGTCGCTTCTAAGAAGACCATCAACTCCAATGACGAGGCTAGCTTGACCTTCTCTCCAGCTTTGGTCATCAGCGCTGGTCAGACCGTTACCATCGAATTGTTGGCTTCATTGGTCAACGCTTCCGGTAACATCGGCTTGAGTGTTGTCAGCGCAACCGCTGGCGGCGCTAACATTGCTGGCTTGCCAGTCAATGGCAACCTGATGGCTCCGATCGATTACACTGTTACCAACTTGGCTATCACCAATCCAAGCACCGCCACTTCAACCGTTAAGGTTGGTGACGAGAAGGTTGAATTGGGCAAGTTCACCGTTGAATTCAACGGCACTGCCAAGGATGTGACTTTGAAGTCCGTCATGCTGAAGAACAACGGCATCGAAGACCTGGCTAAGACTTCCATGAACCTGTACTTGGAATACAACGGTACTAAGGTTTCTGAGAGCGCCAAGGTTGACGGCCGCTTCGTCACCTTCTTCTTCCCAGCCACCGGCTTGGACCTGTTGAAGGATGACACTTCCAAGATCCTCTTGGTCAAAGGCGATATCATCGCTAAAGAGAATACCGCTATCAACAGCTATGCTTTCGTTATCAACAAGAGCACTGACGTTGTAGCTTACGAAAAGTCCACCGGTTTCGGCGTTAACGTTTACAACGCTTCTACCGGTTCCACTGTTGCTGATAACCGCTTCATCTCTGATGTCACCATCACCTCCGGTGTTGTTTCCATCTCGAAGAAGTCTACTTCACCAGCAGATACCACTATCATCAAGGGTTCTGATAACACCATTCTGTTGGCCAACATCCGCGCCGACGAAGCTATCAGCGCTGATGGTTTGAACTTGGTTTATGGTTCTTCTGCTTCTGCAGCCGCTACCGTTGACCAGTTCGAGAACGTCCGCGTTTACTTGAATGGTACTTTGCTTGATTCTTTCGACATCACTGCTACTAGCGGTTCGATGATCAGCAAGAATCTTTCCAGCTCATTGACCCTGAACAAGGGCGACAATGAGGTTAAGGTCATGGTCAAGGCCAAGACCACTGCCACCGCCGGCGCTGCCTTCTTGGCAAAGGTCGACGGCACTGCTTTCACCAGCCAGAACCCACAGTACGTGTCTTCTGGTAATGCTGTCAGCACTGGCGACATCTCTGGTACTGCTACCGGCGCTGTCTTCACCGTCCAGGGCGCTGCCTTGGCCACTGTGAGGAACGACGGCTACTCTGCCAACAAGGTTGTCGTCAAGGGCGCTACCGATGTTTCTCTGGGCAAATTCGCCTTGAAGGCTACCAATGACGAGATCAAGGTCACTTCGATCTCCTTGGGCGCTAACGCATCCAGCACCCTGGCATCTTCCATCTATGATGCGAAGCTCTTCGTCGGCGGCGTCCAGGTCGGCAACACTGTCGATTTCGGCACCTCAGGCGCTACCTTCTCTTCATTGAACTTCGTGATCGCTAAGGACACCACCAAGGCTGTTGAAATCAAGGCTTCCTTCGATTCTTCGGCTACCGGCGGCTTCCAGACCACGATGACTGTCAATGGACAGGATTCACGCGGCACTGCCATCACCGGCGGCGCTGGCATCACCCAGGCCACTTCCCAGATCTTCTCGATCCAGGACGCTGGTACTTTGAAGGTTGAGTTGGGCGGCAACGCTCCTCAGGCTGCCATCTTGGCTGCCAAGGGTGCTGAGCAGTCGGTTGCTGAGTACAAGTTCACCGCTATCAATGATAGCGCTAGCTTGACTGAGATCAACTTCGTCAACACCTCATCTTCAACCGCTATCGCTACATCTTCTGCTGTCGACTCTTCTGTCGCTGCAATCGCTCTGTATGATGGCGCTACCTTGCTCGATTCTACCGTTTTGGTTAGCGGTATCGGCAGGTTCCTGATCGACGGCAAGGCCCTTGTTCCAGCTAATGGTTCAAAGACTTTGACCATCAAGGTTTCCTTGAACTCGATCTCTAATGACGCTACTGCAACCGACAAGGATCTGCAGATCGTCTTGACCGATGTCAAGTTCAAGTCTTCGGCTGGTACTTTGACTGGTCCTCAGTTCGAAGGTGATATCGCTAACGGCTTCCGTATCAGGAAGACTGTTCCGACCGTCGCTTTGCAGGCTTTGCCTGAGACACTGTTGACCGCTGGTGACAAGGTTGTGTCCAAGTTCACCGTCACGGCTGATGCCAATGGCGATGTTACCCTGGGCAAGGTTGTATTGACCTACGCTACCACCACCAATTCGTCTGTTGCCACCATCGCTAACAATGCAGTCAAAGTCAATGGTTCTACCAAGGACTTCGCTGCTACCGTCAGCTTGGCCAACAAGACCATCACCGTTGACTTCGGTGCTACCCCAGAAGTTATCTCTGCCGGTTCTTCCAAGACTTTCGAGATCTTGTCGACCGTCAGCGTTTCTGGCAACGGTTCCGAATCAGTCACCACCAAGATCGTCGAGGATGCTACCTATGCTACCGGTGCTACCACCGCTGTGGCTGGCAGCTTCATCTGGTCTGATGGCGCTGATATCTCTGCCTTCACTTACTCCAATGGCAAGAGGGTTCCTGGTCTAACCACCCCGACCCAGACTTTGTCTAAGTAAGTCCTGGCTCTAGTTTCTCGATATCTAAAATCGATATACTGTCCGCAAGGGCAGAGCAAACCCCTCCCCGGTTTTCCGGGGAGGGGTTTTGCGTTATGCACAGCCCTTTCGGTGTTTACGTTGCAGTGATTACGAATTCAGGCTGTTTGGCGCTAAGGTTCGTCCAGTTGACCCTCGTCGCTCGAGAGTGATAAAATTGTGTGGCGTTAAAAAATATAAAAATCGATATGCTGACCACCAACTTTTGCGACAAGTGCGGAAAAAACTTGAGCGCCTATGAAGAACGGTTGTTTTCGATTTTTTTAGCGGACCACGAGGAATACGGCATCGGCTCGCCACGCACCAAGCTGTGCTACGAATGCCAGGAGCCGGTCTTAGTCTTCTTGCGGGGCTATCTGAAGCGCAAATACGTTACCGAGCCGGTTGTCCACCAAAAAACAGCGTAATATACAAGATCATAATAGCTCGAGGGGAGTTGCCCCTCGGCAAATCAAACAGCCCACCTTAAGAGGGTTGTTTTTGTTTGAAATCAGAAGCATTTGAATCACTGGATTTATGTTAGCTAGGTTTGCATATTTTGTGGTATAATAAATTTAATATGTTAATAATCCATTGATGGCATTTTCGCGATTAAAAACCGAGTATCTGCTTACCCCGGCAATCTTGTTATCACTCTGCATCGGCTGGGCGATTGCGGCACCCTCGCCTGACGCTATTGGCGTCCGCGTCGCCCCTAACCCGAAGCACTACTCGGCCCTGCGCTGGTATCAGGAGCAAGGCTTCAAGGGCTCGCCCCAGTCGCTTATTATCGATGGTTACGAAGCTATTCGGGACGGCCGTACTGTTTATATCGACGCCTCGAACATCGTTGAAGGCGCCCCAGCCAACAGCCAGCTGACCATCGGTGACCAGCTTTACACCAACATCTTCATCATTTCCTATAACCAGGACGCGGAAAAATCGACCGAGGACATCTTCGGCCAGATTTTGTCCAATTGGAAATTCAACAATAACATCAATTCGGTCGGCATCTGCAAAGGTGACGCCAGCATCACTAGCGGTTGCGGCGATGCTGTCGGTTGCTGGCCGTTGAGCAATGATTATAATGACGCCAGAAAGAACGGCCTGGATGGTGCTGGCAGTAATGTCACCATCTCCAATGGCAGCACCAAATTCAATGGCGTGAATTCGCAGATCAATATGGGAGATCGCCCGGAATTCAAGGTGGCTGACAAGTTTTCAATCGTGGCTAATATTTTTCCTACTGGTCCGGGATCAAGCGGTGGAATTATCGTCAATAAAGAAGGCGAATATGAGGTTGCCAGATATGCTGACGGCACGATCCGTTGGGCGATTGCCGCGCCCGGGGTTAATGGCGGTTCGACCACGACTTGGGCATGGCGCAACACGGGGTTTGTTGCTCCGCTTAACCAATGGACCAGTATCGTTCTGACTTTGAGCGGCAATTCGGTCATTACTTATGCTAATGGCGAGGAGGTGCACAGGTTTGACTTCACAGGCAGCAGTGTCGTCGGTGACGTGCACACTAACTGGAACGAGTTGAGAATCGGCGCGCGCGACCCGAGTATGGGGCAGTATTTCGATGGCATTATCGGCGGCGTCAGGCTTTATAAGCGCACCTTGGAGCACCAGGAAATCACTTTGACTTTTTCCAATTCCTGCTCAGTCGACCCTGATTGCCCAAGCGCTTATTATTGCAGTGCCGCCAAGGGCGTGCTGGGCCGCGACACTAAGCGCTTGGCCGACCTGAACGACCTGAACGACCTTCTAGCTGCTTACAAGACCAAGAACGGAGGACTTTGTCCAAAACTGGAATCAGGCTCTTATCTGCCCAACAAATCGATTTCGACTTGGCCGTCTTGGCAGGAGACTTTGGGCAAGACCTTGGGAGCTAATCTGCCGTTTGATCCTATCAACAAGATGGGAGATTGCGCCGGCTTTAATGTTCAGACTTGCTGGAATGAAACCACACGGTCATTTGCCGACCCGACACCGGCTGATACCAATTTCGATCTCCCAGACGGCAGCCGGGCTTATATCTATTTATCGAGTCCGAATGGGCAGCAGTGCTCGTTCTATGTCAATACCGAATCCGGACTTAACTGCAACGGCTCCGGCCAATGCACCGTGGGAGTCAATCTGGGATCGCCGGCTCCGTTCGGAACCCCAAGCAACCCGGGTTCAGCGACCAATACGCCTCCAAAAATCCTGACTATCAATATGCCGACCGGCATTCGCTATGCTCCGTATCAAGGCTTCATCCAGGCGGAGGACGCGGATAACGATAACCTAAACTGGACGCTGACTACTACGGGCGACTGGTCGACTTGGGTGGCACCGACTTTGCAGACATCGCCAGCCAACAAGTACCAACGCCGCTTGGTCAGTTCCAAGTCAGGTGATTTAGGCAACTATACCTTCGATGTCTCGGTCAACGATGGCCGCGGCGGAATCGCCACCTCTTCGGGGGTGATCCGGGTAGGGAATTATTGCGATGACAAGGATGCCGATGGTTTCGGCGTCTGCCCGAACTGCGGCAAGACAAGAGGATGTATCAATGACGGCAATGACTGCGATGACACGATCGGACTGCATATGGTAACCGGACTGTATGGGCCATTCAACATAAATGGCAATCAGATCAATCCGGGCCAGCCGGATGATTGCACTCAGTATGACGGACTGGACAACGATTGCGATAATCGTGTCGATGGCCATGCTACGACCTCTATCGTCATCGGATCAACCATCCAGGATATGGAAAATATCAGTTTGGCTGCCAAGCCTTTCGGCATGTTCCATTTCGAAGGCAACTTGGCTAACTCGGGCAGCCAAGCCATGGCACCGACCGGCAATGGCACCTACAGCTTCACGACGGGCCACGACGGCCAAGGCTTGCACTTCACCGGTACTGACCAATATATCGACCTAGGAAATCATGGGCCGAACTGGCCCGTCAGCACGATCATGGCTTGGGTCAGGCCTGATTCCTATCAGCATAACGCACAGCCCTACGCGGCAGTGGTGCAGATCAACAATAATTATCTCGCTGCCTGGGACGACTCCGCTTATTACCTTTATGACGGTTATCCTTTGGCCTACCACGCAGCCAATCACGCTAATACGCAACTGCCTTTGAATACCTGGTCGCATATAGCCATGACCAATGACGGCGTCAACATCCGCTACTATCTGAACGGGCAATTCGACGGCATCACTCCGACTCCGCCGCAATGGAATAACGGCTGGGAAAACATCAGGATCGGCGGCGGTTATGTCGGCGATTTAGAAACCTTTTCCGGTGATATTGACGAAGTGCAGATTCACAAAGAGGCTCTGGTCGAAGCGAAAATCCAGGTTGCCTATCAGGACAATACGGTCACCTCGGCTTTTCCTTCGGGCTGGAGCGGTGGTGGTCAGGTTAGCTCTTTCGTGGGCATTTCTGGCAAAGAAAATCACTCATCCTCAGGCACGAATAGCATGCTGCTCCATCAAGATGCTAATCGCCTTTATGGCGGCACATGCACGCAGGCAATCTGTACCGATCCTAATTTTGCAGCCAATCGTGGTTGCATGTGGGACCCGGCAGGTGGCGGCCATTGCTATTTCCCGGCAGCTGATGGAGCTCATGACTCAACGATCAAGGGAAATTATTTAGGAGTCGATTATCTGGCCGATTATAACAACGGGGAAGCCATCGCCTGGGGCAACACCAATACCGTGATGTGGGGCTATATGGCCTACGATCTCTCGACTTTTCCATTCAATGTCGGCGATACCTACATCCTGAATTATTATTACAAGGGCGTCTCACGATTGCAGAACTCCACCTGGTATTCCTTGAGTTTCAGCCCGGGCTGGCAAAGTTATTGTTACAATCAGGGTAGTATCATCAATTGGGCATGCAATGGCGCTAACGGGGCATTCAGCGGCTATCGGACGCTGCCTGGCGATCCGCCCAATTGTTCCGACTATAATCTATTCGGCATAAATTGGCCGTTAGCCAATAGCTGTACCTGTCTCATGCTTAAGAATTCACTAGCCAATCAGACTGACTGCTATCCCAGTATCGGCGGACCGGGCGTTCCGGATAATACCTACACCGATTGGACCTATTATGCGCGCTCGTTTTTCTTTAGTAATGATTTGAATAACGTCAAGAACGCTGCGGGCAACCGGCAGCTGATTTTCGGCATGTCTTTCGGATATAACGACACCACCGCAGGTACGGACATCTATGTCGATGATCTCAGTCTATTGAAGTGCAATAATAATTAAATGCAGCCATCAAAAAAAGCCATTATCATCTCGTTGACACTGCTAGCCACAGCCGCTATAGTGGGTGGATTTTGGTATTATTCAAGCCGTCTTAAGCCTGCGCCGCAGTCAGTCGAGCCAAAATCTGATCCATTCAAGGAGCAATATCGTCCGACACCCTCAGGTAAGACAGTCAACCCAGCGACAATCGTTTCTTCAACCACCTCCGTATCAGAACGTGGAGTCAAAAAAAATCCAGCCAAAGATGACGTTCAAAAGAATCCGCAGCTGTATGTCGACATTATGGCCGATGACGACAAAGACGGGTTGACCAACCCTTGGGAAGCTCGCTACGAAACTGACCCTAAAAAAACGGATACCGATAATGACGGCTTGTCTGACTATGAAGAAGCGATGATATATTTTTCCAACCCCAAAGTCGCGGATACCGATAAAGACGGCAACAGTGACGGTGACGAGGTCAAGAAGGGCTTCAGTCCGATCGACGATGGAAAATTGAAAAATCCGCCTATCAAAAAATAGTTGAAAATATCTATGAAAATGATCAAGCTGTCAATCGTTCCGGTAATCGCCCTGGCGCTCTGCATCGGCTGGGCTATCGCCGCCCCTTCACCCGACGCTATCGGCGTCCGCGTGGCGCCCAACCCGAAGCATTATTCGGCCTTGCGCTGGTATGAATCGCAGGGCTTCAAGGGCTCGCCTCAGTCACTCCTGGTTGATGGCTATGAGGCTATCCGTGACGGGCGCACCGTCTATATCGACGTGGCAAACGTGGTCGAAACAGCTCCGGCCAACAATATCTTCACCGCCGGTGATCAGCTTTACACCAACATCTTCATCATTTCCTATAATCAGGATGCCGAGAAAGCGACCGAGGATATCTTCGGCCAGATTCTCGCTAACTGGAAATTCAATAACAACATTCTGACTGCCGGCACCTGCAGCGAGACGACAGCGCAGTCCTGCGTCTATAGTTCGAGCTGCGCCTCGCCTCAGCCTTGTACTAACTGCCGCAAAGACGAATATTGCGATAGCTCGCATGATGTCGCCGTGCGTGACACCAGGAGGTTGTCCGATCTGGTCGATATGAATATTTACCTCGAGCGATACCGCAATAGCCACGGCGGCCTGTGCCCGAAGCTTGAGTCTGGTAGCTATATGCCCAATAGGACGATTTCGACTTGGCCGTCTTGGCAAGAGGAGTTGGGCAGCGCCCTGGGCGTCAGTTTGCCGTTCGATCCGGTCAACAAGCTCGGCCTTTGCGATGGCACAACCAAGACAGGTAACCAATATTCGAACCTAGGTGCTACCTTCTGTCCGAACAATGGCCCGACCTACACTGGTTCGTGCGTTGCCAACACTTGGCAATATGTTTTTAACGCATCGAATCCAGGCGATTATACCTTGACAGTCGAGACCACCAACGCCAACTCCAGCGCTTTTGGCGACCTCGATCAGCTTATTGCACCGCCTGCACCTAATCCGACAACTATTTATCACGACATGACCATATCTGTTGATGGTACGGCCATCGGCGTTATCAAAAATAAAGCCGTAGGGCCTGCCAAGACGCCACAAGTGGCTACCATCGTCCTGCCCGGTTTGGCTGCCGGCAATCGCACCATCAGCATTAATTGGACTAATGATTCCAATATTGGCGGTGTAGATTCTAATCTCCGTATACACAAAGTCTCTTTCGGTAAGCCATATAACTCTACGACTTGTTGGGATGAAAAGACTAGGGTATTCGCTGACCCGACACCTGACAACGTCTTTGATCTGCCGATCGGCAGCCATGCATATATCTACCAAAGCAGCCGTGATGGCAAGAGCTGCGGCTTTTCGGCAGCGACCGAGAGCGGTTTGAGCTGTGTCGGATCTGCCTGTACGGCCGGAGTTTCGGTCCCGGTAACCCTGGAGTTTTCAACACCCTCCGGCAATACCGCGCCGGTCGTGATGTGCGGCGGCATGGTCAGTTTTCCGCATCAGGAGTTCACTAAATACGTCAATGCCGCTGACTCCGATCCCGGAGACAACGCTACCTTGACCTGGGGAATCGATACCTCGATTACGGCCGCTTGGCCGGGCTGGGTCGGTGGTCCGGTCCTGCAGTCGGCCGGTGTCAACACCCAGAAAAAGATTTATGCCACCCAGGCTGGTGATAAGGGAACTTATCAATTCCGCGTGACAGTCACCGACTCCACTGGCTCCTCAACCAGTAAAATTTGCAATATCGGCATCGGCGCCACTTTGCCGACCATCGAGCCGATAGCCGACCAATCAGTTTATTCCGGCGAGGAAGTCAGGGCTCTGACCGTCTACGCCTCAGAACCATCGAAGGAATACCCGATGAATTTCGTTTTCGATGCCATAGATTTAGGGACGATGGCTGCGATACCGAATTTCATGTCTTGCAGCGCCACCAGCTCTCCTTTCGGCGAATTGACCGGCCGTTATAACTGCTATGTCGACAAGGAGGCTATCGACCGGCCAGCGGGCATCTATCAAGTGACAGTGACCGTAACGGACAAAGAAGGTGATAGTGCGTCGGAGACTTTCAATATAACCATCAAGAACGACCCACCGATTATCACGCCAAATGTGGCAAATTGGGTAGCCAGTACGACCGTGCCAATAAGCGAGGTGATGTGGGAAGCGATGGATCTGCTTTCTAATTTTCCGCTGACTTACTCGATAACGGCTGGAGTTTTGCCGACCGGAATTACCGGTGCCACTACGACTGTCCTGCATCCTGGCCTGGCGACTACCTATACTTATGGCACCACCACGGTCGTGTCGACGGTCAACGGCAGCCTTTTGCGCTATACCGTGAGTGGGAACCTGTCTAACGCCAATGTCTTTGCCAATCCGGTCACGGTCTTGAACTATTCGATGACGTCAGCTGATAAATACGCCCTAGGCGCTGGTGCCAACTACACGATTCGCATCTCTAATTCAGGACCGGAAATAGCGCCTCCTACTTGTAGCACGGTCATGCGCCACTCCTTGCCTTTTAACTGCGTTTTACCTGTCTCTGACGCCCAGGGCAACATGATAAACAACCACACGGTAGCCAATCTCCCAGGAAGCGGCAACTTGACCTCATCCTTGGCGGCTAATGCCATCACGATCAGCGGTAACGTGACCATTGGCGACGTCGGAAGTTACCCGATTCAGCTTAATGCGACTGATGAATTCAGCTACACCGGTCCTAATGTCGGTTTCAATCTGAGAATCAACAACTACTGCGGAGACGGAGTAGTCCAAACCCCTAACACCGAAGGCGCAAACGGACCGGCCAATAACGGCGTCGAGGATTGCGATGACGCCAATGCCGTAAATAATGATGCTTGCGATAACAACTGCGCTTGGACGGTCAAGACCGAACCCTATAGCCTGCTTAATAGCAAGGGCGATGCCGTTGTTTATGATAATAATAATAATACTAATTCAGCCGCTGCAGTCGCTGGCGGAACTTTCATCAAGATCCAGGGCATTATGCCGACGCCTTATATCTGGGTAGCCCAGTCTACAGCCAACCTGGTCAATAAGATTCGGGCTTTTACAGGGTACAAGCGGGTTTGCACCCGTGATGGCGCCGGTAATGTGACCTGCCTATATGATACTACGGTTACCGAGACAAGGGGCCAGCTTTTGGGAAGCTTTGCGACGGGCGCTGATCCTTCTCGAACGGCGGTCAACGCCGAAACTGGAGATGTCTGGGTCGGTGCCAGAGCGGGCAGTGTTGTCACTAAATTCGATAACCAGGGAGTTACGCTTAAGAACTGTCCAGCACCGGCCGGAACCCGCGGCGTAGCTATCGCTCAGAACGGTGATGCTTGGGTGGCTGGGACAGGCAGTGACCAGGCCTGGCGTTTGCCGGCTGATGACACGACTTGTGCCGCGTCAGCCGTTATTTCCGGTTTCGGCTCAGTTTACGGTCTCGCTATAGATAGTGATGACAATTTGTGGGCGGCCAACGGAGCCCATACCGCCATGTTCAAGGCGGATACCGTTTCGAATGTTGTTGCTTCAATACACGCCGCCCCTTGGGTCTATGGAATTACAGTGGACCCGTTCGGCAATGCTTGGGGAGGCGGCTATCAGAGCGGCGGATTTTTCAAAGTCGACAAAGGCGCCGCCGTCAACTCGAATGCTGTGCATCACCCGAATGCTTATCAGATATTGGGCTTGAGCACGGACATCTATGGCAATATCTGGGGCGGCGGCTATACCGGCAATGTCGCAGTCAAGGCGACGAACGCAGGAACCACAGTGTTCACGGGAAGCGCAGGGTGGGGCGATAACCACGGCATGTGCGGTGATTCTGAAGGCCAGGTTTGGGCCGTGTATTACGAGGGTCACGCCAAGGTCTATGACGGGGCGACTAACGCTGAATTGGAGGCTGACGTCAACGTCGGCGCTCCGAATGGCACCTATACTTATAGCGACATGACGGGGTTGAACCGGGCCATGGCTTTGCGTTCCGCCACATGGTTCAAGTCGATTGATGGCGTCTACCAGAACCAGCATTGGGGCTTGTTGCAGTATGATCTGATAGTGCCGTCAGCCAATCAGACAGCAGATATTTTCATCCGAGCGAACAACGCGCAGGCGGCATTGCCTGGAACGCCCTGGAACACGGCCGCCGCCTGGAACGCCTTGCCTTTGACCGCCCGAGTCGGCCAGTTCGTGGAAATCAAGGTCTTAATGCGCAGCAAACAGCCAGGCGTCACCCCGGTTATTACCAACTTAAGGATCGAATAATATGGAAACAATACCAACTTCAAGGAAGAAAGCATTAGTAATCGGCTTAGCTGCGCTCTTGATAGCTGGCACGGCGTTCGGCTATTGGCGGTATCGCCAAGTACAAGAGGATAGAAGTCAAGTAGCTGCAGCAGAAGAAGCGGCTCGCCTTGCGAAGAAGCAGGCCGAGGAAAAGATTCAAAAAGAAGTCTCGGTCGGTTATGCCATCATCTCCCAGGCAGTCAAATCGAAGAGTCCGGACGATTGCCTCCAGCTTGAAAAATCGGTTTTGGACAGCTGTTTGTATTCCGTCGCTCAGGTGACTTCAGATAAGAAAATATGTGAACGGATCCTTGATTTCAACAAACGGACAGTTTGCCAAGAATTCCTAGTTTTTCGCGAAGGAACAAAGAAAATTTCCAATGAATTCTGCGCCGCCTTCAAATCAAGCGAAGTGGCCGAGAGCTGTTTCAGTCAGATATTTTCCGGATTGAGCGATATCAAGTCATGTGAGCCTTTCGCTGAGCCGAACAAGCAGCGATGTCTGGATCTGGTCAACTCGAAGCTGGCCATAACGGGCGACGGCACGGGTTGCGATTCGGTGAAGGATAAGGATATCAAGAGCAGCTGCCGTATGGCCTCAGCCAGCGCTCCCAAGGATTCCGACAAAGACGGCATTTCCGACACGACTGAAATCGGCTATGGTACAAATCCTTTCAAGGCCGATACGGATGGTGATGGGCTCAAGGACGGGGAGGAGATGGAAAAATATCTGACAAGCCCGGTCAAGGCGGATACTGACGGCGACAAGCATTCTGACGGTGAAGAAGTCGGTGGCGGTTTCAATCCTTTGGGTGAGGGTAAACTTAAGAAATAACCTGTTCAGGTAAATAAAAAAACAGGGCCGAGTCGGTCCTGTTTTTATATCTTAGCCTTCGTATATTTTCTTGGTCTGTTCGAGCATCTTGTTGAACTTGAACAGGTGGTTGGCATCGTGTTGGGCTTGGGTCGCCAGGCGTTGCTTCTTGCTTGGATCGTTTATGAGTTCAGCGACTTTGGATGCTAGGGTTCTTGAATTTTGCGGATCAATCAAGAGTCCATTAACCTGATCCGTAATCATATCCGGGATGCCGCCGACGCGAGTGGCGATGACCGGCAAACCGGCGCCCATCGCCTCGAGTATGGTGTAAGGAAAGCCTTCCTTTAGGGAGGTTGAGACGTAAAAATCGAAAGCCGGGAGAATTTCGGCGGCGTTAGCGATGCGACCGGCCAAGATGATTTTTTGGCTGACATTGCCATCCATGGCGTTGTAATCCATCGGGTGGAATTTTATGATGCGGGCTTCCAAATCACCTCGCTCAGGACCTTCGCCGATCAGGATGGCCGTAATCGGGAAGCCGTAATCGATGATGAGGTAATGCATCGCCTTGATGAGGTAATAGTAGCCCTTGGAAGGGTAGAGATTGCCGATGCTGCCGACAAGGATGGTCTTCTCGTCCGGCATCTGGGCATTCTCGATCAGACTGAAGAGCCTCTTTTTGGCGTCTTCTTTGGCGTAGTATTGATATTGCTTGATGTCGATCCCGTGATAGATCAGGGAGAGTTTGCGCGGGTCGATATGGAGCAGTTTTTCCGCCTGCTCAATGTATGATTTGTTGATACAGATAATCTTGTCTTTGTATTTCTGGGTGTAGCGCTCCAGTCTTAGGAATATTTTTTGGGACAGCGAGCTGTCTGGCTCGTTAAAGGCCCAGCCGTGCGGCGAGTAGACGACCAGCGGCTTGGCTGATCCTGATTTTTGGCAATGCACCGCGAACGAGCCGATGGTTGAAGCCTTGCGGCTGCTCAGATGCACGATGTTCGGCCGGATATCCCGTATCAGCTTTTTGATGGCGCGGTAAGCCAAAAAATCGTGAAGAGGGGACATGCGGCGGACCAGGTGCGGCAAGACGAAATAGTTGATGCCAGCCTTTTCCAATAGGCTGCCGAATTCGCCATCGCCGTTCTGACTGCCGAATACTACGACGATGTCGTACTCATTTTTCAGGTTTCTGGCCAGGTCCAGGATATAACGCTGTGACCCGCCTAATTCTGATTCAGTGGTAATGTAAAGTATCTTCTTTTTCATTTTTATTGACTTAACCTCCCTTTTTGGCGATAATTAGTGTAAGAAACCGATCGCGGTTTTCTTTATTTACGGCCAAGGAACATGAATTCCCGGCCGCACAAAAAGCTCTTAGCCCTTTTATCTTAGCATTTTTATTCTAATTTTTCAAAAATATGAGCAAATGTTTAGTTACCGGCGGCGCCGGTTTTATCGGCTCCAATCTGGTCGACCAGCTGGTCAAGCTCGGCCATGAGGTCGTGATAATCGACGACTTGAAAGCAGGTAAACGGGAATATATCAACCCGGCAGCCGCCTTTCATCAGCTTGACATCCGCGACCTTGAAGCCATCAAGCCGGTTTTTGCCGGTATCGATTACGTCTTTCACTTGGCGGCTTGGCCAAGGGTCCAGCCTTCGATCCAGGATCCGGTGACCACCCATGAGGTCAATCTGACCGGCACCCTCAATGTTTTGGTGGCCGCCCGCGATGCGCAAGTCAAGAAGGTGGTCTATAGCTCTTCATCTTCCGTTTACGGCAACCAGGAGCAGATGCCTTTGACCGAAAGTATGCCGACCAACCCATTGTCTCCCTATGCTTTGCAGAAGCTTTGCGGGGAATTCTATTGCCGCCTGTTCAGCGAAGTCTATGGTTTGCCTACCGTTTGCTTGCGCTATTTCAATGTTTACGGCTATCGCCAGCCGCTGGAGGGTGCCTACACACTGGTCATTGGCATCTTCATCCGCCAGAAGCTGGCCGGCGAACCCTTGACCATAGTCGGTAATGGCGAACAGAAGCGCGATTACACTTCAGTCATCGATATTGTCCGCGCTAATATCATGGCCGCCGAGAGCGGCGTTAGCAAGGGCGAGTCCATCAACATCGGCCGCGGCCGTAATTTCAGTGTCAATGAGGTTGCGGCTATAATCGGCGGCCCGACCGCACCATTGCCAGAGCGGCTGGAGCCCAAGGTCACGTTGGCTGATAATGGCCTGGCCAAAGAGCTTCTGGGCTGGGAGCCGACGGTCAATCTGCCGGAATGGCTGGAGGAGCACAAGAAGGAAATCGGCCTGGCATAAGATGCGAATTAAATCATTCTCATAAAAACCTGATCAGAAATAGGAGGTTTTTTTATTTGCCATATGGGGAAAACAAGTATCGGATTCATCGGCCAAGGCTGGATCGGCCGCAATTATGCCAATGACTTTGAAAAAAGGGGGTATGACGTCGTCCGCTATTCATTAGAGCAGGAATTTTCGGGCAACGGAGAAAAAATCGCCGCTTGCGACATTGTTTTCATTGCCGTGCCGACCCCGACTACGCCCGACGGATTCGATGACAGTTATGTCAGCGATGCGCTGAAGAATGTCGGTGCCGGCAGCACGGCTGTCATCAAATCGACAATCTTACCCGGAACGACCGAGGCGTTGCAACAGCGTTATCCAAACGTATTCGTTATGCATTCGCCGGAGTTCTTGGTTGAAAAGACTGCCGCCTATGACGCGGCCAATCCGACCAGAAACATTATCGGCATACCGATTGAAAATCAGGAATATCGGACACGGGCCGAAAGAGTGCTTAGCGTCTTGCCGAAAGCGCCTTTCGAACTGATTTGTTCATCCAAGGAGGCTGAACTGATAAAGTATGGCGCTAATGTATTTTTGTATATCAAGGTCATATATGCGAATTTGCTTTATGATCTGGCCGATAAGTCTGGCTGCGACTGGGAAAAGGTTAGGGACATGGTCTCGGCTGATCCGAGAATCGGCAAGAGCCACATGAACCCTGTTGACGACAGCGGCCGCGGTGCCGGCGGGCATTGCTTCATCAAGGATTTCGAGGCCTTCGCACGATTATATCAATCAGTTGTCGGTGATGTGCCGGGAATGGAGGTCCTAGGGAGCATTAGGGATAAGAATATTGACTTATTGCTGAAAAGCCAGAAAAACTTGGAGTTGTTGAAGGAGGTGTATGGTGAGAAAATAAGAGAAAGTTATTAATAATTTTTTTACCTAACATTAAATAAATTTGTGTTAATTTTCAAAGCCGGCAAGACGGCCAGTTCTTATTGACACCCAGTGACACCTAAAATATAATATAAGAATGACTCAAGAAATCTTGCCAAACGCCGTATATACTACTGAGGAAGCAGAAAAATTGCTTAAGATCAGTAATAGCACCATGAAACGGATGCTGAAAAACGGGCTAATCAAGGCCAATAAGGTCGGCAAACAATACCGTATCTTGGGGCTGGAGCTCTTGCGATTAGTGTCTCCCAAAGTTGAGAAGAAAGCTATTGAAAAATATTTGAATCTGAAGAAGAAAGTCATCGAAAAGACCAGCAGCTGGTAAGTATTCGGCGGCTTTTTTATTTTGATAGCAGGGATTTTAAAATTAATATTCACAACAAAAAATGGAACGCATCTTGAACTTCGTAAAGACGAATTACCGGCAGTTCGGCAAGTATTTCATTGTCGGCTCTTCGGGGCTGGTCATTGACATGAGCACGTTGATCTATCTCAAGGAGATTTGGGGCTTTGAACCTCTGACTGCAGTCGTCGTCAATCAGATTTTTTTGCTGATCTATATCTTTACCCTGAATAAGTATTGGTCGTTCAAGGAGAAATCCCTGCCGCATAAGCAGATTGTCAGGTTCGCAATCTTGGCCGGATTCAACTACACCTTCGCTGTCGCTTCCATGTATCTCTTCAACCACAAGCTGGGGTTCGACTACCGTCTAGTCCGCATGGGCAGCATCGCCATGATGGTGACGTGGAACTTTTTCCTTTATAAACACTGGGTCTACAAAGAATAATATGCCTAAAAAAGACGTAAAAGAGTATTTCGACAAAATCGCGGATAAGCGCGACAAGTGGCGGGCCAGAAGCAGCTATTATCATGACGACATCAAATCATTGATGCGTTTCATTGTGCCGGCAGAGGCTTCGGTCTTGGAAATCGGCACGGCGACCGGCGACGTTTTAGCGCACCTCAAGCCCACCAGGGGGCTGGGAGTCGATATCAGCGAGGGCATGATCGGTATCGCACGCAAGAAATATCCGGATTTGCGCTTCGAGGTCGCCGACGCGGAAAATATTAAAATAGATGAGAAATTTGATTATATCCTGCTGTCCGACATGATCAGCTTTTTTGATGACATCCAGGGTGTTTTTAAGGAACTTCACAAAGTATCTGATCATGGGTCGAGAATCGTGATTACCTATTACAATTATCTTTGGGAGCCGGTCATGGCCTTGGCCGAGAAGATTGGCCTCAAGATGCCTCAGCCGGTGCAGAATTGGATCACCAAGCACGACGTGGAAAATTTGCTGTACCTCTCCGGTTTCGAAATCGTTAAGACCGGCCAGCGCCTGCTGATTCCTAAATATATACCAGTGCTGTCGTGGCTGTTCAACAAGTATCTGGCCAAGATGCCGCTAATCAAGCGTCTGTGCTTGGTCAATTATTGCGTCGCCCGCCAGCGGGCGGAAAAATACAGTTCCACGATCGCGCCCGAATCGGTTTCGGTTGTCATACCAGCACGCAATGAGAAGGGAAATATCGAGGATGCGGTCAAGCGTGTGCCTAATATGGGTTCACACACTGAGATTATCTTCGTCGAGGGCAACTCGACAGATGATACGCTGGAAGAGATGAAGCGGGTCCAGGCGGCTTACCCGGATAAAGACATCAAAGTCTTCGTCCAAGAAGGCAAGGGCAAGGGTGATGCCGTGCGTAAGGGTTTTAAGAACGCGACTGGCGACATCTTGATGATCCTCGACGCCGACCTGACCGTGCGTCCGGAGGAACTGCCTAAGTTCTATGAAGCGCTCAATCAGTCGGCCGGAGAATTTATCAACGGCTCGCGCCTGGTCTACCAGCTTGAGGATGACTCGATGCGCTTCCTGAACATCTTGGGCAACAAGTTCTTCAGCTCGATGTTCAGCTGGCTATTGGATCAGGAGATCAAGGACACCCTCTGCGGCACCAAGGTCCTGCGCCGGACAGAGTACGAGAAGATCATCAAGGGCCGGAGCTTCTTCGGCGACTTCGATCCTTTCGGCGACTTCGACCTGCTTTTCGGCGCCGCCAAGCTCAATCTCAAGATCGTCGATTTGCCTATCAGATATCAGGCCCGCGTCTACGGCGAGACCAACATCTCGCGCTTCCGCCACGGCTGGATCCTTTTGAAGATGTGTTTCTTTGCCATGAAAAAGATTAAATTCATCTGATGCTCAAGGATTTCCTGGACAAAAGGATTAGGCGCAAGACCAATTCAGGCTTCTTCATGCCGGAAATCGACGGCTTGAGATTCCTAGCGATCCTGATGGTCGTCTGCATCCACGTCTACGGCTTCGTCCTGGTCAAATATCCATATCCGGGCGAGCTCGGTTATCCGATTTTCAGAGGATTCTTTGAAAACGGCTTCAAAGGGGTGGAATTATTCTTCGTAATCAGCGGCTTCATCCTGGCTCTGCCGTTCGCCAAGCACCTGCTCAAGGGCGGCGCCAAGGTCGATATCAGAAAGTTCTATCTGCGGCGGCTGACCAGGCTCGAGCCGCCTTACATGATCGCGCTGTTCGCGACCTTCTTCCTGCTGATTATCAAGCATAAGTACGATTTCGCCGGGCTGTTTCCCGGATTGCTCGCCTCGGTCTTTTATCTGCATAATTTCTTTGATACCTTGCCTTGGGTCAACGGGGTGACCTGGTCGCTGGAGATAGAGATGCAATTCTATCTCTTGGCCCCTTTTATCGCAGCAGTCTTCGGCTTATCGCCCAAAAGGAGAAGGGCGCTGCTAGCCGGCCTGATTTTCTTATTGCCGGCAATCCAGGCCTTTTTCCCGACCGACCACCGCTCGTTATATAATTTTCTGCAATATTTCCTGGTCGGCTATCTTTTGGTCGATTTTTATCTGAGCGGGCTAACCAAGACTTGGTCCAAGAGCTTGAACGGTCTCGCCGGCGTTTGCTTACTGATTTTGATAATCTATCTACCGATTTCGGATAAGTTCATCGGGGTTAGGGCTGGGGAGCCGCTGTACTATCAGTTCATTTATTTGGCCGCGATTTTCCTGTTTTATCTCCTGGTTTTGTCCGAAGGGCTTTGGAAAAAGATATTCAGCAACAGCCTCGTGGCCGCGATAGGCGGCATGTGCTACACCATATATCTGTGGCACGAGTTGGTGATTTCGGCAGTCGGCAATAAGAGCATCCATATTTTCACCGGAGGGGGGGGCGCTTTGCCGGTGGTGGTCATGGTTCAGCTTTTAATCATCCTGCCGGCAACGGTGTTAGTGAGTTTATTTTTCTATGTTACAATAGAAAGACCCTGCATGGATCAGATGTGGGTTAAGAATTTGATTATGTTTTTATTCAAACTAGCCAATCGGCTCTTCAGTATCCAGTGGCTCTACAAGCCGCTTTATTTCATGTACAAGCGTTTTTCCGACCGTGACAAGATCGCTTTTCTGCGCGACAAGATCAATCCAGGCATGACCGTCGTGGACATTGGAGCCAACATCGGCTTTTACACCATTCTGCTTTCGAAGCTGGTCGGCAAGACCGGAAAGGTCTACGCTTTCGAGCCGGAAAAAAGGAATTTCGACCTGCTCAAGAAATACGCCGCCGGATTAGATAATGTCGTACTGATCGACAAGGCTGTTGGCGAGAAGACCGGCAAGATTAAGCTGTACAAATCGAAGGATCTGAATGTCGATCATCAGACATATGATATCGGAGAGGGAAGGACTATCGAAGAGATCGATTGCGTCGCCATCGATGATTTCTTAGCCGATCAGCCGAAAGTCGATTTCATCAAGATCGATATCCAGGGCTATGACTTCTTCGCTATCAAGGGGATGGCCAAAATTTTGGCAGGAAACAGCCTGTCGATCATCGGCGAGTTCTGGCCTTATGGCCTAGAGAAGGCCGGTGTGGCCCCAGAGGAATATCTGGATTTCTTGAAGAGCCTCGGCTACAGGCTTACGGAATTCGGCAGCGACAAGGATTTTACATATGAGATCAAGGGCGACCCCAAGCTTTATTATCTTGATTATCTGGCGATCAAATGAGTAAGCTGACCAGCCATCTTGAGGAGTGCTTCAAGGCAAACCGGCCGTTGGCCGGTTTGTTGGCGGTTTATTTTGCGGTCGCCGCCTATCATTTTTTCAGACAAGGGCTGGTCCATTTTGACGAGGCGCTTTTCGTCGTAGTCGTTAACACTTATTCCAGCATTATCCACGAAGCTCTGACCAATTGGCGCGGGCTGTTCGGCTCAGGCTTTCTGGGGCAGCTCATGGCCGACTACGGCAACATCTACACCTCGGCCAGGCCATCCTACATCTTGCCGGCCGTGCTGGCTGACGCGTTCGTCCCGGCACAATTCGTGACCAGGCTTTTGAATCTCCTAGCGGGTGCTGGCACGGTAATCTATTTCTATCGCATCCAGGATTTTTTCAGTATCGATAAGACCCTGAAGTTCTTTTCAACCCTGCTGTTGATTATTTCGCCTCTCTTCCTGATGTACGGCCGCATCGGGCTGTCGCAGTATTTATCAGCTTTCCTTTTACTGGCGACAGTCTTCCATCTTCTGCGCTTCGTTGACAAAGGCGAGCGCCGGGAGTTGAAAATAGCATCGGTCTTCCTCTCACTCTTGCTCATGAGCCACTACAATATCCTACCCGTTGTTTTCCTTATCTGCGTGTTCGTCTTGTTTCATCTTTTTAAAACCAAAAAACCAGTCAGCGATTATCTGACTTTCGCCAGCAATTTCCTTTTTCTGCCCTTGGTCTGGGAGGCGATTACCCGATTGGGCGTATTCCTGGCTAGCTACAAGAATCTGGTCGCCCTGGGCGGCGATCAGCGCCTTTATTCGTATTTCCAGGAGGTGATCAATCAGCTTAGCGGCGTGAGCAGCACCAAGGGATTCGCCCTGGACCAGCCGCTGTACTATTTCAAACTATTGTTCCAGACCGAAGGTTTAGTTTTTTCTATCCTGCTCGCTGCCGCCCTGTTCTGGATACTCCTTAATATCAGAAAGATAAGATATGGCTACATCTTCGTTTTGGCCTATTTTTTCATTGTCTTCTTTTCCTTGTCATATCTTAAATTCCCTCGCAATTTCGTAACCATCCTGCCATTGGTTTATCTCTCCATCCCTGTAGCTTTGCAGCATTTCCTGACCACTCGCCGTAACAGCGCAAAAAGAATCGCGCCAGCAATCCTGATTCTGGTCCTGGTTATCGGAGCAGGGATCAATTATCGCAACTATCGGGCGATATACGGACTAAAGACGAATTTCCAGGAGATTGCCCGGTGGATCACGAAAAAATACGACAAGGATTCGACGCTGGTACTGACCTCGATTCCGCCGGTCTATCGCGTTTATCTGCCTGGTTATCGCGTAGAGGGCGTGTATGAGCCGTCATCTTGGCAGGAGCAGGCCAAAGGCAAAAAGAATATCATCTACGTCAGGGATTACACCACAACCATGAACGCATATGATTTAGACGTGTCCGGATATCGTTTCAAAACCGTTCAAGAGTTTGAAGATAACGTGCACGACCTGCCGCCTTTGATCTTGGAATATTATTACCGCAGCGCTGCTGACAGCCAGAAGATGATCGACGGCACGCGCGGCGGCCGCGACAAGATCATTGAGCTGTCACTTTAAGAATCGAATTAATAAGAATAAACAATATGGATTTGGAAAAAATCGTCCCCGAGTATCATTCGAATAACTTTCTCGTGACCTGGCTGTTCCACAAGCGCTTGGCGACTTCAATCTCGTTGTCGGAGACGGTTTTAAAGATGGATGGCGCCAAGATTCTCGACGTCGGCTGCGGCGAAGGTTTGCTGATGAAGATGATTGAAGGGAAATATGCTGGCGTGCAAACCTTCGGCATGGATAACGACAAGGATGTGCTCGCTTTGAAAGGCAAGGTCAAAGGCGAGGTGTCAGTCGGTGACATCAACCGGCTTGAGTACGCTGACAACACGTTCGATGCGGCTTATTGCCTCGATGTTCTGGAGCATATCGAAGACTTGTCCAAGCCAGGTTCGGAGTTGGCAAGAGTCCTGAAGCCCGGCGGCCTCTTGATTATCAGCGGTCCGACCGAGAGTCCGATCTACAAACTTCTCCGATGGGTTATCAAAGGTACCTTCTCCAGCATCGAGGGGCCAGCAGCCAGTCCGCACCTGCTGAATATCTATCAGATAGAGAAATTTTTCAAAGGCGCGAAGTTCGCGTTGGTATCTAAAAAAAGCCTTCCGCTTATTCGTCCGCTCAATCTGTTCAACTTATTAGCCTTCAAGAATGAAAAATAAGCTTCTGCTAACGATTATTGCCTTGGCCTTCATCATCCGCTTGGTGCCGATGTTCTTTTTGAGCTATCCGGTGGAAAATGATGCACCGCAATACCGCGACCTCGGCATCAGTTTGGCCGAGCATCTGCAGTATTCCAGGGATGGCATCAACCCATCCATCGAACGCCCACCGGGCTATCCGGTATTCCTGGCGGTCTTATATAAGTTTTTCGGACAAGGCAAACAGATGGTGATTTTTTTCCAGGTGCTCTTAAGCACGCTGACAGTGTGGCTGACTTTCTGGCTCTCACGCCTTTTGACCGGTAAAGACAAGACCGCTCTTTGGGCAGCTGCCCTCGTGGCCCTCTATCCGCTATTCATCTATTATAATCTGTTTCTTTATTCGGAAACTTATGCCGTGGTCCTGTTTCTTTTGTCTCTGATATTCCTATTGAAAGGTGCCAAATCTAATGATCGTCGGATGTTCTTCTGGAGCGGCTTGGCTTTCGTATTTTTCTTTTTGACCAAACCGATTTTCGCGCCAGCTGGAGCATTATACGTTGCCTTCGTTTGGCTGGCGTTACCCAGAGGGGCGGCACTGAAGAGTTTGGCATTATTCATGCTGCCGATAGTTTTGGTTTGGGGGGCGTGGATCGGGCGCAACTACAAGGCCTTCGGCACGCCGCTGCCTTTCGGCGTCGGACTCGGTCCGGTGCTGTTCGGCGGCAATTATCCCGAATTCAAAGCCGTCTGGCCGGGGTACGATGTCGTTACCAAGATCGCTCCGCCTGGAAACATGAGCCAGATCGAGTATGACGCATATCTCAAAAGCCTGGCCTTCAAATCGATCAAGGAAAATCCCGGCACGACCGCCAAGCTGTTCGCGTATAAGGCAGGCAAATTCCTTTCCACTGTCAGAGACTTCAAGGAGATGGTGATGTTTCGCGGAGGCAGCAAGAATGCCTTTTTGCTCGATGTCGTTTTTCCGATATTATTCCAAGCGTATAAGTATAGCAAGATAATCCTGTCCCTCCTGTTCCTGGCCGGTTCCGCTCTGGTTTTGCGGCGCTTCAAGGACAAGGAAAGCCACCCGATGATTCTGGTGGCCACGGTTTCAGCTTTCAGCTTATTGGCCCATTCCATGCTTTATGTCGACGAGCGCTACCATTTGACAACCTTCCCATTACATGTGATTTTAGCTATATATGCCTTTGAATTAATCAGGAATAAATACAAGAATGAAACTATCAATACTGATCCCAGCGTTTAACGAAAAAACGACCATATTGGAGCTTTTGGCCAAGGTGGAAGCCGTTGACTTGTCATCGCTTGGCGTCGAGAAGGAAATCGTGATTATCGACGATTTTTCGACAGACGGTACCAGGGAAATGATCAAGGACTACCCCGGCGAAGCGGTAAAGATATTCCATGACAAGAATTACGGCAAAGGCCATGCTATCAGGAGCGGCATCGCGCAGATGACGGGCGACATCGCCATAATCCAGGATGCCGACCTGGAATACGACCCGAACGATTACTACAAGCTGGTCAAGCCGATAATAGATGGCGAAGCCGCCGTGGTCTATGGCTCAAGGTACCTGAACAAGAATCAGAAGGGCGGCGCTTTTTATTACTTCGGCGGCCGTATGCTGAGCGTGATGGCTAATCTCCTGTATGGACTGAAAATTACGGACGAGCCGACGTGCTACAAAGTTTTCAAGGCCGACCTTTTGAAGAGTATTGATCTGAAGTGCGAGAAGTTCGAATTCTGCCCTGAGGTAACTGCCAAAGTCGCACGCCAGGGTCACAAGATACTTGAGGTGCCTATTAATTATTATCCCAGGTCCGTTGATGAAGGCAAGAAGATCAAGCTGCATGACGGCCTTGAGGCGATCTGGGTCTTGATAAAATATCGATTCATTAAGTAGCGAACATCAATAATATGAAGCCGAGTGAAAGAGAAGACAATTTATATTCATCAGGTAAGACGACCCAGGTCGAGCGAGAGGAGCGGTTGATGCTGGATATGTTGGGCAAGGGCAATGGGCGGCTGCTCGACATCGGCTGCGGTGAAGGCAGCATATCCATGAAGTTGAAAGAAATGGGATACGCGGTCGTCGGAATAGATTTTTCCCAGGTCGGTGTCGATTTGGCCAGGCAGAAGGGAATCGATGCCCGACAGGTCGATGTCGATGGCGGATTGCCGTTCAGCGATGCCGAGTATGATGCAGTGTGGATGGGGGATATCCTGGAGCACGTTTTCGACCCGATCCAACTGCTGGCCGAATCCCGAAGGGTGATTAATGATGGCGGCAGCGTCTATCTGACCACGCCTAACGACATGTGGATTCTGACCAGGATCAAGGCGCTGTTCGGCTACTCTCCGCAATCCAGTATTTATAGGGCCTGCAGGCAATGCAAGCATCACTCGGTGATGAGTTTGGAGCTGCTTGATTATTTCATCGCCGAGGCCGGACTGAAGCTCGGTGATTTCCATGCCGACTGCCAGATCCCGAAGACCGGCATCAGATTTTATACCAAAAGCAGATTCGTCGCCTCGCTATTCGGACGCGTTTTCGTAGTGAGGTTATCAAAATAAACAAATGGGCGTCGACAACCTGAAAAGCAAATTATTCCTCGGCTCAGCCTATCAGTACTCCGCAATAATTGTCGGTGCTTTTTTCGGCTTTTTAACAATAGCTTTGCTCGTCAGGAAGCTGTCTTTGGAAGATTTCGGTTTTTACAATTTCGTCGGCAGCTTCATCCTTTTTGTCGACATCGCCACCTCATTCGGCCTGGTTTCGGTCGTTCAGCGGTACTTGCCTGAATATCGTGCCAAAAAGGATGCCGGATTCCAGAAAAAGATCATCACTTCGGCCCTAGCCAGCCGTCTTGTCGCGATAATCGTTTTCGGTGCGGCATTTTTCTTCCTTAGAGATTATGTGATTGATTTTTTCAAGTTGCCGGAATACTTCAACGGCCTGCTGCCGCTGATACTTTTGCTGATTCTATTCAAGCTGCAATCGCAGATCGTGGGCGATGCGGCCTTGGTATCGATATTCGAGAATAAGTTTTTCGGCCTGGTCAAGAATTTTTATAACGTTTTCAAGTTCGCGCTTTTCTATCTGTCGTTGAGATCAGGTTACGGCATAACCGGAGTCCTGTATGTTTGGTGTTTCATGGAGTTAGCCGCGCTGTTGCTCTACTCTTACAAGATTAGGACAAGCGTTTACTCTTTACCCGAGAATGGCAGCACCGAAGCCTTGCCGTATCGCCGGTTCTTCAATTTCGGCGTGCAGTTGTGGATCCATAATATCTTGTACCTCTTCCGCGACCGGGTTGCTGATGTCTTTATCATCTCATACTTCTGGGGACAGGCGGAGGTGGGGCTTTATTCTTTGGCCTTCGGAATTCCGCTGACTGTTTTCGCCTTTTCTCCTGGCAACGTGCTGCGTTCGATCTCTATCAGTTTCCTGACGCACAAGTATTCCTTGGACCATGACAAGTCGACCGTAAATCATTTTTTCCAGATAATAAACAAGGTGACGTTCTTCACCATCTGGCCGGTTCTGGTAATCTTCGCAGTCTTGGCAGAGGAGATAATGACGATCGTTTTCAGATCGGGCCACCCCGGGATAGTCGGCTGGTTCGCGGTTTCCGCTGGCTTCGCTTTCATTGCCCAATTCTTGTCAGCCTTTTCAGTCGTGCTTTATACTATCGAGGAGTCGAAAATCGCTTTGCGGGCCTCGACCTTTTATCTTTATAACCTCCTGATGGACCTGCTGCTCGTGCCTCGCTTCGGTTATGGTGGCGCCATCTTGGCGACCGGGACTACCAGTATCCTGCTGATACCTTATTATCTCCTCACCTTCAAGCGCTTCGGTTTGGAGCTGCGCTATCCTTGGAAAGCATTTCTGGTCATGGTCCTGAACTCTGTGCCGATGATTCTCGTCTTGTACCTCGCCAGCAGCCATGTCAAAAGCATTGCGCAGTTAGGATTGATTTCACTCGTTTCATTTTCGGTCTATTTGTTCGCATCATATTGTAACAAAGCTTTTGATGAGAGCGATAGGAATTTTATCAACGAGGCTATGGGCAGGAAAGTTTGGAATTTCTAAAATAACCACATGACAAGAAGCGAACTCAAAAAAGAAATCGAGGGCGACCTGTATCGCTATTACGGCAAGACGGGCATGGCGGCTTTTTTCAAGGCCTATTTCGCTATTCCTGGTTTCAGGTTTTCTTATCGATTGCGGAAGTGCAGCTACTATTTCAAGAACGGCAGCCTGTTGTCCAAACCGCTTTATGCCTGCAATTGGCTTAAGCTGCGCGGGCTTAAGTACAGGTTCGGCTTCGATATCTCCGAAAAGACTGAAATCGGCAAAGGCCTGTATTTGGGGCATTTCGGTGGGGTGGTTATAAATCCAAAAGCCGTAATCGGCAAGAATGTCAGCATCGGCCATGGCGTGACGCTAGGCAAGGTTCAGCGAGGCGCCAAAATCGGATATCCGACCATAGGCGATGGCGCTTGGATCGGGCCGAACGCTGTAATCGTCGGAGGTATAACGGTAGGACGGAATACTTTGATCGGGCCAGGGGCTTATGTCAATTTCGATGTCCCGGAAAACTCGGTCGTTATCGGCAACCCGGGTCAGATAGTCTCCGACAAAGGAGCTTATCCGGATTACGCCTCTAATCTCGTAACTGACTAATATGAAACTGGCCTTATTTTTCACCAATGGCGTATCCTTGAAGACCTGGGAAAAGGTCGGGATGTTCGATCGCGAGGTCAAGCCCTACAACCGCCTGGCCGAGAGCTTCGAAAAGATATATTTCGTGACCTATGGGCAAGAAGACGCGATGTATTCCGGCAAGTTCAAGAGCAATATCGTAATCCTGCCCAAGAAATTGAATATTCCTGATAAGATTTACAGCCTGGTTCTGCCTTGGGTCTACCGCAAGGAGCTTAAGGATGCTGATATCTACAAGACCAATCAGATGCAGGGGGCCTGGTCGGCCATCATCGCTCGCTATCTTTTCGGCAAGAAAGCGGTGGTGCGTTGCGGCTACCAGTGGTCGCAAGCCTCGATCGGTTGGAAAATAGGACCCATCAAAAAAGTCTTGATATATCTGCTAGAGCTCATAAGCTATCGATTGGCTGATAAGGTTTTTGTGACCACTGGTTTAGCTCGGGATTACGCGGTTAAAAGATATAAGTTAAAAGAAGGGAAGATCAAGGTCGTGCCGAATTATATCGATGTCGACCTTTTCAAGCCGCTCGGCTTAGCCAAGCAGCCTCGCAGCATGATTTTTATCGGCCGGCTCGAGAAGGAGAAGAACCTGCTCAATCTTCTTGAGGCTCTGGAGGGGCTGGATGTGGAATTGGATATCTATGGCAAGGGTGTTCTAAGGGAGAAATTGGAGAGCGTGGCTAAGGAGAAGAATCTGCGAGTCAATCTCAAGGGCAACCTGGCCAATAATCTGTTGCCCGAAGAAATCAATCGCCATGAGATATTCATATTGCCTTCATTATATGAAGGCAATCCCAAGGTTCTACTCGAGGCTATGGCTTGCGGTTCGGCGGTGATCGGCGCCAGGGTTCAGGGCATAGAGAACTTGATCGATCATGGACGGAACGGCCTGTTGTGCGAGACGGATTCCGCTTCAATCCGCCAGTCGGTTATCGAAATGCTTGGTGATGAGACGCGGCGACAGCAGATGGGTGCGGAAGCAGCCAAGTTCATTTCGGAAAACAACGCCCTTGATGTCATCCTGAAAAGCGAGCTGACAGAATATAATCTATTATTACAAAAATAAATGGTTTATTTCGACAAAAAAAATAACCGGCTGGTTATGGTCGAGAATCGCGCCGATTCCGATTATTGGGACAGCCATTGGGAAACCAGTCAACTGGAGAATAAGATAAAAGAGGGTTTGAGGAACCGCATCGTCAAGAAAAACACCAAAAGATTCCTGCCGTCCGGCGGCCGCATCATCGAGGGCGGCTGCGGCATCGGCCAGCTGGTCTACGCGCTCGGAGAGTGGGGCTATGATGCTTACGGCGTCGATTATGCCGAAAAGACCATCAAGAAAACCAAGGAGCTGATGCCGGAATTGAAGATCGAAATCCAAGACGTCAAGAAGATGGGTTTTGCGGACAGTTTCTTTGACGGATATTGGTCACTCGGGGTGATCGAGCATTTTTATGACGGCTTCGATGATATAATTTCCGAGGCGGCCAGGGTGGTCAAGCCGGGTGGGTATCTTTTTCTGACTTTCCCGCACATGTCCTTGCTCAGGAAAATCAAGATCAAGTTCGGCGGCTACCGTGCACTGCCGGATATCTTTGAGAAAGAGAGTTTCTATCAGTTCATGCTGGACGGGCGGTCGGTCCAGACCAAAGTCGAGAAACACGGCTTCGAGCTGGTGATGCGGCAGAATTACGGAGCGATCAAGGGCATCAAGGACGAAGTTCCGGCGCTCAAGGTCTTCTTGCAAAAAGTGCATGATGGCAACGATCTCGTCTCGAAAATAATCAGGCGGCTTATCGCCTTGCTGTTCGATCGTTCGGCCGGACACATCACCCTTTTAGTTTTCAAAAGGAAATAAGATTCTTGGAAAATTTTATTGGTAAGCAATCTTCGTTGGTCCGGCTTCCGGCATGGCTTTTCCTGCTTAGACGAGTACGTATGCGCTATAAAAACCATGCCGGAAGCCGGATTAGCTCAGGGGATTATTAAAATATTATAAAATAATATGCCCAAGGTAAGCGTCATCATGAGCGTCTATAACGAAAGCCGGCACCTGTCTCAGGCGATCGAGAGCATTTTGACGCAGGATTTCAGGGATTTTGAGTTTCTGATTTTCAATGACGGCTCGACTGATGACTCGGGAAAGGTGATCAAGCAATACGCCGACAAAGATCAGCGCATAAGATATAGCGAACAGGGAAACATCGGCCTGACCAAGACCCTGAACCGGGCGTTGGCTCAAGCTGAAGGCGAATATATCGCCCGGATGGATGCCGATGACGTTTCGCTTCCTGGAAGGCTCTCCCGCGAGGTCGAATATCTGGACAAACACCCCGAAACCGCCGTTGTTTCCGTCTTTGCCGACGTCATCGATGACCAAGGTGAAAGGATAGGCGAACATCGTCCAGGCCTTTCCGATAAGGAGGTCAGAAGCTTGATCTTGTTTTCCAACCAAATCAACCACCCAGCGGTCATGTTCCGCAAGAGCGTGGTTGGACAGGTGGGCGGCTATGACGAGCGATATACCTATGCCCAAGATCTCGACTTGTGGCTTCGCGTCATGGAGAAGCACCAAGTCTGCAATTTGCCTGAGGTTTTGCTGCTTTGGCGCAAATCCGACAAGGCTCTAGGCGTCAAGCATTATGAAAGGCAGAAATATTTCGCCCGCAAGGCCCGCTTGGCCGCCATCAGGCGCGGGCAGTATCCGGCGTATATGGCCATTGCCGTCTATTGGCTGGACTTGAGGCGATTCGTGCCGGAAGGCGTTAAGAATTTTTTTAAAAAAATAGTATCGAAGTAGCTTTATGAAACTATCAATCATCATCACCTGTTACAACGAAGCCCGGACGATCAGGGAAAATCTGAGCAAGGTTGAAGCCGCCAGCTTGCCCGAAGGCACGGAAAAGGAAATAATCATCGTCGACGATTGTTCGACTGATGGATCGAAGGACATGCTGAAGCCGATCGAGGAGCGCCATCGGGTCATCTATCATGAGAAGAATACCGGCAAGGGCGGAGCGATCCGTACCGGCTTGGCTGTCGCCAGCGGTGATTATATCGTCATCCAGGACGCCGACTTGGAACTCGACCCCAACGATCTCCAATCTTTGATGAAACCCCTCCTCGAAGGCAAGGCTGACCTGGTTTTGGGATCGAGATTTTTGGACCGGCCGATGAATTTTTATAACAAGAGTTATCTGAAGTATTTTTTGGCCAATCGCGGCATCACTACGGCCTTTAATTTCCTATATTTTATCTGGTTGACTGACGTGAACTGCGGCTACAAGATGTTTATCTCTAAGATTGGCAAAAATTTGACATTCGAGGCCAATAGCTTCGATATCGAGGTGGAGATTCTTGCTAAAGTCATTAAAGGCGGTTATCATATTAAAGAGGTTCCGGTGTCTTATAATCCTAGGAATCTGGAAGAAGGCAAGAAAATCAGGCTCAAGCATGCCTTCATGATGCTGAGCCGGATGCTCAAATGCCGATTTAATTAAAACCAATTAGGCTACTATTTATGAAGATTCTAATCACAGGAGGACTGGGTTTCCAGGGATCTCACCTGACCAAGCATTTCTTAGACAAAGGACATGATGTTACGGTCCTGAATACCTACAGCGAACATTCGGAAAACCACTTGGATGCTTTAGCGGCTAAGCCGCGCGTGGTTTGGGGTAGCGTGACGGATAAAGAACTGGTGCGCAAGACGGTTCGCGATCATGATGTTATCTTTCACTTGGCCGCCAATATCAATGTCGATGAATCGATCAAGTTGCCTTACTCCTTCGTGGATGTGAATGTCTACGGCACGATGAATGTGCTGGAGGCGGTCAGGGAATTCGGCGGGCGCTTGATTTACGCCAGCACCTGCGAGGTTTATGGCGTTAACCCGGGGATGGATCTTCTGAACGAGGACGCCCCATTGAAGCCGCACAGCCCATATGCCGCCACCAAGGCCGCCGCTGACCGCCTGTGCTACGCTTATTTCAAGACTTACAATCTGGACGTCGCCGTAGTACGTCCTTTCAATATTTTCGGTGAAGGGCAGAAGGATGGCCAATTCGGCGCCTTGATTCCGATCATGGTCAGGCGCGCTTTGCATGGAGAAAATCTCCAAGTCTTCGGCAGCGGCTCGCAGACCAGGGATTACATGTATATCCAGGATCTGATTTCGGCTTACGACATGGTGATGGAGACGCAGAACTCGGCCGGACAGGTCTACAACTTCGGCACCGGCGTCGAGACCTCGGTCCGCGACATCGCCGAGTATATCGCCAAGAAAATGGGTGTGACCGTCGAATACACCAACTCCCGCCCGGGCGAGGTTTCCCGTTTCTGTGCCGACCTCACCAAAGCCAAGGGCCTGGGATTCACCGCCAAGTTCACCATCTGGGAGGGTATTGATAATTATATCGCTTGGAAGAAAGTCCAGAAGAACAAGGCCTAACCGTTGTCGTCTTATGAAAAAACGGTATCTATTTTCGCTTTTTTTTCTCGCTATAGTTTTCCAATTCTTTTATAGCCTTTATTATCCGGCCAACCAGCCGGATAATCCTTGCCAACTCGGTTCCGAGTATTTTTTGGTCAAGGATCTAGAAAAGATAAAGAACGAATATAATGCCAGCAGCGGCGATCTTTCAAAGACCGATAAATTCTTCAAGACATTCCCGGATTATCGAGTCATCTGCGATTCTATGTCCTACGTGCTCCAGTCAAGGAATTGGCCGGAGTCATACAAAGAGCGCAGCCTGTACGTCGATCACCCGCTTTATGACATTTTCGCCACGCTGATACTCTCTCCTTATCGTCTTTTCGTTGGCGTGCCGAGTTATGCCATCGTCTTCGGTTCGCTGATCGCTGCGAATCTTTTGATGCTTTTCGCGGCTGTGTGGTTTTTCTATGAACTGACGGCAAGATTTTTCAGCAACAAGGTCGCGGCCACCAGTTCGCTGCTTCTGATTTTTTCCCCCTTTGTCCACACGATGGTTACCCAGCCGACCAGTTCGGGTATGATGGAAATTTTTGTCGTAGCCGCCAGCTTGTGGCTGTTTTTCGATTACGCGAAGAAACCGAGTTGGAGAAAGCTAGCGGTGAATTCATTGCTTTTCGGCAGCTTGATGCTCGGGAAGCAGATATTCGCCCTATCGCTATTCTTTATCATCATCGCCCTTAAGCACAAGAAGATTAAAGAAGCGGCAGCCTTCATGTTCCTGCAGTTGGTACCCACTGCCTTGTGGGCCATTTATGTCAAACTCGTTCTCGGAGTAAGTTTTTATTCGGCCAACGTCACCGGTTATGAGCAGGGATCGTGGTTTCTTAAAGTGAAGTATTGGGAGCTTTATAAGATGTCGAATATCGTGCTGAGCGCATTGCCCAACTTTACTATCACGTTGCTGTTCGGTTTCTTGGTTGTTCCTGTGGTCCTCTCGGTTTATGGTGTCTATAAGATGGAAGACAAGAAAAAAGCATTTTATTATTGGACTTTCTTGCTGTCTTTCTTGGCCCTGTTTTTCGCCATGAAATATTATCGCCCGTCGCTTTCTTTCCTGGTTTATCCGGCGATCTATCCGACCGCCGTCTTGGGACTTGCAGAAGTCCGACGCTTGGCAGCCAAGCGTAGCGAACTGGCGGGCAAGGTCATTTATTATGGCATCTTAATCGCATTGATCTTTTTTTCCAGCCTCAATGTCTACAAGCTGGGGGTCTGGGATCTGGTCTTGTAATATAATTAACTAGAATAAAATAATGAGAAGAACATCCGCTAGACAGGTAATCGATTTCTTATCTTTCCCATTCAGGGCGCCGTTGCTCATCGAGGATGATTTTTGGTGCTTTTCCTCGATCATGACGGAGAGATATGATTACGTCGCCCGGGAGGTCAGGGGCAACTGTTTGGACGTCGGCTGCGGCAAGTTCAATAAATTCATCGTGCAATTCCTGGACGGAAAGGGTGTCGGCATCGATGTCTTCAAATATGAAGGGTTGACCGACGAGAATGTCGTGGCCGACCTGACCAGTCTGCCATATCCTGACGGCACCTTTGACAGCGTGACTTTCATCGCCAACATCAACCATGTCCCGCTGCGTGACCGTGACAAGGAGCTGTCAGAGGCTTACCGTTGTTTGGCGCCTGGCGGCAATATCATCATCACTATGGGCAACCCGTTGGCGGAAATTCTGGCGCACAAGGTCGTCCATCTGCGCGACAAGATATTCGGATCGACTTGCGATGTTGATTCGATCAGAGGTATGGATGAGGAAGAGGAATATTATCTTTTGGATAAGGAAATCATCGAAAGGATGGAGAAGGCGGGCTTTACCAAGATCAAGAAAAAATATTTCTTGACCCAGTGGGGCTTAAATCACATGTTCATCGGCTGGAAGTGATTAATCAGTAAAGAGGTTGGCGTATATGGCTGCCCATCGGCTGGCGCAGCTGACAATCGAATATTTTTGAGCGTCGATCCGCGTGGCTTCGCCATAAGTTTGGCGCAGCCTGGCGTTTCGGTAGAGTTCAGACATTGCATCGGCGATGGCGGCTTCACTTTCGGGCGGGATCAGTATCCCGCTTTTTTGATTACTGATCAGTTCGGCGTTAGAAGGGATGTCAGAGGCGACTATTGGCAGACCGGCGGCCATGGCCTCGATCAGGGCCACTGACATGCCTTCGTAGAACGAGGGCGAAATGAAAACATCAAGAGAGGCGAGTAACATCGGAATATCGTTCCGTCTGCCCATGAACGCTATCTGATCAGTTATCCCAAGCTCCTCCGCTTGCAGTTTCAAATTGGCCATCTCTTCGCCGTCGCCGATCAGTAAGACCTTAAGACGGGGAATGCTGCCATTGAGTCTGGCCACCGCAGCCAACAGGGTTCTATGATTGCGTTCGGCCTTGAGCCGGCCGACGTAGCCGACAAGAAAATCATCAGCCGCCAAACCGAGGGTCTGTCTCGCCTCCGGCTTGCCCGGCAAGCTGGTGAACTTTTCCAGATTTATGCCGTTGGGGATGACGGATATTTTTTCCGATGCAATATCAGTCTTGGCCAGATATTTTTCCTTGACCGGAGTGGCGACCGCGACATAGTGGTCGACTAGCGAGCGGGTAATATTTTCGACAAAGAAGAATTTATCATATTTCGGCTGGTCCAATACTGACTCGAGATGGCAGACTATTCTTTTTACTCCGAAAAGGCGGCCGAAAAGGCGGCCGAAAATGTCGGCATGGATCAACCGGGTAGCGACCAGGTCCGGCTTTTCAGTTTTGACTATTCTGCGGAACTTTAAAATCGAGGCAGGGGAGAATTTTTTGCCGCCGCCAAGGCAATAGACCTTGAACCCGGCCGACTCCAGCTTGACGCCGAGCTGTCCCATGTCTGAAAGCGAGCAGACGGCATGATCGAAGCCAGGCAGCTTGGGCAAGGTCTCGGTAAGCATGACTTCCGCACCTCCGATATCGAGGCCGGTAATGAGATGGAGTATCTTAATTCTTGCCATTTTGATAGTATTCTAAGTGCTTTGAACCCATGCGCTCAGCCGTGAAATCATCTTTAGCATAAGCTGCTGGTACCTGAGTTTCGAGCGCAGCGATTTTCTCAAGGAATTCAGCCGCGTTGCCGAGATCGTAAAGGTGGCTTGGACCGACAAGTTCTTCGTTGCCTCCGACCTTGCTGGCCAAGATGTTGACACCAGCGAACATGGCCTCCATCAAGCTTATGGACAGCCCTTCGTAGCGCGAGGGCAGGACGAATAAGTCGAAAGCTTTGACGTAGACACTGGCGTTATCGACTCCTTCGAGAATATGGATATGCTTGCTGAGGTTCAGACGAGTGACAAGTTCCGAATATTTTTCTTTTTCCGGACCAGAGCCGATGATGATGGCGGCTGCATCGGGCCGCATTTTCAGGACTTCTGGGAAAATATCGATGAGGAATTCGTAATTCTTCTGATAGGCCAACCTTCCGATCGAACCGATCAAGTATTTTTGGCCGATCTCCGGGAGGTCAAGCATCTGTGATAGGAGAGTTCTGGCTTCATTCCGTTCAAGGTAGGATAGCGTCTCTGCGGCCAGCCCGTTATGGATAATTTCACCGCCCTTGATGATCCGGTCAGCTGTCAGCTGGTCGCGGTCGGCGCGACAGATGACGATATCGCGATCAATGAATTTTAAGAAAAATTTGAAATACTGGGCGTAAAATGATTTTTTAAGTCGGCTGCCGTAATTTTTGTCCAGCACCGACAGGCCGTGGAAGGTGAAAGCGGTTACTGCTCGGTTGCGAGACAGCTTAGCGCCCATCCCGCCCGCCAGAGCATTGGAGCTGTGGAAGTGGATGACGTCGAAAGCAAATTTGTCCTGCAAGCGCTTGATTTCGTAAATGAATGAGATTATTTTCAGGGGGTTCGAGGTGCGTTCAAGCGACCCCAAGTCCATATGAGGAACGCGACAGCCGTCCAGCTGCTGCCTGAGATATTGTCCTGGGCCGACGGCGACGTTGACATCATGCCCGTGTTTTTTGAATTCTTTAGCCAGATTCAAAACCACGTTCTGTGCGCCTCCGACATCGCCTTTGGTTATGACTAGTAATATCTTCATATCGTTCAGATGCCGGCGCGGCTCAGTATGGTGTAAATGGTCTTCAAGATGATCGAGAGATCGAGATAGATTGAGCGGTTCTTGATGTAAAAGAGGTCGTATTGGAGCTTTTTCATGGTGTCTTCGTAGGAAGGTGAGTGATACTCCCCGGAAATCTGGTCCCAGCCGGTAACGCCTGGCTTGACCAGCATGCGTTCACGGTAGAAAGGGACGATCTTTTCCAGATCGACGACCAATTCCGGGCGTTCAGGCCTCGGGCCGACGAAACTCATTTCGCCCTTGATTATATTCAAAAGCTGTGGCAGCTCGTCAAGCCTGGTGGTCCGCAGGAAAGCGCCTAGGCTGGTGACACGCTTGTCATTTTTGGCCGTCGGGGAAAAATCATTGCCGGTAACGGTCATGGTGCGGAATTTGTAAATCTGGAATGGCTCGCCGTTCTGGCTGAGACGCGTCTGGATGAAGAAAACCGGCCCCTTGCTGCTAAGCTTGATCAGCAGGCCGATCAGCAGCCACAACGGCAAAGTGATGACGAATAGGATGACGCTTAAGATGAAGTCATAAGTCCTTTTGAAGGAGTCGAAGCCGGATTTTCCGCCTTCGCTAAGATTTTCTAAAAACCAAGTGCGATTGATGGCCGTAATCGGGACTTTGCCGGTCACGGTCTCATAAAAGCTTGAGAGGCTGATGAAATTTATCTTCAAAGGAATCAGGGAAAAAAGCGAGTCGCTCAATTCGGTCGATTCATGAGGGTTGGCAGTGAAGATGAGGGTATTGATGTGATATTGCTCGACCATGCTTTTAAGATCGGACGAACTCGGGATGATGGGCGTATCCGTAGCGGCGATGGCTGTCTGTTCCTGATCGTTGACAATGAAGGCGGCGCGATAGCCTAGATGCGGGCTGCGCTTGAGCTCGGCGATCAATTCTTTGACCTGGTCGTTATAACCGATGATGCCGATCTGGTATTTAGGCAGATAGGATTTAAGCGACCAATTATAAAATTGCCGCCAGAGCGAGAACAGGACGACAAATACCAAGCTGTAGATAGCCAGATTGGTCTTAGGGGCGATACTGTTCGGCGGCAGGGTATAAAAGAAAGCGATGGCGATGGCGATTGAAATGGCCAGACTGCGGGTGAGGAGCTGCCAAAAACGGGCGTTATTAACGGCTAGGCGCAGGTCATAAAGGTTCGAGATATAGAAAATCAAAATCCAGCCGGCGAAGACCAGAGTGAAGGGCGGGAAATGATCCTGCCAGAGCTGGGTATTGGGGTTGGCCTGATAGCGGATCAGCAAGGTCAGCCACAGGGTGGCGTAAAGCAAGAAGAGGTCACCCGCAATCAGGATGAATCGTTTGAGATTATTAGTGGGTTTCATGGCTAAACTATACTAATTTTAGAGAGAAATGGCAAGAGCGGACTTGCCTTGATCAGGTTTGATTTTTGGCCCGATTAATGTATAATATATGTATGAATAAATCAGCCAATATTGAATTAAATTGGCCTCTTTTGGGCAATGACCACGTGGTCAGCTTCCTGAGCCGAACCTTAGCCACTGACCAGGTTTCTGGCAGCTATATTTTTGTCGGGCCTGACGACTTGGGCAAGACCACGGTGGCCAGCTATTTTGCCTATAGCCTCCTCTGTCAGAATCGCGGTAAGGGCGGACCTTTGCCCTGCGGCACCTGTCCATCTTGCCGCCAGCACAAGCTTGGCCTGAGCCCTGGAGAAGAAGATTCTTTGGCTAGCATCCACGCCGATCTTCATGTGGTCAAGCGGGAAAAAGACAAGAAGAATCTTTCGATAGATCAGATACGCGAGTTGATAGCTGAGCTGAGCCTGAGTTCTTTTCTGAACTCATACAAGATCGGCATCATCAAGCACGCCGATAGCCTGAGCGAGGAGGCGGGAAACTCGCTTCTCAAAACCTTGGAGGAGCCGCGAGACAAGGTGGTTGTGATTCTGATTGCAACGGAGCTGGCTAACCTGCCGCAGACTATCGTTTCCCGAAGCCAAGTCCTGCGTTTCCGCTCGGTACCCAATGATACGATTTACCAATATCTGATAAAGGAACATAATGCCAGCCGCAGCCAAGCCAAGAATTTGGCCCGCCTCTCTCTCGGCCGCCCGGCCCTAGCCGTCAAATTCTTTGAAGACAAGGAGTTTTATGATTCATATGTCGAGCGCACTCAAGCGCTTCTCGGTTTCTGGCGCTCCGATCTGAACGGCCGCTTTGCTGCCATCGGCGACCTCCTTGGTGCCAAAGCTACGGGGCAGGAGGCAGTCACGCTGTCGCGGCGCATCTTGGAGACCTGGCAGGGTCTGGCTCGCGACCTCATCCTATTTCATGCCGGACAAAAGGACCTGGTCCAGCACGAGATCGTCATGCCCGAGCTTGAAGCGGTCAGCCGCAGCCTGTCTCTGCCGGATATTTTCAAGCTTTTCCAATCGATCAGGAAGGCCGAGGAGTATCTCAAGGCCAATGTCAGCCCCAAGTCGGTCCTGGAGTCAGTCGCCATGGCTGTTTGAGCTGCAACCTCGAAGAATCCATCATTAGATTTTATAAATAAGAAATCAAAATCAACTCAAAATTATCCAACCTTATGAAAAGGCAAACTCGATCAATGATTCTGGGTCTCGCGTTAGTCTTCGTCCTGTCAGGTTGCGGCATCTCTGTCCAGAGCAACAACTCGAACACCGCCTCCGGCATCGATGGAGGCATCTTTCGTACCGACAACAAGGGTGCCAACTGGGTCTCGAAAAGCCTGATGCCGACGATCAGCGGGCGGGCGGGCAGCTTTGCCAGCGTCGATGGCAACATGATCTATTTTGACCCGACCGATCCTAAGACGGTCTATTTCGGCACGGTCGGCGAGGGGCTGCTTTACTCGTATGACCGGGGAGACACTTGGCAGCGCTCGGCCGCCTTAGGCCGCGTTACGGTCAGGGGACTAGTGGTTGATCCGCAGTTCCGTTGCACGATTTATGCCGCAGTGGATAACAAGATACTGAAGACGGTCGATTGCGGCCGCGCCTGGGCGCAGGTTTATTATGACAATGACGTCAGTTTGAAGATATCGGCTCTGGTGATGAATCCGAGTGACAATTCGCTGGTTGCCGGAACTTCTCGCGGCGAGATCATGAAGAGTCTGGATCGCGGCGACAGCTGGCAGGTCATCACCCGCCTCAAGGACAAGGTGGCGGAAATCAAGATCAGTCCTTTCGACAGCAAAGTAATGCTGGTTGCCGGGGAAAAGACCGGCCTGCACCGTTCGATCGTCGGCAGCAGCTCATTGGAGAGCTTGGCCAACAATATGAAGACTTTCGTCAAGGCTAATACTTTCAAGGACCTGACCTTTTCCGGCTCCACTTCTGGTCTGGTCTTTCTGGCCAACGGTTACGGCATCCTGCAATCACCGGACAACGGCACGACTTGGTCGAAGATCAACTTGCTAACTCCTGACGCCAATGCTACTATCAATGCGCTAGCGGTCAGCCCGAAGAATGACAGTGAGATCTATTACGTGACCAATACCACCTTTTATCGCTCGCTTGACGGCGGCAAGAATTGGACCTCGAAAAAGCTGCCGTCTAACCGTGCCGGTGCCGTACTGATGATCGCTCCGGACTTGCCCGCTACTGTCTATATGGCAGTCAAACAGCTGCAGAAAAAGTAAAATCGCGTTGCCGTTCCAGCGCATGCTGGAATCTTATAAGGGTTATGACAGGATTCTGGATCCTGGCATGCGCCGGAACGGCACCTTCGATAATAATTAAATCACTACCATGAACACCTACATCCAAGAAAAACAAGGAGAATTCATCAAGGCCGTTGATTATTTCAAAAAGGAAATCGCTGTGTTGCGCACCGGCCGTGCCAACCCAGGCTTGCTTGATGGCATCATTGCCGAAGCTTACGGCGCCAAAACCCCATTGAACGGCTTGGCCTCGATCAGCGTTTCCGACTCAAGGAGCATGATAGTCTCGCCATGGGACAAGGCCGTGCTGAAAGAAATCGAGAAGGCGATCGTTGAAGCCGACCTAGGGTTGGGCGTAGTCAACGAAGGCGACAAGATCCGCCTGACCGTACCGTCCATGACCGAAGAGAACCGCAAGCACTTGGTCAAGAAGCTGAATGACCAGATGGAAGAAGCTCGCATCGCTCTGCGCAAGATCCGCGAAGAGGCCAAGCAGACCATCGAAGCGGCCGAAGACGCCAAAGACATTTCCGAAGACGATAAATACCGCTTCGTCAGGGAGTTGGACGAGGAAGTGCATCGCCGCAACGAGGAGGTCAAGCAGATCCGCGACAAGAAAGAAGAGGAAATAATGACTATCTAAAGTATAGTTCGAAGCGTAAAGCGCAAATGTTCTTTGCGCTTTTAGCTTTTAATTTTACATTCAACTTATGTTTTTAACCGTAGTGACTTTCATATTGGTTTTGTCTGTTCTCGTTTTCGTCCATGAATTGGGCCATTTCTGGACAGCCAGGAAATTCGGCGTCAAGGCCGAGGAGTTCGGGTTCGGCTTTCCGCCGCGTGCCTTCGGCATCTATAAATCGGTTTCGGGAAAGTGGAAGAAAGTCCGGGGCAGCAAGGAAGTCGATGACGCAGCTGATACCATCTATTCCGTGAACTGGATCCCGCTCGGCGGCTTCGTGAAGCTTAACGAAGACGACTCCGAGAGCGACGATCCGAATCATTTCATAAATATGCCGATCTGGAAGCGGGCAGTCGTCTTGTCTGCCGGCGTTTCGATGAATATGCTTCTGGCTATCGTGCTGATTTCCATCGGGTTGATGGTCGGCATGCCGCAGTCGCTCGATGCGCTCGACAAGAACGCCATCATCTCTGATCGCAAGATCCAGATCATGCAGATAATGGATCCGTCACCGGCCAAGAATGCCGGGTTGGCGGTCGGCGACATCATCTTGGGTATCGATGGGAAGAAATTTGCCGATTATCCGGCCATTCAGAAATATGTCGACGAGAACAAGGACAAAGAGCTGACTTATCAGATCAAACACGCGGACGAAATCAAAGATTTCAAGATCAAGCCGGAAATCAGGCAAGAGACCGGCAAGGGCGGCATCGGAGTCGCCTTGACCGAGACCGGCCTGGTCAAATATCCATGGTACCAGGCGATCTGGCAGGGCATCAGGCAGACTTTCGTCCTGGCCTGGGTGATTCTTGTCGCTTTTTATGACCTGATCAGCGGGCTTGTTACTGGAGGCGGAGTTTCGGGCGAGGTGGCCGGACCGGTCGGCATCGCTTCTTTGACCGGCCAAGTCGCGCGCATGGGCTTCGTTTACCTGATGCAGTTCACGGCACTGCTTTCGATCAACCTGGCAATCATCAATTTTTTACCTTTCCCAGCGCTTGATGGCGGCAGGGTCCTCTTCCTCATAATCGAGAAAATCAAACGCAAACCGGTCCGCCGCGAGCTGGAAGCCATTATCCATAATTTCGGCTTCATGCTCCTGATGCTCTTGGTCTTGCTGGTGACGTTCAACGATATCGTCAATATCGGACCGGTGCGGCAGTTCTTGTCGATGGTCAAAGGGTGGTTTTAACAAGGTATGCCAAAAGAAAACACACATCTATATTTCGCCCACGAACTCCTGGGACAGATCAACCAGGAGCAGATCAGCAAGATCATCGAAGAGCATTCGAAGCCTTATTATTTTGGCAGCGTCGCGCCAGATTCGTTCTACTACTCCGCCAAATCCGATGTCCGCAAGATTTCGGAAATCCTTCATGGCCGCGATGGCGGGCTGACTAACGAGATCATCTTCAAGCTCTTGGACAAGGCGCGCGAACAGAAGAGCGAAGCAGACCTGGCTTTCGTTTTCGGATATATCACGCACTGCGCCTTGGACATCATCTTCCATCCGATGATCTATTATCTTTCGGGAAATTACTATGATCCTGACCCGAAAAAGGCGAATGAAGCCGTCTACTTGCACCGGCACCTCGAGACCTATCTGGATGCCCAGGTCAACCAAACCTATTATTTCAATGATTACGTCAACTTCAAGGTCTTGAGGTCGCTTTATTTCCCGCATTACATCAGCAAGCTATATCATACGACCCCGCGCGAGATCGAGCGCACCCTCAAGCGCAAGTCCATGGTTTACGGGCTTTTGCGCAACAATTTCGTCTTGGATATCCTCTATCTCTTCTATCGTTTCATCAAGCACTCGAGCTGGTCGAAGTTCAAGATGTTTTTGGGCATCTTTTATGGCAACCTGCAGCGCGATAACCGCATCATCCCGAAGACCATCAATTATCGCGACATAGTCACCGGCGAGCCGAAAATCACCACTATCTATGATCTGTTCAATGAAGCTGGCGCTTACGCTGTCGAGATGGTGGCAGTGGCGCACAATTATTACTCCGGCAAAATCACGAGAGCTGAGGCGGCCGAAATCATTCGCGGCGAAAGCCTCAATACCGGCAAGGTAGGGATGCCGGTCGCCGATATCCGCTATTTCTTCGATTCCAAGTATGAGCACCATCATTTATCCTCGCTGCCGAAAAGTCAGAAGGTGGCGCAATAGACTATGAAAAAAATCATCGCAATCGGCGGAGGCGAGATCGGGCGCCAAGGCTTCAAGCCGGAAACTACGGCTATCGACCGAGAGATCATCCGTTTGAGCGGTAAAGCCAAGCCCAGGGCGCTCTTCGTGCCGACGGCATCGGGCGACGCCCCTGGATATGTCGAGAATTTCAATAAGCATTATGGCGGCCGCCTCGGCTGCCTGACCGACTCGCTCCAGCTGGTGGCTGGCACGCTGACCCGAAAACAGATCAGGGAGAAGATAGAATCAGCTGACATTATCTATGTCGGCGGAGGCAATACGCTGAAAATGGTGACGTTATGGCGCAGGCTGGGCGTAGACAAGCTGCTTTTCAGGGCTTATCGTGACGGCAAGGTTATGTCGGGCCTCTCGGCCGGCTGCAATTGCTGGTTCAGGCAAGGGAATAGCGACGCTCGCCGCTTTGCTGATAAGCACGATAGCACATTAATCAAGGTGACGGGGCTGAATCTGATCGATGCATTGGCCTGTCCTCATTACGATATCGAGAAGCCGCGGCAGCAATCGCTCAAACGGATGATGCGCAATACGCCAGGCGTCGCGATCGCGCTGGATAACTGCGCCGCCCTTGAAGTGATCGACGACGGATACAGGGTGATTACCTCTAAAAAAACCGCCTGTGCTAGAAAAATATATTGGCAAAAGGGAAAATATCACAATCAGATAATACCGCAGCTCAAGGAATTCCAGCCGATTTCCAGTTTGCTATCGAAATAGGGGTTCAAAAATAAAAACGCGCCGGAGACGGCGCATTTTTTATATCTCAAGTTTGCCACTCGAGGCAGTTTTGGGGTATAATATAATCATCAATATTAACAACTCGTTATGAAGAAGTATTCTACCGAAGAAGTTAAATTCTGGGGCGAAGAATATGGCAAGGTCTATCCTCAGTTAGAAGTCGCTCGTCCTTACAAAAAGCTGATCAAAGATATGAATGAGGCCATCGGCCAAAGCGTATCCGGCAAGTGGCTCGATGTCGGTTGCGGCTCCGGTGCTATGGTAGAGATTATTTGGCAGGCTTCAGCAGGCAAGGCAGAAGAGATTACGGCTTTCGACCTGACTGAGACCATGCTTAAGTATACTCAGGACAAAGTGGATAAGCTGTTAGCGCCGGGCGACCGGGGCAAGATCAAGCTCTTGCAGCACGACTTGTCATATAAGCTGCCATTTGCTGACGGTTACTTCGACGGCATTGTTGCCAATCTGGTTTTGCCATATGTCATCAACCACGAGGGAGCGGAGGGCAAGGCGGCCCTGCGAGCCGTCTTGAGGGAAATGTATCGAGTCCTTAAGCCTGGCGGCAAGTTTGTGTGGTCGTCTCCGGTCAAGAATGTCAACTTTTGGATGGTATTCTTTTCCTCCTGGAGGGAAATACTCGACCCTAGGGAAATCAAGAATCTTTACTACGGTCCAGCCATTCTCTCTCATGCCTTGAAAATCCAGAAAAAAGGCAAGGATTCGGTTTACAGTTTCCTGGATAAAGCGGAGCTGGCCGAGCTGCTAGAGTCGCTTGATTTCAAAGATATCGAGATAAAACGTTCGTTCGCCGGTCAAGCGCTGGTCTTGAAGTCATCAAAATAAACATAAATGCAATACCTGTTTTCAATATCAGGGCTGATCAATGGGATTGTCACTTTGATAATTTCCATTTTTGTCATTTCCAGCAACCGGAAACGCCCCGTGAACAGGGTATTCTTCCTGATGACCTTGGTTAATTCCATCTGGTCGTTGGCCTATTGGCGATGGTTGTCCGTCTATGACGACGCCACGCTGGCTTTGTTCTGGGTCAGAGTGCTTTCGATCGGCTCGATGCTGACGTCCATTTTCTATCTTCATTGGGTGCTGGTGCTGTTAGAGCTCAAACGGAACAAGACCCTGATTTTTTACTATCTGATTTCGATATACTATTTCCTGTTTTCCTTTTCCGATTATTTTGTCAGCGGTGTCCGGCCGATTATCGGTTTTTCTTTCTGGCCGACGCCAGGCCCGGTTTACAATCTTTATTTCATCACCCACTACCTGATTCTCGTACCTTACGCGACTTATCTTTTGTATACTCATTACAGGAGTTCAGTCGGGGTGCGAAAGTCGCAGATCGGCTTCGCCTTTTGGGGTGCCTTGATCGGCTTCACCGGGGGCGGCACTAATTTCCCGCTGTGGTATGGCATAGAATTGCCGCCTTTCGGCAACTTCCTCGTCCTGATTTATGTGATCTCCTTCGCCATCGCCATACTCAAATTCCGGCTGATGGGCATCAGGACGATAATGAGCAAGATATATACTTATTTCTTGATCGCTACCTATGCTTACTCGTTTTTCTATCTGGTAATATTCATCGAGGAGGCGCTGTTCGGCAGCATCTACGAGACGCAATCGCTCATAATCGCCCCGGTTTTCACCTTGATTTTCGCGGTCCTCTTTCTTCCTTTATTTAAGAAGATCCAGAAATCCAGCGACGTACTGTTTTTTAAAGGCTATAATTCAAGAAGCATCTTGAAGGACATGTCATTGAGATTGAACAGCGTCATCAACTTGGATCAGCTTTTGAAAGCCCTAGTTGATGAGTTCAAAAGAGTCTTAGCTACGGAGGATGTAGATGTGTTTATTTTCAAAAGCACCGACATCAGCCGGAAAGCGTGCCTCTCGATCCTGAAGAACAAGGACAAGACTTTGCCGATGGGCGGCAGCATCTGCAAGCGGCTCCTCAAAGACCGGTCAATCATTATCCGCGACGAACTTACCGACGATAACGAATCTTTGATCAAGGATTTGGATAAACTTGGAGCGAAAATAGTCGCGCCGCTCTTGATCCATCAGAAAACTATCGGCTTGGTCGTATTGGGTGAAAAGATCGAACAAGACGCCTATACCAAAGAAGATGTGGATTTCCTGCAAATCATCAGCTCCCAAGCTGCTGTCGCCATCGAAAATGCCAGGCTTTATAAAGAGGTCGAGGATTTCAACCAGACGCTCCAAGAGAAAGTGGATAAGCAGACCAAGGAAATCAGGGAAAAAGCCGAGCATCTGAGGAAGCTCATGGACATGCGTTCGGAATTCCTGGATATCACTTCGCATCAGCTCCGTACCCCGGTCACGGTCATCAAGGGGGTGCTCTCGATGCTGGAGGAGGGCTCGATACCGCCAGCTAAACGCAAGGAATTCCTGCGTGGCGCTTTCGAGAAGTCGATCAAGCTAGGAGAAATCATCAACGATATCTTGCGCGCTTCAGAGATGGACAGCGAGCGGTTCGAACTGAATCTCAAGCCGACCGACCTTAATGAAGTCTTAAAGAAGATAGAGGAAGATAAGTATAGGACCTCGATCCGCAAGAATATCGCCCTTAAATTCATCCTCCCTAAAAAGCCTTTGCCGCCGATCATGAGCGACGAGAAATATATCGAACAGGCCATCGTGAACCTGATAAACAATTCTTTCCAGTATACCACCAAGGGCTCGATAATCGTCTCCGCTGAGGTCTCGGCAGCAGCCGTCGTCATCCGGGTGGCCGATACTGGAATCGGCATTCCCAAGGCCGACATCCCTAAATTGTTCAGCAAGTTCGCCAGAGCTGACAATGCGGTCCAGGCTTATACGGATGGATCAGGACTCGGATTGTTCATTATCAAGCAGATAGTCGATGCGACCCCTGGAGCTAAAATAGAGATTGAGAAGACGGAAATCGGCAAGGGAACGACTTTCGCCCTGACCTTGCCGGTCGCCAAAGTAAGTTGATTCTTTAATTTTCAAGGAGTAGAATATACTTGTATATGGCCACAACTAAACCCAAAATCCTGCTTATTGAAGACGACGATGACCAGCTCATGATGTATGAAGTGTCGCTGGCAAAAGCCGGGTTCAGCGTATCCAAGGCTCATAATGGCAAGCAAGGAATAATCATGGCTCTCAAGAACAAGCCTGACCTGATAATGCTTGATTTGGTCTTGCCCGACATGCCTGGCCAGGAAATACTGTCCGAATTGAAGAAATTGCAGGCCGCCAAGGACATCAAAGTCGTGGTTCTGAGCAATCTGAACAAGAAAGAGGTTATTGAAGAATGCTTCCGCTTGGGAGCGGCTGATTTTCTAATCAAGATGCAGTTCCTACCCCGCGAAGTGGCCGCCAAGGCCCTAGGGTATCTTAAAAACTAATCGTTCGTCGGCCCGGAGGGAGCCATGAACAAAAAACATATGAAATACACAATCAAAGCAACGAAAATCAAGTTGACCCCGGAAATCAAGGAATATGTCGACAAGAAAATAAATATGCTCGATAAGTACTTGGGCAAGATACAGCCGGTCGCCTGCCATGTCGAAGTCGGACTGCTGGTCGGCGGACAGAAGACCGGCGACATCTACCGCACTGAAGTCGTCTTGGAATTGCCTAACTCCATACTGGTGATCGAGAAGAGCGCAGAAGACCTGACAAAGTCGATTGACAAGGTCAAGGATCATTTGGCCCAGTCGATCACCAAGTACAAGGAAAAGCTGATCGAGCGTCGTCGCAAGACTGCATAGAGCAAGCCATGCCTCAATATCAAAAGGATCTGCCTGAATCAGAATTATATCTCAAGGGTCAGAACGGCAAAGCCGTTCTGATTATCCATGGCTTCGCCATCAACATTGAGCAGACCGACCTGCTATTCAAATATTTCCACAAAAAAGGGTATACGGTAGCCAGGCCGATCATGCCTGGCCACACCGGAGAAATGGACGACCTTAAGCGGTATGGGCCCGATGACTGGCTCGTTGAATCCAAAAAGTGGCTCAACCGGCTCTTATCCGAGTTCGATAGCGTTTATCTGATCGGTATTTCCTTCGGCAGCAATATCGCGCTGCGTCTGGCGGTCGAGGATGGTTCGCGGGTCAAAGCTGTGGTTGCCTGGGAAATGCCGATATTCTTCAACTGGAGAATCTGGTTCATCCTTAATATCGTGCAGCCGATCATGCAGCTCTTCGGAGTCGAGTATATACGCAAAAGCGGGCCGCTTTATCGCAAGAACAACGTTGATCGGGATGGAGCCTTCGGCTTTATTCCAGTCAAAGTCGCCGGCCAGATCAGAAATTTCATCCGGCGCAACACGGTCAAGGATTTTTTGAAAGTCAATAAACCGATGCTACTGCTGCAAGCTGAACAAAGCGATCTCTTGGATAATGACCACGCGTTAAAGTATGTCTGCAAGCATGTCGGCCCCGAATTGCGCGAGATGGTCTGCGTGCCTATAGACAACCATGACATTAACCTCTTGGATGAGGAGGGCAAGATAATTACCATGGAAATGATCTACAATTTCATCTCTAAAGTTTAGCTTGATTTTTTAAGCCATTTTTATTATAGTGTAGGAGGAAATAACGGAATATTGGTTAATATTCAGGTCCAAGGCGCAAAATTCAAAACAAGGGGGTTGCTTAATATTTATTGTTTTAATATTAGCTAAAAACCCAGGATTATGACATTTATTTGTTTTGGGTTTTGAGCTTTTTTTATTTGGCTTAATACATATAAATTATATTTATGAATCTGTTGGCTAAAATGTGGGGCGACCCAAATGCTCGCTATATCAAAAGCCTCGAACCGATCGTGGACCAAGTCAATAAACTCGAAGAGAAGTATAAGGCTTTGTCTGACGAAGATTTGAAGAATGCTACCCTGGATTTCAAAAAGAGAATCGGCACAGCCGAACCGGCTCTGGTTGGCGATGAAAAGGTCCTGCAGAAGCTCGACGAAATCATGCCCGAAGCCTTCGCCGCGATTCGCGAGGCGGCCCGCCGAGTCATCGGCCAGCGTCATTATGACGTGCAGCTCTTGGGCGGCATCGTCTTGCACAAAGGCCAGATCGCTGAAATGAAAACCGGCGAGGGTAAGACTTTGGTTGCCACCTTGCCGTTGTATTTGAACGCCTTGACCGGCTGGGGCGCCCAGCTCGTTACGGTCAATGATTATCTGTCGCGCGTCGGTGCTGGCTGGATGGCCCCGGTCTTTCACGCCCTTGGTTTGACGACCGGTGTCATCATTCATGAGCGCGCTTTGGTTTACGACCCGGAATATATCGACGAGAGCCAGTTCGACGACCGCTTGAAGCACTTTCGTCCGGTAGAGCGGCGTCAGGCATATCATTGCGACATCCTTTACGGCACCAATAATGAGTTCGGTTTTGATTACCTCAAGGACAATATGGTCAACCGTCTGGAACAGATGGTCCAGCGGCCGCATTATTTCGCTATCGTCGATGAAGTCGATTCGATCCTGATCGATGAGGCCAGGACGCCGCTGATCATCTCCGCTCCGGCCGAAGAGTCGACCGACAAATATTTCCAGTTCGCCCAATTAGTCGAACGCCTGACCAAGGATGAGGACTATAACGTCGACGAGAAGATGCGCGCGGTATCCCTCGGCGAGTCCGGCATCGCTAAGCTGGAAAAATGGCTCGGCGTCGAGAATATCTACACTTCCGGCGGCGTCAGCGACGTCCACCACATCGAACAGGCTCTGAAAGCCAAAGAGCTGTTTTTGCTTGACCGTGACTACGTCGTGCGTGAGGGCGAGGTGATCATCGTCGATGAGTTCACCGGCCGCATGATGCATGGCCGACGTTACAGCGAAGGCCTGCACCAGGCCATCGAGGCTAAAGAGGGCGTCGAAGTCCAGCGAGAGAGCCAGACTTTGGCGACCGTCACCTTCCAGAATTATTTCCGCATGTACAGGAAGCTTGCCGGCATGACCGGTACGGCCATGACCGAAGCGGAGGAGTTCCATAAGATTTACAAATTAGAGACTACGGTCATCCCGACCAACAAGCCGACCGTCCGCAAAGACCTGAACGACTTGATATACCGCGTTGAGGATGGCAAATACAATGCCGTAATCGAAGAGGTCAAGCAGCGCCACGCCGCAGGCCAGCCGATTCTGATCGGCACCATCTCGATCGAGAAGAACGAGCGCTTGGTTTTGGCGATGGAGCGCGAAGGCCTCCGTCCGCAGATGCTTAACGCCAAGAACCACCAGCGCGAGGCCGAAATCATTGCCCAGGCCGGCAAGGTCGGCTCGATTACTCTGGCTACGAATATGGCCGGACGAGGCGTCGACATCATGCTTGGCGGAACTGAACCGGCCAAAGGCACCCCGGAACACGACGAATGGCAGATCGAGCACGACAAGGTCGTCGCTTTGGGAGGCCTGCATGTCATCGGTACCGAACGGCACGAAGCTCGCCGTATCGACAACCAGCTTCGAGGTCGCGCCGGACGCCAAGGCGACCCGGGTTCGTCGCAGTTTTACGTCTCGACCGATGACGACCTGATGCGCATCTTCGGCGGCGACCGCATGAAGAAGCTGATGGTCACCCTGAAATTGCCTGACGATATGCCGATCGAGAACAAGCTTATTTCCCGATCGATCGAATCGGCCCAAAAGAAGGTCGAGGGCAATAACTTCGACTTGCGCAAGCATATCGTGGAATATGACGATGTCATCAATAAGCACCGCGAGTCGATATATCGCCGCCGCCGCGAGATTTTAGAGCTGGTTCCGGCAGGAAATATCGAGCTCGATCAAGCGGCAACAACCGAAAAAGTTTCAAGTACGAAATTATCCAAGACCGTCCTCGAGATGGTGGAGCTGGAGATCGAGCAGGTGGTGAGCTTTCATACGGCGGCAGAGCAGGTGAGCGAGTGGAATCTCAAGGAAATCGAACAGGTAATGCTGACCATTTTTCCGGTAAAGGAGGGTCTGCCAGCAGAGCTTTCGAAAATCGCCGAAGAGGGCAGCAAGCTCGACAAGGTCAAAGGCCGGACGGCCATCATTGAGCATCTGGTCAAGATGGCTGAAGAGGCTTATGCCGAGCTGGTTTCGAACGCCCGTGGCGTCGGCATCAACTGGGAAGTCGTCGAAAAGGATGTCTTGCTGCGTTCGATTGACGCTTTGTGGATCGAGCACCTTGAAGCGATGTCATCATTGCGCCAAGGCATCGGCCTCAGGGGGTACGGTCAGCGCGATCCTCTGATCGAGTATAAGCGCGAGTCCTACCAGCTTTATAATGAATTGACAAATCTCATCCAGAAACAGGTGGTATATAGCATCTATAAGTTGGGCGGCGTCCACCAGCCGATTGCCGGAAAGAGCTTGGCCGAACGGGCGACGCAGTATAGCGCTCCGGTCAAGGAAGGCGAGGGCGAGAAGGTGATTGTCGCAAACAACAAGGACAAAGCACCCGACGGTTCGCATATCGGGCGCAACGACCCTTGCTGGTGCGGCTCGGGTTTGAAATATAAGAAATGTCACGGCAAATAGATGGAATGGCAAAGAATCGATGAGAAATCGGTCAAAGACGGCTGGCGCAAGGTCATATCCCGCAGGTATCTTCTGCCGAACGGCAAGGAGTATGATTTTGAGATAAAGCAAGAGGGGGTCGCTGTCTGCGTTTTACCCATCACCCGCGAGGGCAAGGTCGTTCTAGCCAAGCAGTTCCGTGTCGGCCCGGAAAAGGTGCTTTTGGAACTGCCAGGCGGCGGCCTTGAAAAGGACGAGACGCCCGAGCAAGCGATAGTCAGGGAGTTACGAGAGGAAACCGGCTATTCGGGTAAGGTGCAGCTGGTGCAGGAGATTCTTGATGATGCATATAGCACCAGGACTCGCTACGCCTTCGTGGCGACCGATTGTGTCAAGGTCGGTGAGCCGGAATCCGACGAGACGGAGTTCATCGAAGCTGTAGAAATGACGATCAGCGAATTCAGAAATCATCTGCGCGCAGGCCAGCTGACCGATCTCGAAACCGGCTATCTCGGCCTCGATTATCTGAAACTTTTGTAATAACATATGAAGCCAATAATCAATAGCCCATCATTCTTTATCGGCAAAGGAGGAGGTAACCTGATCTCTTTCGGTTCGGGTCAGCCTGATTTGCCGCCACCGGCCGAAGCATTCGCCGCGATGAACGGTTATCACGAATTCAAATACGGCCTGATTCCCGGCCAGCTCGCCTTGCGCGAGGCTCTGGTGCCGGTTTATGAAAATTCCAACCCGAGCCAGTTCGTCATCACCAATGGCGGATCGGAGGCGATCGACTTGGCCTTGCGCGCCATCGCCGTGCCTGGCGGGAAAGTCCTCTTGCCACGGCCGTATTACTACTCCTATCCGCACAATGTGGTTTTCGCCGGCATGACGCCGGAATATTATGACCTGGCCGACGGTAAAGTCGTGCTTGAGGAGTTAGAAGAGAAGATGCGGGGCATGCGGGCGATCATGGTCAACTCGCCATCGAACCCGACCGGGACTTTGCAGACGCCGGAAGTGCTTAAGGCGATCGAGGAGATGGCCCATCGCTTAGGCGTCTATATCATCGCCGATAACGTCTATCGGGATTTGGTTTACGTCGGCGAGTTCTACCAGCTCAAGAGCGAGAAGGTCATTACCGTCGATTCATTTTCCAAGACCTATTCGATGTGCGGCTACCGGGTCGGTTATGTCCACGCCTATGACCAGGGCATCATTGACCGCATCGTCGAAATGAAGACCCACACGTCGATGAATACCAATATTTTGGCTCAAGAAATGGCTCTGGCAGCCTTGAAAAGCCCGCAGTCCTATATCGATGAGCACTTGGAAATCTGGCGCGAGCGCCGCGACCGCATCTATGGCGGCATGAAGGATTTGGGACTCGACTTGTGGCAGCCCGAGGGCGCCTTCTATGTCTTTCCGAGGTTCGATGACCCGAACAAGGTTGTCAACGAGCTGTATTATGAATACAATATAATAACCTATGACGGAACCTGGTTCGGGGCGCCAGACAGGGTGAGATTCAGCTATGCCCTGGATGTGGACAAGATCGATGAAGGACTGAAACGGCTCGGGGAATATATCGCTAGGAAATAAACATAAAAATATGCCGGAGAAAAACTGGCAGTGGTATCTGAATTCGGAAACCGCTTGGGAGGCGATGCTGGCTGATTGCCAGAAGGCCGCGCGCAGCATCGATTTCGAGCAGTTCATCCTCTTGAATGACGAGATTGGCCGCCAATTTTTCGAGGTGTTCATTGAAAAGGCTAGGGCGGGGTTAAAGGTCAGGCTGATTTGCGATGCCGCAGGCAGCTATGGCTTTTTCAACTCTTCTTATCCAGCCACGCTGCGCAAAGAGGGAATCGAGGTGCGTTTTTTCAATCCGATCGGTCCTTGGCGCTTACACAATATCACCTCCTGGTTCTTCCGGGATCACCGCAAGATCTTGGTCGTCGACAATGAAGTGTGCTACACCGGCGGCGTCGGCGTCGAAAAGAAGCTTACGGGCTGGAAAGATGCCCAAGTCAGGCTGACCGGACCAGTGGTCAAGGAAATGGGTTATGCCTTCGATAAGATGTGGCAGATGATCGGCGAAGGCCGCTTCATCAAATCGCGATTCGGCCAATTCGCACCCGGCGATTTTCATCTCTTCACCAATGCCCCGCATTTCCGCCAGCGCTTCTATTACCGCCGCCTGATCAGTGCCATCCGTTCAGCTAAGGAATACATCTATCTGACAACCCCCTACTTCGTGCCCAGCCAGCATTTCATGCTGATACTGAAGCAGGCGGCCCGGCGGGGCGTCGATGTCAGGCTGTTGGTGCCGAAAAAGTCCGACCATAACCTGGTCGACACGGCGGCGCAGACCCATTTTGCCGGCGCCATGCGCGCAGGCATCAAGATCTACCAGTTTCGCAACGGCATGAACCACGCCAAGACGACGATTGTCGATGATCGCTGGGCGGCAGTCGGTTCGAGCAATCTTGATAATTTGAGTCTGCTTTTGAATTATGAGGCCAATCTGGTTTCCGAAAATCGCCTGTTCATCGGCGAGCTGAAAGACTTTTTCGTCAACGACCTCTTGAGTTCTGATAAGCTTGAATATGAGGAGTGGCAGAAGCGTTCAGCATATCAGCGTTTCTGGGAATGGCTAAGCCTGCCTTTCCATGGGCTGTTATAATCGGGGCCTATAGTATAGTGGTAGAACAGAGCATTCGCATTGCTCGGGCGGCAGTTCGATTCTGCCTAGGTCCACATACGCATCCATCGTTCAACGGATAGGACGCAAGTTTCCGGAACTTGTAATTGAGGTTCGATTCCTCATGGGTGCACATAATAAGTGCTAGTTTCCGAGAATAAAATATTTTATGTTGTCTTACATCGAAATTTCCCAGAAAAACCTATTGCACAATGCCAAACAGTTCCGCAAATTAGCCCATCCCGACACGAGGGTTGTCGGAGTTATCAAGGCTAATGCTTATGGGCATGGCCAGAACGAAGTGGCGCAAATTCTCGAACCGGCCGTCGATTATTTCCAGGTCGACGATCTTCTGGAATTGAGGCTCTTGCGGCGAGTCACCCATCTGCCTATCCTGGTTCTTGGCTATGTGGCCAAAGATGAACTGGAGGCGGCGATCAAGCTTAACGGCACGTTGGCGGTCTATGACCTGGAGCGCCTTTCGCTGATCGAGAAGATCGGCAAGCGCCGCCGCAAGAAAGTGCCGATTCACGTCAAGATCGACGCCGAGCTCGGACGCCAAGGTTTGGTCAAAACGGAGTGGCCGGCGTTCATTGCGGCCTTGAAACGCTGCCGCTGGATCAAGCTTGATGCGCTTTATTCCCATTTTGCAAATATCGAAGACACTTCCGATTTTAGCCATGCACAGAAACAGATAGACTGCTTCAGCAAGGCAGTCGAGCAGTTCCAGCGCGCCGGCTTCACCGACTTCGCCACCCACCAGTCCGCCTCTTCCGGCGTGATGGTTTATGAGAAGGGGGAGGGCATCAATAAGATCATCCGCCCAGGACTTTCCATTTACGGCATGTGGCCATCCGAGGAGCTGCGTGAGCGATTTGAGGGGCAGGAACTGACTTTGCGTCCGGTGATGCGTTGGGTCAGCCACGTGGCGCAGGTCAAGAAGCTGCCCAAGGGCCACTCCATCGGCTATGGACTGACTTTCGTCACTCCCAGGGCGATGAAGGTCGCCGTCATACCGCAGGGCTACAGCGACGGCTACGATCGCGGCTTGTCGAGTAAGGGCGAGGTGCTGATCAGCGGCAAGCGCTGCCGTGTTCTGGGACGCGTCGCCATGAATATGTTCGTCGTCGACGTGACGAAGCTGCCCAAAGTCAAAGCCGAAGACGAGGTCGTGCTCTTGGGAGAGCAGGGCAAAGAGCGCATCACGGCCGAGGAGTTGGCGGAAAAGATCGGCACGATAAATTACGAAATCACGACCCGCATCACTTCCTTGCTGCCACGGATCATAAAATAAAGATTACCATATGCTCAAGTACTACTATCGCGAGTCGCTGACCAAGGATTTGGAGACTATCAAAGACTTCCGTCCGGGAGCCTGGATGGATGCCCGCGCGTTATCAGATGAGGAAATCGAAGGCTTGGCTGAGAAGTTCGACCTTGAGCCTGGACACATCCAGGATGCGCAAGACCCCTTCGAGGTTCCGCGTTTGGAAATAGAAGAGAACGCAATTTATGTTTTTATGCGCGTTCCGGAAAAGGCAGCCGATGGCATCATCACGGTTCCGTTCATGGTCGCCTTGGGCGAGCAATTTGTCCTGACGGTCAGCCGCCAGGATCTCAAATTCATGCACCGCTTCCTGTCAGGCAGCCATAAGACTTACACTACCCAGAAGGTAGAATTTCTGGCCCAGCTCATCTCTGCCATCAACGCGTCGTACAGCCGCCACATCATGGACATTAGCCGCCAGGTTCGCGGCATCCGCGTCCGTCTGGAAAATATCGAGAACCGCGACATCATCAAATTCGTCGATTATGAGCAGGTGCTGAACGACTTCATTTCAGCCTTGATTCCGCTCTCCGGCATCTTGCGCGGTCTGCTGCGCAACGACGCCATCAAGCATAACGAAGATAATCATGACCTGTTCGAAGACTTGCTCCTATCGAACGAGCAGCTGATCGAGTCGACCAAAGCCACCTTAAAAACTATCGTCAATATCCGTGACGCCTATTCGACTATCATGGGGCAGGATTTGAACAGGGTGATCAAGGTCCTGACATCGCTGACTATCATAGTCACCGTCCCGACCATGATTTCCAGCTTTTACGGCATGAATGTACAATTGCCTTTCGACAAGTCGCCGTCGGCCTTTTACGGCATCGCGGTCGCGACTGTCGCAACTGTCGCCACCCTCTGGGTCATTTTCAAAAAGAATCGTTGGCTTTAAAACTGACCGTCAATATAATAATAAAACCGCCCTTGAGGCGGTTTTATTATTATATTAGAAACTAGCAATTTTCTGAAAACTTCTGGTGGTCAGCCCAGTGCCTGATCATCTGTTTTTCTGCGGCAGTGGGCAATTCTCCTGTTGCGGCAGCTTCTGCTGATGCGTTTATCCTGTCAGCTTCATCGAGTTCGAATTCAAGCCATAGGGCAGCTAGGTAGGGAATGATTTTTCCTGCCTCAACCTGCGTCCTGATTTCGTTGAATTTTTTTGCAAAGGTGCTAGGACCGCCGCGGTAGCTGCGTCCTCGGCTCTTCATGGCCTGTTTGATGTCGGCCAGCTTAATGACTTGGGCCATAACGGCGAAGCGGTTGCTCAGGACTAGCGATGTGGTCGAAGCAGGATATTGTTTCACGAGCTCACTGATGCCGCTGTGATGACTTTCGGCCAGTCGAGCTGCGAGCTCGTACTCGGGGTCATTCTTACCGATGGCGCGGATAATGTTTCCGGTACGCTGCTCGTGGGCGGCCATGGTTTCGGCAAAAGATTTTTCAGGCGGAAAGCCTTTGGCAGACAGTTCCTTGACCTGTTCAGGGGAGAGGATGAGCTTAACAGGCACAAGATCATTATATTTTCTCTTATCATCCTTGGCTATGCTATCTTCGACGTACCGGAGCATGGACGGCTGTTCAAGGAAGACTTCGGTTGGGATGTCTAGGTTGTGCCGGTCGGCGTAGAGTCCCAGCATGCGCTGCTGCTCAGGGAAGGGCATGTTCTTAAAGGCGACTTCCCAGCCTTGCTCATCCAGTCTGTTGTCGGTAACGAAGTTGGGAATTTCCAGTTTGCCCAAGTCGTGCATGACGGCACCCTTGTCGAGGGGGCGCAGATTGTGATTAGGCAATTCTTCAAGAATCAGATCGATCAGACGGCGCCCGTCGGGCAGAGTTATGGCATTTATGGCACGCCGCAATTCTTCGTGGGTATGGATCGAATGATCGAAAGACTCGGGATGAAGCAGCTTGAGTAGGGCAAGCGCTTCATAATCTTTTTCGTCCAGGAATTCGGCGAGATGCTGCTCTTTATCATAAGCGGCCTTGATCTTTTCGACTTCGTATTGAACCAGGACGTTCAGGCGCAGGTTATTGCCCAAGACTTCGGCCATGTGGTTGTAGTCGCCTGAGCGTACTAGCTGGTCCAGCTCCTCTCGGTCGCTGAAGCTGGCATTGTTGACTCCGGCGCTGTTTTGATTGAGTGTGTATGGTTCTTCAGGATTGTGCATGTGGGTTTATTTAAGCTAATTGTAGCACAGTTCGTAAAAGAATAAAGCCCTTGCAAAAGATGCAAGGGCTTAGCCGGGTGCAGCGCTCAGGCTGCCTAAGGAAAGAAATCTTGGTGGAGCTGTTCGATGCCAGCAATGGTTTTGGCAGGGTCTGCCAAGTGGACTTCGATCTGTTCAAGCAGTTTCTCGATAATTTCCTGGTCTTGCCGCAGGGAAGCGGCAGCGATGATTTTGGAAATATCATGAGAGGGGTCGTGGGGCAGTTGTGTCCGCAGGTCATAGCCGTCGGTTACCGCTTTGGCGATGCGAGCTTTAAGCTCTTTGGGTAGCTGATTCAAAAAATCGCTTCCAAGATTCATGTTATTTACCTCCCGTATCGAAAGTATTGAGTAATGTGCGGTTTTTTTTGTTTAAACTTATTCGGTACAGGAGGATTAATCAAGTTAACATGATATGCCATTTTTGTCAATCACTAGATATCATTTTGCTATTATTAGTTAAAATATAGCAAAGTGAAATAATATATTGACAAAAATATGAAAATGTGCTATTTTATAAGTTATTGCATTAGTATGCACGTCCATTATCAACTCTAATCTTAGAGAAAAAACACATTCTACATAGAAAGGGAGACGCCATGGAAAGAGAACGCCAAGTTTCGCAAGAAGATGAAGTCAAACTCTTAAGACGTAAAGCCTACAAGCTTGAAGGCGAATTGGCCCAAATGGCCCGCTTCCTCGAAGAGGAACAAGAAAGGTTCAGGCAGCTGAAGCGCGAAAACTTGAGGTTGGCCGAACTCTCCATGTTCAGCCCGATTTGTCCCAACCTCTACAACAAGCGTTTTTTCGATCAGGAAGCACCTAGGCTGCTTGAGATGGAACGGCGCTTCGGTAACGGCAAGGGCTGTTATTATGGCGTTGTCTATGCCGACCTTAACCACCTCGCGCGGGTCAATGCCGAATACGGCCATGATGGCGGTAATCGGGCGATCTGTTCGATCGGTAAAACTCTGATGCAGACCGTGCGTCGCAGCGATTTGGCTATCCACATCCACGGAGATGAGTTCGTCGTCCTGTTTTTCGCTTCCAGCTGGCGCGAGTGTTACAAGACTTATGCCCGCATTTCGCGCGCGCTCAGAAGAGTGCCCGTCACCTTCCATGACGGGTTGATCGATCACGTCAGTGCCATGACCGCCTTAGCGATGCAGAAAATCGACGACGATATCAGCTTGGCTGATGTGTGCCACAAGGCCGATATGCGTATGTTGCGCAAGAAGGAGGTTCGCGACAAGGGTGAGGAAAAAAAGCCTTAAACTATGTAGTTTGGTGAAATCGGGGCCCATCTTAAGTGATGGGCCCCTTTAATTTACCTAATATTAAGGTGATTTTTTGTTTAGTTGTCAATAAACCCCATTATTTCGGGCTTTGTGCATAAGTTGCCTTGCTTTTTTCATTAATAGCCCTTAAAATATATGTAAGTTTTGTTAATTTTTCGAACCCCTTAGGCGCTGATGAAAATAGGTGAGTAAGGAGTTTAATTTTTTTTATGCCAAACATCTTCCAATCCATGTTCCTGTCTGGCGGACGGGCCAAGGTCTGGCGAATTTTTTCGCTGGTCATTCTGCTCCTGATCGTCGGTCTCCTGATCGTCGGCGGCGGTTATTACAACCGCGGTGCCGATTGGATCGCTTCCAAAACCGGCCAAGCCGTCAAACTGCCAACTGTCAAAGAAACTCCTTTCCGTCTCGGATTGGACCTTTTGGGCGGCACCCAGCTGATCTATCAAGCTGACGTCTCGGCAGTTCCGGGCAAGGATCAGCCATCAGCCGTCGAAGGCGTCCGCGACGTCATCGAGCGCCGCGTCAATGTTTTCGGCGTCGCCGAACCGAACGTCCAGACCAATCTCTCTGCCGGAAAATATTACGTCATGGTGGAACTGGCCGGCATCAAAGACACCGCCCAGGCGATCAAGATGATCGGCGAGACCCCGCTCCTCGAGTTCAAGGAGCAGAATACGGAAAAGCGCCAATTGACAGCCGAAGAGAAGAAAGGCATGGACGCTTTCAATAAGTCAGCTAGCAAGAAGGCTGAAGAAGTTTTGGGCAAGGTCCTGTCGAACGGCGATTTCGCCGCTTTGGCCAACCAATACAGCGACGACCCGGCCAATGTCGATTCTTCCGGGAACAAGAAGGGCGGAGAGCTTGGCTGGATCAGCGAACAGGATAATCCTGAGCTGTTCAAGCTGGCCCAGAAGGTGCCGGTCGGCAAGACCTCGACCGAGCTGTCCAAGACCAGCATCGGTTATCAGCTGATCAAGAACGAGGAGAAGCGCACCAAGACTGACCCGTTCAATAACCAGCCGCAAATGGAGGTCAAGGCATCGCATTTATTGATCTGCTATAAGGATGTTTCAGGCTGCGAAAGCGGTTTGGATAAGGAAGCGGCCAAGGCCAAGATCGAACAGCTCAAGTCCAAGGCCAATAAAGATAATTTTGCCCAGTTGGTCAAAGAGAATTCGACCGAACCGGGCGCACGTGACCGGGCTGGCGACTTAGGCTGGTTCGGACGCGGCAAGATGGTCAAGGTTTTTGAAGATGCCGCTTTCTCCCAGAAGGTCGGAACCATAGAAGGTCCGATCGAATCCGAGTTCGGCTATCATCTTATATATAAGCAAGCGGAGAGGAAAATCGACGAGTATCGCATCCGCAATATCTTGATCAAGACCCAGAGCGAGTCCGATATCGTCGGAGACCAGAGCGACTGGAAGAATACCGAGCTGACCGGCAAGTACATGAAGCGCGCTTCGGTTGAATTCGACCCGAATGATAATTCGCCCACCGTTGCGCTGGAATTCGACCAGCAAGGCGGAGAACTGTTCGCCGCTATCACCAAGCGCAATGTCGGCAAACGGGTCGCCATTTTCTTGGACGGCCTCTCGATCAGCGAGCCGACCGTCAATGAAGAGATCACCGGCGGCAAAGCCGTCATCAGCGGCAAATTCGACATCAAGGAAGCCAAGCTTTTGTCCCAGCGCTTGAACGCCGGCGCGTTGCCGGTGCCGATCACTTTGGTCAATCAGCAGTCGGTCGGCGCCACCTTGGGTCAGCAGTCGGTTAACGCCAGCTTTCGTGCAGGCTTGATTGGCTTCGCCCTCGTCGCTTTGTTCATGATTTTGTTTTATCGTTTTCCAGGCGTGCTGGCTGTCGGCGCCCTGGCTATCTATAGCGTTCTAGTATTGGCCATCTTCAAGCTTTGGCCGGTCACAGTCACCTTGTCCGGCATTGCCGGCTTCATCATGTCGATCGGTATGGCCGTCGACGCCAATGTTTTGATCTTCGCCCGCTTGAAAGAAGAATTGGCATTCGGCAAGCCTTTCGGCGCCGCCTTGGAAGAAGCCTTCCGCCGGGCCTGGCCGTCGATCCGCGACTCTAACGCCTCGACCCTAATCACCTGCTTCATCCTGATCCAATTCTCGACTAGCGTGGTCAAGGGCTTCGCCATTACCCTGGCAATCGGTGTCCTAGTGTCGATGTTCACGGCCATCTTCATCACTCGAAATTTCTTAAAGCTCATTCCCGAATCTTGGCTTGAAAAGCGGCCGTGGTTAGTGGGCGTAAATAAGCATTAATTTCCTACCTATGACCAATTACAACATTATCGGAAAACGCGGCATCTGGCTCTGGATTTCGGGCATCCTGTTCGTCGTCTTCGGCCTGGCGCTAATCCTTTGGCGTTTCAAGTTCGGTATCGATTTCACTGGCGGCAGCTTGCTTGAAGTCAAGTTCGCCAAGGAGCGCCCGGGAGTAAGCGAAGTGCAGACCGCCTTGGCCGACGACAAGTCTGTCGGCAATCTGGGCAGTTTGATCGTCCAGCCGGTCGGCAATCAGGACATGATCATCCGTTTCCAGGAATCGAGCGAGGAGAAGCATCTCGCGGTCGTAAACAGCCTGACCAAGCTGGCCCAGTCCAAGACCAAAGACAACACTGTAGAGGAGCTGCGTTTCGATTCGGTCGGTCCTTCGATCGGCCAGGAACTGAAGCAGAAATCGGTCAATGCCATCTTTTTCGTACTCTTAGCGATCCTATTCTATATCAGCTACGCTTTCCGCAAAGTCTCGAAGCCGATTGCTTCCTGGAAATACGGCATGGCCGCTTTGATCGCTCTATTTCATGACGCGATTATCACTATGGGCGTCTTCTCGGTTCTGGGGAAGTTCTATGGCATGGAGATAAACACGACCTTCGTTGCCGCCATCCTCACGGTCATCGGCTATTCGGTCCATGATACCATCGTCGTTTTTGATCGCATCCGTGAAAACCTGCCCAAGAGCCACCTCGATTTCGAGGGTACCGTCAACATGAGCCTCAATCAGACATTAGTCCGCTCGATCAACACTTCTTTGACCGTATTGCTGACCCTGGTGGCTATCACCGTCTTCGGCGGCGCTTCGATCAGGGCCTTCGCTCTGGCACTGACCATCGGCATCGCAATCGGAACCTATTCCTCGATCTTCGTCGCCTCGCCGATGCTGGTCGTTTGGGAGAAGTGGAGACAGAAAAAGGCACATTAATATAAGGCAAAGGAGGTTTCAGGTGAGCCCATTCTTCCAGAAGAAGCACAAGATGCACCCCAGCACCAAGAAGAGCGTGCTGATCAACTCCTTGCAGGGTCTTGCAAGCCTGCGGCTTGATCGGCAGCACTACACCCACTACACTATTCAGGAGCTCGCTCGAGAGCTCGAACGCGCAAGGGAGTCGCAAATCAACGGAGTGGAATACGATTTTGTCTACCGGAAGGAAAAACCGCCGAAAAATACGATTTAGAGGGAGATTTTCTCCCTCTATTTTTTTTGACAACAAGGCCCTGAATAAGCTAAGATATATCCATCAAACAAGCTTGAACAAGCCTTTATTTTGGTCATGGAACATGAATTCCTGACCATGCAAAAAGCCGCTGGCTTTTTTATAATTTGGTCAAATACATGCGACAATCAAAATTCTTTACTAAGGTAAGCCGAGACTTGCCTAAGGATGAGGAAAGCTACAATGCCCAGGTCCTGATCAGGGCAGGTTTCATCGACAAGGTCGGTGCAGGTATCTATACTATCCTGCCCCTGGGCTTGCGCGTTTTGTCGAAGATAAACCTGATTATCCGCGAGGAGATGGACCGGATTGGCGGGCAAGAACTCTTGATGCCTGGACTGAATCCCAAAGAAGTCTGGCAGGCAACCGGACGCTGGGAAGGTTTTGATGCCTTGTTCAAGCTGAAAGGCTCTGATAGCAAGGAATACGCATTGGGCGCAACGCATGAAGAAATCGTCACGCCATTGGCTAAGAAACACATCTTCTCTTACAAGGAACTGCCGGTATACCTCTATCAGATCCAGACCAAGTTCCGCAACGAGAAGCGCGCTAAGGCCGGCCTGATCCGCGGCCGTGAATTCTTGATGAAGGATCTCTACTCGTTCCATACCGACGAGGACGACCTGAGCCGTTTTTACAAGCTAGCGCAGAAAGCCTATTTCAAGGTCTTCGAGCGCTGCGGCCTGCTCGACGTGACTTATCTCACTTTCGCCTCCGGCGGCGCATTTTCAAAATATTCGCATGAATATCAGACAGTCACTGAAGCGGGCGAAGATACGATCCATATCTGCGACGATTGCCAGATCGCTATCAATCAGGAAATTATCGAGGAACAGCCGGGCTGCCCTAATTGCGAGCGCACTGATCTGCGCCAGGCCAAGGCGGTCGAAGTCGGCAACATCTTCAAGCTGAGGACCAAGTTCTCGAAAGCTTGCGGTCTGACTTACAAGGATGCCGAGGGCGAACAGCGCCTGGTCGAGATGGGTTGCTATGGCATCGGCCCGACCAGGGTCATGGGCACGATCGTCGAGGTCCATCATGACGACCGGGGAGTAATCTGGCCGGAGACCGTGGCACCGTTCAAGCTCCACCTCATCAGCCTGAACCAGGCCAAAGTCGCCGAAGAGATCTATGAAACTCTTTTGGAGAGAGGCGTCGAGGTATTGTTCGACGATCGCGACATTTCGGCTGGCGAGAAATTCGCCGAGGCCGACCTGATCGGCTGCCCCTTCCGCGCGGTCGTCAGCGAGAAGACCTTGGCTCAGGGAGACAAGGTCGAGGTCAAGCGCCGCAAAAACGGCACGGCCGAGCTGGTGAGCATCAGCCGCCTTTTGGACATGATGAGCGTAAAGAAATAATCGGATGAACCAGCCGACGATCCAGGAAATCACCGACGAAATCATGGCTTTGGCCAGGGACAAGAGTTGGGGAACCGAGCCGGAAGATGTCAATCTGCCAGAAAAATTCGCTTTGCTCCACAGCGAAGTGAGCGAGGCCTATGAAGCCTTCCGCCGCGATAACTTCGACGGCAAGGACGGCGTCTCGGAAGAGTTGGCGGACATCGCCATCCGTCTGCTGCATCTGTCTGTGATATTCAAAGTTGATTTGGCTGGCGAGATCGCCAAGAAGATCGAACGGAACCGCTCGCGCGAATGGAATCATAAGAACGAAACATTATCAAACAAGAATGCTAAATAGATTTTTCGGAAAATTCAGCCACGACTTGGGCATCGATCTGGGGACCAAGAACACCCTGGTCTATGTCCAAGACAAGGGCATTGTCATAAACGAGCCGACTGTCGTCGCCGTCAACGTCCGTACCGACGAGATCTTGGCGATCGGCGAAGAGGCGAAAAAAATGATCGGCAAGACACCGGCGCACATCCAAGCGATCAAGCCGTTGGTTGACGGCGTCATCTCGGATTTCGAGGTGACGGAAAAGATGCTCAAGTATTTCATCGATAAGGCGCACGAGGGCGGTTTCGCCCTGTCGCCGCGTCCGCGCGTGATCATCGGTATCCCGCTGGACATCACAGAAGTGGAAAAGAAGGCGGTGGAAGACGCGGCCAAATCGGCCGGCGCCCGCAAAGTCTTCCTGATCGAGGAGTCGATGGCCTCAGCCATCGGGGCCCGCCTGCCCGTAACCGATCCTCGGGCGACCATGGTGGTCGATATCGGCGGGGGCACGACCGAAATCGCGGTCATCTCCCTGGGCGGCGTCGTCACCTACAAATCCTTGCGTTTGGCAGGCAACGAGCTCGACAACAATATCATCCAGTATATCCGGGAAGAATTCAATCTCCTGATCGGCGAGCAGGTGGCGGAGAACATCAAGATCCGCATCGGTTCGGCGATTCCGTTGCGCGAGCCGATGGATATGGATGTGCGCGGGCGCGACTTGATCAACGGATTGCCGCGCAACATCGTCATTAATGATATGCAGGTGCGCGAGACGATCGGCCGCAGCCTGCGTCAGATAATCGAAAATATCAAGATCACTTTGGAAGCCACCCCGCCGGAGCTGGTGGCGGATATCTACGAGCACGGCATCGTCCTGACGGGCGGTGGCGCCTTGCTGCGCGGGCTGGATAAGGCTATCGCCCAGGAAACCAAAATACCGGTGCGGGTCGCCGATGATCCGCTGATCTGCCTGGTGAAGGGAACAGGCATCCTCTTGTCTGACCCGGAGCTTTTGGCCAAGGTCAGTTCACAGCCGGCCGATGAGCTGTAAGATTACGTATGAAAAAAGTCAATTGGAAAAGAGTCGGTTATTTCGGGGCAGTTATCGGGCTGCTTATTTTTTTGCATTATCTCAAAGTCTTGGCTCCGCTCGAATCCCGCCTGCATTCAGCGCTTAATCCGGTTCTGGGGCGATTCTACGCGGCCGGGGCCAAGGTCCGCTTGCTTTACAATTCCCAGACTGATCGGCGCGACTTGGCGAGCGCGGCAGAAGAACTGACGCACCGGGTGAATCGGTTGACCGAGGAGAACGCCCGGTTGAAGGCTTTGGAAAATGAAAATGAGACCTTGCGGGAGTTCCTGAAATTCAAGAACAACAACGGCCGCAAGACCGTCCTCGCCGCCATCATCGGCAAGAGCGATCTGGATCAGGCCAATCAGACGGTCATGCTTGATCGCGGCAGCAAAGACGGACTCGCCCTAGGCCTGGCCGTACTGAACGAGGACGGCCACATCTTCGGCAAGGTCATCGACACCACCGAAAACAGCGCCCAGGTCTGTCTCGTCACTTCCAGCCAATGCCAGTTCGCTGTCGCGATACAGAACAAGAGCAGGACCATCGGCATCGCCAAAGGCGACCTCGGATTGACCGTCAAGATGGAGCTGATACCGCAAAGCGAAGTGATCAAGAACGGCAACGTCGTAGTGACCTCCGGCTTGGAGCGCAACATCCCTGGCGGCATCGTCGTCGGCAGCGTGAGCCAGGTAATCAAGGAAAATAATGAATTATGGCAGGACGCCAGAATCGAGCCGATGATCGGCATCGATGATACGATGATCGTTTCGGTTTTATTATCCAAATAACCGTCATGAAATACAAAGCCTACGCCCAATTCATCGGATATTTTTTAGCAGCATTGCTGCTGGTCTTCTTGCAGCTGGGTTTTGTCAGCGGTTTGCCTGACGGGGCGAGAGGTGTCGATCTGATAATGATTTTTCTCCTGATCCTCCTGGTGGTCACAGATCTCAAGACCGCATTCATCCTGACCGTGTTGTGCGGCTATTTCATGGACAGCTTTTCCTTCCAGCCGTTCGGCGTCTATCTTATAAGCTACAGCCTGACGGTCTTGGTCGCGTATTTTTTCTTGGTCAGTTTCTTCACTAACCGTTCGCAGTATTCGTTCTTGGCCCTGGTCGGCTTATCCACGCTTTTTTACGGACTTTTTCTGAGGATAAGCGACGCGGTATTTTCGCTTTCCCTCGGCCAAGCGCCGCACTATGCCATGTCTATCGAAGGCGGCTTGGGTCTGGCTGCCAGATTGGCGCTGAATCTGCTGGTGGCGCTTCTGAGCTTCCAATTCGTCAATTTCGCCAGCCACCGCTTGAAGCCGGTATTCATTTTTAAAGGCTGATTACCTATTATGAGATTCAAGGATAAAAACAGCGACCTCGAACCATCGGCCAACGACCCCTTCATCATCAGGCAGGGGCGGATTCGCAAGGGCCGCATCAACACCTCATACCGCCTTGGCTGGACGGAAGACTCGTTCATCATGGACACTGGGGGCAAAGAGACTATCGGCCGGACCTTCAACGCCGACAAGTCGAAATATCTGATTTTCGCCCTGGTCTTCCTTTTGAGTTTCCTTCTCTCCCGCTCGGCCTGGCTTCAGGTGATCAAGGGAGATTATTACTATAAGATGGCCGAAGGCAACCGTATCCGCGTCGAGCGCATCGAGCCGCGGCGCGGCGTCATATATGACCGGCATCTCGATCCTTTGGTACGCAACCAGGCCAATTTCCTGGCTTACGTCGTGCCCGCAGATTTGCCCAAGGATGCCGAGAAGCTCAAAGCAATCGAGATGCGGATCAGCGAGATACTTTCACCGATGAATTCCAACCGCATATTCTCGACAGATATCGAATCGGATCGTAACCTGACCGTGACTGAGCTTTTCGACGCCATCCACGGCCGCTTGGACAAGGTCAAACGCGGTTCGCTCGAGGCTTTGCGGCCGGTCTTCATCGCCGACATGATCCCGTACGAAAAAGCGCTTCTGCTCCAGCTGGAGTCGGCTAATTGGCAGGGCGTTGTCGTCTCCAGCAAGGTCAGCCGCGATTACAACTTGACGGCGCAGTCCTTGTCGCACATCCTCGGATACACCGGCAAGATCAGCCAGAAAGAGCTGGACAAATATGGCGATGAGTACCTGCAGATCGACTATATCGGCAAATCCGGGCTTGAGAGCTTTTGGGAGAATGAACTAAGAGGAACTAATGGCAAGAAACAGATCGAAGTCGACGCCCTGGGCAGGGAGAAAAAGATTATCAGCATCCAAAACAGCCAAGACGGCCATGATTTGGTACTGTCTTTGGATATGGATTTGCAGCAGAAGATCGAGCAGGTCACGGTTGCCGCGCTGGACAAGGCCAAATTGAAGCGGGCGGCCGTGGTGGCGATCGACCCGCGCAACGGAGAGATATTGGCCTTGGTCAACCTGCCAGCCTATGATGACAACCTTTTCGCCCACGGCATCGGCTACGATGATTATCAGGCCTTGCTTAACAATCCTGACCGGCCGCTGTTCAATCGTGCCATCTCCGGCGAGTTTCCCTCCGGCTCTACCATCAAGCCGGTTATGGCGATCGCCGCCTTGGAGGAGGGCATTGTCACTGAAAATACGGCTTTTTTGAGCAATGGCGGCCTGAGGATCAGCCAGTGGTATTTTCCCGACTGGAAAGCCGGCGGCCATGGCATGACCAATGTCCGCAAGGCGATCGCCGAATCGGTCAATACTTTTTTCTATATCGTCGGCGGAGGGTATCAGGATACCAAGGGATTGGGCGTAGATCGCATCACCCGTTACGACCGGCTGTTCGGACTCGGATCGCAGACCGGCATCGATCTGCCGGGAGAAGCGACCGGTTTCGTGCCTTCTAAACAATGGAAAGAAGAGACTAAGAATGAGAGCTGGTATATCGGAGACACCTATCATCTATCGATCGGTCAAGGCGACCTGAACGTCACGCCGCTGCAAGTCGCGGCTTATACCGCGACATTCGCTAACAGCGGCAAGCTGATGCAGCCGCACCTGGTCAAAACCATCATCACTTCAAAAACCGGAGAGAAAAGAGAGGTAGCGCCCAATCCGGTACGCCAAGACTTCGTTGATCCGTATAATATGAAAATCGTCAGAGAGGGCATGCGCCAGACCGTGCTGGCCGGCAGCGCCAGAAGCTTGCAAACGGTTCCGGTGCCGGTGGCTGGCAAGACCGGCACGGCCCAGTGGTCATCAAAGAAAGACCCGCATGCCTGGTTCACCGGCTTCGCGCCCTATGATGAGCCGACCATCGCAATCACCATATTGGTTGAAGAGGGCAAGGAGGGCAGCGCTATCGCCGTACCGATCGCGCGCGAGGTCTTGTCGTGGTATTTCAGTCCTCATCTGCCCAAAGCCTCCTCGTCAACGCATCCTGCACCCGTGAAAGCTACATCAACGGCGTCCGCTAGGTGATATCGCCTTTTTTTGGTATAATGTAAAAAAATAAACTTACATTATGAACAGGCCACTATTCGGCTCAGCCATAGCCGTCTTCAGCTTATTCTTGTCGCTTGCGTTTTCTCCTGGCCAAGCTGCAGCCCAGACTGCCGAGGCCAAGTGCGATCCGATCAAGCTCGAGTTCGTTTTCCGCAATCCGAAAGGAGACTTCCTGCCCAACGTCAATGTCGAGCTCTGGTGCCAAACTGAAGACGCCGATCGCAACCCGGTCCAATGCGGCCGCCTAGCCGGAGGCAAGACCAGCTCGGTCAGCGGCAAAGCGACGGTGACTTATACTCCGCCGAAGGATGCTGCCAACAAGACCATCATGTATGCCTTGAAGGTCTACGACAAGAATCCGGAGGTGGCTAATTTCTGGTATTTCAACGAACTCAACTTATCTTGCGGCCAGGAACTGTCAGTGACCAAAGTCTTGCCTGGCATCCGTTTCGTCTTCCGTGACCAGGACGGAAACCTCAAGAAGAATGTGAAGTTTTCCCTATATACCCAACGCTACGATATCGAGAACCGTCCGATCAACGAGAAGAAAGATCTGGTCACTTCGGACCTGGATACAGGTGCCACCGGCGAGGCCTATATTTTTGTGACTGACAAGTCCCATGCCTTCAGGCAGTCTGGCGGAGACTATGTCCTTAATGCGAACCTGGGAGGCAGCGTCGGTTATATCGAGAATTATCTCCACGTCAACGACCAGATGCTGACCGAATACGAATACGTCTTCACCGATATGGTGCTGATTGCTGAGGATGCCAACGGAAAATTGATTCCGGCCGGCAAGACGCTGGAATTTTATGAACAGAAACAGGACGTCAAAGGCAAGCTGATCCTGGGAAAGAGCATTAAGCGGGTAACTATCGACAGCAAAGGGGAAGTCTTGTTCGAATACCCGGCCGGCACTTACGCCGTGGTAATGAAAGACGACCTAGGAAACACCCAGACTTTTTGGAATATCACCTTGGAGCGGTATAAGCGCGAACGGAAGAAACTGGTAACGAATGTTACCCGCTTCGACGTCAAGGATGCGGCCGGTAAAGCGGTTATCAATAAAGCAGTCCAGCTTTACGGCGTGACTCAGGATTATAAAGGCGATTATTTCCGCGGCACGCGAATAGGCCAGATCATGCTGACTGAGAAGGGTTACGGCGAGGCCATCCTGGCTCCAGGCAAGTATCTTTTTACCATTTCTTTGCCTCTGGATCGCAAGATCATCGAGTACGGCCGGGTCTTCACTATAGAATCAGGCAAGCTGCAGAAGCTGACCCTGAAGGCTCAAAAAGATAATGTTTTAGAGACAGGTAAGATCCTTCCAGCGCCAGGAACCGGACCGATCGCGGCAATCGCCAAGAAGCTGTCAGGCTATATCCTGCTCCAGACCGAGAGCAAGGGCGAAGCTTGGTATGTTTATGGCACCAACAGCAAGCGATATTATATGGCCGACGGCAGCGCGGCTTACCAGGCCATGCGCAAGCTCGGCCTAGGCATTACCAACAATGATTTGTCCAAGATACCGATCGGCATCAGGTCGGATATCGGCGGGTTCGACACCGACGGCGACGGTCTGGCTAACCAGCTTGAAGAGGCGATCGGTACCGATTCGGCCAATAGCGACACCGACGGCGACGGCTACCAGGACTCCAACGAATTCAATAACGGCTTCAATCCTTTGGGCAGCGGCAAGCTGAATTATGATTTGAAATTTGCCAGCCGGCTCAAGGGCAAGATATTGCTCCAGACCGAGAGCAAAGGCGAGGCTTGGTACGTCAATCCTAAAGACGGCAAGCGGTATTATCTGGCTAATGGTGACGCCGCCTACCAGATCATGCGCCTCTTGAGTCTGGGAATTTCCAATCAAGATCTCGAGCAGATCGGCGAAGCGACTATCCAGTAATCGAAAATATAAAAAAAGAGGAGCAGGTCTTTGCGGACCTGCTCCGTTTTGTTGTTGGACAAGATTAGCTCTTGACCATTCTCAGTGCTTCTACTACCAAACCATGTCTTGCGCCAAATCTTTCAGCCCGCGTTAGTCCCAATTCGCCTTTGCCCATGAACAGGTCGATTTGGTTAGGGTTTTCGATCATGTCGTCGCCCGTGTCTTCCGCAATGCCGATAAAGATCGTTTCAAGTTGCCCGTGCTTGTTTTTTTCTTTGATTTCCAGGGTAGTACCGTATGGAAATCGTTCTTTGTTGACGGCTATGGTGCCGATCCTGGGAGCAACCCCGGATGCGGTGATAATACCTTGGCCTTGGAATCTGACCTCCTCTCGGTAAGTCCGCATTTGACCGTTAGGCTTGCGGCTATACCGTTTCTGATTCCTGAGAGGGGCGTAGTAGGCTGTTACCTTGATTCCTTTGCATCTTTTGATGACTTCGTACTTGGGCGGTTGCGGCGTTGGTGCGGTTACTGCGGGCGGGATTTTGGCGTTTGACAGGCTGGCCGGCCACCATGATAGTAACATCAGGGCAACGGCAAGGCTGGCAAAAGTCTTCATCTCTCCTTCCTCCTTAGTTTTTATTTGCTCAAAGAGCAGTATGTAAACAAAAAAACTGCCCGCCCGACTCGGGTGAGTAGTTTTTCTGATTTTTTATATTATAATTCAATATTGCATATTTGTCAACGGTTTGACTTTGTTCGGGGCTAAGCTTATCATTAGATAAACGCTCATTGGTAACAAAAATACCCAATATTAAATAAAACCGAGGAGGTGCAAGATGAAGCGAAGCTGGTTGAATAGGGAGTTGGCAGGCAATTTAGCCTCCGCGGCCCAGACCGCGGCTTATCCGGAGTCGGTAAGATTCCGGCTGGCCGGCATCAAGGTCCCGGAGATGGTCAGGAGCGGCAAGAATGTCGCTTCATTGATGATGAGCAGTCCCATGGTCGCTGACGAATGGCAGCGCAATGTCGAGCCTCGGCTGGCGCAGCTCTTGGCGTCAGCGATCGCCGGACAGAAGGGGGAATTGTTGATCGACGGTCTGGCGGTCCAGAATATCGAGACGGTCTGGCCGCGCTTGCTGCTCGCTTGCGGAGCCGGCACTAGCCGCTTCTGGGCCAGTTCGATGCAGCCTGGTTTGGAGCAGTTCGCCCTTTCGGCTAAACAGTCCGGATTGTGGCATCAGGAAATCGTGTGCGGCGAAGCCTCCGGTTTCCTCCCGCAGCTGCGGATGATCAATAAGAGTTCCAAGCTGGTCGTCACGAGCTTCCCCCATTACCCGAGCGGCGCCATCATGCTTCCGGCGGCTTGGCGTGAGCTCTGCGCTTACTGCGAAGAATCCGGAACCAGGCTGGTGAATTACAACCGTTCGGCGGATCCTCAATCGAAAATCAGCCGTTTCCATAAGGTGGCGGCTGGGTTCGAGAACCTCTCCTGGCTCGAGATCTTCGATCCTTGCACCATGCTTGGGAAGAGCGAAGGCTGGTCATTGGTCTCGGTGATAGGTTCGGATGATTTCGTGGCCGACTTCAGGATGGTCGGCGGCAGCGGCAGGGAGCTGTTTTTGCCGGTCGCGGCCGGAGTCCTGGCCGCGTTCAGGGAAGGATTGGTCGAGAGTTCGGCGGTCATCCTGAGCAAACGCTCGGCTTTATCCGATCTATGCAAAGTCCTATCCCTACGAGGACTCAGGCTGCTGGTGCAGCCTAAATCCGGCTATCATGCCCTTTGGCAAGCGCCCAAGACGCTCGATGGCGAAGATCTCGGCGGCGACGGCAAGGCATTCAATGAAGCGATGAGGCAACGCTACTCAGTCAGCGGCTTGCCGCTTGCAGGCACCATCGCCTACAGTCCGCTGGATATGCCCCATGGCAACGAGTGGCTAGGTGATCTGGCTGAAAGATTGGGCGGCTCGGTGATCGGATACTGATCACGCGGCCGCGGTTCCCAAGGAACCGCGGCCTTTTTTATTCGCCGCTTCGGCCTGTACCTTGCAAAATCAGGCAAAAGAAAGTATGATTTACCTTTGTGCGAGGATCATTCGATAACCACAACAAAACAAAGGAGGTTTTTCGTGAAGCGTGTAATTGAGGGCAGAGTGACGACTGCGATAAGCATCAAGGAAATCGTTTTCCGAGGCGAGCACCTGCGGATCAACGTGGCCAATACCCGCGAGGCGGCGGCCGCATCCGCCAGGAGATCAGGTTCGAACACCTTGTTCGACAGCTTCGGCGCTCTTGGCAAGACGATCCTGATCGCCGACAATGCCCAGGCCGGACTCATCGCTGCTTTTTTCGGTCTGACATCAGAAAACATCTTGAACGACTCCGAACGCTTCGGCTTCCTGCGATCGGCCAAGACCAACCAGACCTGTTATGCCGTTCCTTCCCAAGCCGCGAACTTGTTCCATCAGGTCAGCGGCATTTCCGACACCCCGGTCGAATTGCCCATACTTGAGGCAGTCAACCAATAACAGATAAGATTCCGATCCTCGCCAAAAAGGCCATCAATGTGATGGCCTTATTTTTTGTTCAATATTAGGGTATATTATCCAATATATTGACATTTTTAGCAAATAGGAGTATAATATCAATATAATCAAGAATCGTTCCTTGAGAGACTAAGCACCAAAACATAGCGCCTTTTACCAAAAAAGAAATTGTGTTCTGTTGCCTAATCAGAAAAGCAGCCAACCCTGCCGAAGGAGGTGAACATCATGAGACAGCTACTGATCGAAGCATTGTTCGGAATGACAGCCGTAATGGTTATCTCCTCGCTTATTCTGGATTTGCCCCCGTATCTTTGCAAGAAATTCAAAGAAGCCTGGGCAGTCAGGAAAGCAGCAGCCGTCACGGAGTCTAACCCCGCCATCCAACCCCAGCCCGTCACCATCCCAGTGAACTCCTAATGCCAGCCACTGCAGTGCCCGTCGCTTATGCGAGCGGGCGCTTTTTTTATCCGTCAGTCCGAAGTGTTGACAATATCCTCGAGTTGTGATATAAATAATTTTTGACTCAAACGAAAAAACGGCCATTAATGGGCGTTTTTATCGTTCGGGAACTCGAAAGAAGGGAGGTGAGTCAAGCTGTTCTTTTTTGTTTCTCTGTTCTTTAACTTCAATGGAGGTGTGTGTGACGAAGGATGAATCATGGCTGTCGAGAATCAAGCGGTATAACGAAGAAGACCTGGCTCGTCGCGCAGACGAGCTGGCAAATAACCGAAGGAGGTTGCTTAACATGCAGTTTGAACATTTTTCCCAGCTGTTGCGTCTCGGAGACGCGGCTCAGCGGGAGCGTGCTATCGAGGGTCTGTTGTCTATCAAGGGAAGAAGAGTGGTTAACCTTTTGGCTGAATGGCTGCACAAAGAGACTGATGACCGCTTGCGGGAAAAGGTTCTCGATGTGATCGAGGAATGCATCGAGCTGGATCTGATCTGTGACTCGTTCACCAAGATGCGGGCCGACGAACTGCCAGTATCCGCCTTGGCGATCTATGCCACGGACATCGCGAACAACTACACACATGCCTTAGCCGCCTAGACGCGGCATGAATCTTGCGGAGCCGAACTATCGGCTCCGTCTTTTTTTTGCAAAAAAAAGCCGACCAGATGGGTTGGTCGGCGATTAGAGGCAGGGTTAGGCTAGTTGGGGTTGACGTTGGGGCTTGAATTGGAGTTCACGGTAGTGGACGAAGGTGGAGCCGATTTTGGCGGCGGCAAGAGCGTGGGGAATGCAGAAGGAGCAGATGCCGTTGGTGACCGGTAATTCGGTCTTGGTTCTCAGATTGCAGCCTGAGAAGCTGTTGCAGTAGATGCAATCGTTTGCGTTGTGGCCGTCGTGACAGCCGTAAACGCGCTTGCAATGCTGGCATTCCCTGATGAGAGTCATATCTGACATGAAACACCTCCTTGAAGGTGATTTAGCCTAAACCCATGCAATGAGCACTAGATAATTATATTATAGCACATTTGATAAAATTTGTAAAAGGCGGCGGCAAATTATTGAAAATATACGCATTTTTTACCTTTATTTTAGCCAAAAACAAATATAGTACATAGCACTCTTGACACTTGAGTGCTAGCTGCGGTACAATCAGCAATGGAAGGATATTTTATGAATAAAAGGACCGAACAAATACTCGAAACCTTAGTCAAGGAACACATCAAGACCGGACAACCCGTGGGGTCAGAAGCTTTGGTGTCCAAGTACAAGCTCGGTGTTTCCTCGGCTACGGTCAGGAACGAGATGGCGGAGCTGGAGAATACCGGATACATAGCGCAGCCGCACACCTCGGCCGGACGCATCCCGACGGAGAAGGCCTATCGCCATTGTTTGGAAAGTCTTCGCGAGAAGAAAGTCAGCGAGATCGAGGCGGAGATATTATCCAAGCTCTTGGAGCAGCGCGACGAGGCCGGATTGAAACAGGTGGCCAAGGCATTGGCGCAAGCCAGCAACGCTGCCGTCTTCTGGGCCTTCCACCGCAACAACCTGTTCTATACCGGCGTGGCCAACTTCCTGTCGCAGCCGGAGTTCCGCGAGTCGGGCCTGATCTACGATGTCTCGGCCATCATCGATAGCGTCGACGAGATCATCGATCATATTTTTAACGAGATCCCTTTTGAGCCGACAGTGCTTGTCGGCACCGATAATCCCTTCAGTCCGCTGTGTTCGACTATCATCGTCAAATACCGCATCGGCGATCATGCCGGACTTTTCGGTATCTTGGGGCCGATGCGCATGAATTATGAGCGCAACCTATCTTTGGTCAGATTTATCAAACAACATTTAGCATAACCTATGGAAACGAAAAAGCACGATAAAGAGGAAACTAAGAAAAGGCACGACCACAAACGGTGCGAGCCTTGCGAAACCGAGCTCAATGAACTGGAACATCGCTACAAGACGGCGTTAGCCGATTATCAGAATCTTCTGAAACAGACGGCCAAGGACAAGCACGAGTTCGCCAAATACGCTAACGAGCAGCTGATACATGAATTCCTGCCGGTCTATGATCACCTGAAATTATCGCTTGCCCATATCGACGCCGCCGCAGAGAAGAGCAACTGGCTGGTCGGAGTGCAGTATGTCATCAAGCAGTTCCAGGAAGTCTTGGCCAAGCACGGCGTGACCGAAATCAAGACGATTGGCGAGAAGTTCGACCATAACCTGATGGAGGCGGTCGGAACCGAGCCGGCAGAAACGGACGAGCAGGATGACGTGGTCGCCAAAGAAATCAAGGCCGGCTACCTGCTCCATGGCAAAGTCATCACCCCGGCACGGGTCGTAATTTACGAAAAAGCCGTCCAGGAATAGTTTAACCATTAGTTAATAAGCGAGTTTTAGAATAACACCATTAATTTTTAACCGGACCGCCAACCGCCGAGCGCGGGAAACGGACCACAAAAATCTATGGCAATCATCAAATGGGCTCCGATGCTCGAGCCGTTCGAGGAGATGGACAAGATGTTTAACGATTTCCTGCCTAGCACCCGTTCGATGGGCGGTGGCTTCATGCCGGCGGTCGACATGTATGAGGATAAGGACAATATCATAGTCGAGACGCAGCTGGCCGGCATCGACCCGGATCAGGTCAGCATCTCGATCGAGAACGACATCTTGTCGATCAAGGGGGAGAGCGAGAAGAAGAGCGAGATCGACGAGAAGAATTACTACCGCAAGGAAATCCGCCGCGGCAGCTTCTACCGTTCGATTCCGCTGCCGACCCACGTTTCCGGCGAGAAGGCTTCGGCCGAAGCCGATGGCGGGGTTCTTAAAATCACCATTCCCAAGGCCCCAGAAGCCAAGCCAAGGAATATCAAGATCCAGACCAAGAAGAAATAATCGCCGGTTTCCGTTTGGCCGGAGATGTTCCGGCCAAGAGTTAAGCCGATAATTATGAACATCGAATACGAAGCGACTTTTTTTCCGGTCGAGAAGGACGAGGTGCGCGAGCGTCTGCGCCTGGCCGGAGCCGAATTGGTCAGGCCGGAGTTCATGCAAAAGCGGGTCACCTTCAAGTTTCCTGAGGGGCACGATATCTACGGCGGCTGGCTGCGCGTGCGCGACGAGGGTGATAAGGTGACGATGAGCCTTAAGGTCGTCGATGGCGATACGATAACCGACCAGAAGGAAATCTGTCTGACGGTAGACAGTTTTGGCGAAGCGGAGAAGTTCCTACTGACCGTCGGCTGCACGAAGAAGGCTTACCAGGAGACACGGCGCGAGCTTTGGCGGCTGGATGGCGTCGAGATCACTATCGATGAGTGGCCGTTCATCGAGCCTTTGGTCGAAGTCGAGGGCGAATCGGAGACGGCCGTGCGCCACGTCAGCGAGCAGCTCGGTTTCGATTACAGCAAGGCGCTGTTCTGCGCTGTCGGCTATCTGTACAAGCTGAAATACGGCGTCGCCTTGGATGAAATCAATAACCGCACGCCGAAGATAACTTTTGAAATGGAAAATCCGTTCGTCAAAAACCGTTCTTAATCCGAACAACCCCGCTCGACATTCAGCATTATTTTTTCTGCTTAGACGAGTACGTATGCGCAGAAAAAATAATGCTGAACATCAAGCTAGCTCAGAGCAAAAAATAATTTTAAATAATTAGTAAAAACAATATGGCAAAGATTTTAGGAATCGATTTGGGCACGACCAACTGTGCCATGGCCATCATCGAGGGCGGCCAACCGAAGATCCTCGAAAACGCTGAGGGCGCGCGCACGACGCCGTCGATCGTCGCCATCTCCAAGACTGGCGAACGTTTGGTTGGCTTGGCTGCTAAGCGCCAGTCGGTGACCAATCCGGCGAGCACCGTCTATGCGGTCAAGCGCCTGATCGGCCGCCGCTTCGAAGATAGCGAGGTTCAGCGCGACCTAGGCGTGATGCCTTATAAGATCGTCAAATCCGGCGAAGGCGTCAAAGTCGTCATGGGCGACAAGGAATATTCACCGCAGGAAGTTTCCGCCATGATCCTGTCCAAGCTGAAGGCTGATGCCGAGGCCAAGATCGGAGAAAAGATCACCGAGGCGGTCATCACCGTCCCGGCTTACTTCGACGATGCCCAGCGCCAGGCCACCAAGGATGCCGGCCAGATCGCCGGCCTGGAGGTGAAGCGCATCATCAATGAGCCGACCGCGGCTGCTTTGGCTTACGGTTTCGACAAGAAGGCCGGCCAGCAGATCGTGGTCTACGATTTGGGCGGCGGCACCTTCGACGTTTCGGTCCTGGACATCTCGGCCGATACCGTCGAGGTCAAGTCGACCAACGGCGACACTCATTTAGGCGGCGAAGACTTCGATCTGCGTATTATTAATTGGATCATTGAAGAGTTTAAGAAAGACCAAGGCATCGATCTGAGCAAGGACACCTTGTCCTTGCAGCGGATCAAAGAGGCGGCTGAGAAGGCTAAGATCGAGCTGTCGACTGCTATGGAAACCGAAATCAACCAGCCGTTCATCACTTCCGATGCCAACGGGCCGAAACACTTGGTCATGAAGATGACTCGCGCCAAGCTCGAGTCGCTGGTTATGGACCTGGTAGAGAAGACCCTGGAACCGACTAAGAACGCCCTGAAGGATGCAGGCTTGACCGCTTCGCAGATCCAGGAGGTCGTTATGGTCGGCGGCATGACTCGCATGCCTTTGGTGCTCGCCAAGGTCAAGGAATTTTTCGGCAAGGAGCCGCATCTGGGCGTCAATCCGGACGAGGTTGTGGCTTTGGGTGCAGCCGTCCAGGCCGGCGTCTTGCAGGGCGACGTCAAAGATGTCCTGCTCTTGGATGTCACTCCATTGACCCTGGGCATCGAGACCCTGGGCGGGGTGGCCACGCCGATCATCGAGCGCAACACCACCATCCCGACTTCCAAGTCGCAGACTTTTTCGACAGCCGCTGACAATCAGCCATCGGTCGAGATCCATGTCCTCCAGGGCGAGCGCCCGATGGCGACTGACAATAAGTCGCTGGGTCGCTTCATCCTTGACGGCATCCCGCCGGCACCGCGCGGCATCCCGCAGGTCGAGGTCAAATTCGACATCGATGCTAACGGTATCTTGAATGTCCACGCCAAGGACAAGGCGACCGGCAAGGAACAGAAGATCACTATCACTGCTTCGTCCGGCCTCTCCAAGGACGAGGTGGAGAAGATGAAGAAGGAAGCCGAGCTGCATGCCGACGAGGACAAGAAGAAGAAGGATGAGATCGAGACCTTGAACCAGGCTGATTCTTTGATATTCACTACGGAAAAACTCTTGAAGGAATCCGGTGACAAGATGAAGCCGGAGGACAAGACTGAGCTCGAGGCCAAGCTCGAGGAGATCAAGAAGGCTAAAGAGTCCAAGAATGCCGAAGAGCTCAAGACCAAGATGGAAGAGCTTTCAAATATCGCACAGAAGATTGGCGCGGCCATGTACTCCGCCCAGGGCGGACAGGCAGCAGGTGACAGCTCCGCCCCAGGCGGGGAAGAGCCGAAGAAGGACGAAGGTCCGGTCGAAGGCGAAGTCGTGAATTAATATTCTCATAGATTGCCCGAACTCGCGTTCGGGCAATCGCTTGAGAAGGTTAGTTGTTCATTCCATACCAAAAGGAGCTTCCATGAAAACGACAGCCAACAGGGCGGTAGTGGAATTCATTCTTGTTTCTGATTAAGATGTCAAACTCTCAGCCAAGGAGGTCAGCACATGGAATCACGCGCGTTCGGTGAATTCGGAAACGGAGTCTGGAACCTGTTCGCAGCCTTATTCGAGGCTTCGGCACCGGTGCTCTTGGGTCATTGGGTCATGACGACCATTGTTTCGTTAGCCACCCTGTACATGGCGGCTAACATCTGGATGATCAGGCAATCGTACGGCTCCATCGCAGGAGCTTTTAAGGAAGGTGGTCCGAAGGAAGGCCTCATGATGCTTTTTCTCGGAGTGCCGCAGACGATCTGGATCTTTTTCAAACTTCTTTCGCCCGAAGATGGCGAAGAGGATGAAGCTTAAGCTATGGGGCATGTGTAAGCATGCCCCGACCTCGTCAATTAAATTTTAAAATATTCCCATGTCAAACCAAGCGCAACCCCAGCCTCAGCCAACGCCATCCCAGCCGGGAGGCAGGCAAGAAATTCAGATCGCTGACAACATCCCTGGGGCCGAGTATGCTAATCTGATGCAGGTCAGTACGCCGAGCAAAGATGAGTTCCACTTGAATTTCATCACCATCTCCGGCACCAGCGGCCGAGTGGTTTCCAAAATTATCACCAATCCGGGACACTTCAAGCGCATTGCCGTTTTGATGAGCAAGCTGGTTGAGGATTATGAGACCAAATTCGGCAAGATCGAGGAAGCGCCGGAGACTAATAAGGAAATCGGATTCAAAGAATAAGATGAGCAAAGACTATTACAATATATTAGGCGTCGACAAGGGCGCATCACCGGACGACATCAAGAAGGCCTTCCGCAAGAAGGCGCATGAGTTTCATCCGGATAAACCGCATGGCGATGAAGCTAAATTCAAGGAAATCAACGAGGCCTATCAGGTGTTGGGCGATGCTAACAAGCGCGCCCAGTATGACCGCTTCGGCTCGAATTTCGAGCAGGCTCAGGGAGCTGGCGGTTTCAACGGCTTCGAGGGGTTTCGGGATTTTTCCGGTTTCGCTCAGGGCTTCAATGGCCAGAATGGAGTAGAGTTCGACCTGAATGACCTTGGCGATATGTTCGGCGGGATGTTCGGCTTCGGTGGTGGCGGGCGCAGCAAGCGCCAGAGCCGCGGTCAGGACCTGGAGATGACCCTGACTATAGAATTCGAAGAAGCGATTTTCGGCCTTGAGAGGGAATTGCAGCTCAAGCGCCTTAAGGCCTGCGATCGTTGCCATGGCAACGGCGCCGAACCAGGAGCCAAGATCGAGACATGTTCAACCTGCCATGGCACTGGGCGCGTTACTCGAGTGCAGAGGACTATTTTGGGCAATATCCAGACTCAGACGGCTTGCTCGGCTTGCCGCGGCGAAGGCAAGATCCCTTCGAAGAAATGCAGTAAGTGCGACGGCTTGGGCGTGACCAAGGAAGTCGATAAGCTCAGCGTCAAGATACCGGCCGGCATCGATGACGGCCAGACGATCCGTCTGACTGGGCAAGGCGAAGCCGGGCCGCATGGCGCGCCAGCAGGCGATCTGTATCTGCGCATCCGAGTCGTCCCCTCCAAGAAGTTCACCCGTGAAGGCGATAATATCATTTCCAAGATTGAAATCACGATGGTTCAAGCCGCCTTGGGAGACAAGGTGCCGGTCCTGACGGTTGACGGGGAAGTGACACTGAAAATTCCCGATGGAACTCAGTCGGGCAAGGTTTTTATCTTGCGCGAACGGGGCGTGCCGAAGCTTAACGGCCGCGGCCGCGGAGACCATTTGGTAACGGTTGTCGTAAAGACGCCGACAGGGCTCAACCGGCAACAAAGGAAATTATTGGAAGAATTGGGCCTGTAATAGCGATTTTAAAGAATCCTCGAGAAGCATATTCCTGAGGATTTTTTGTTAAATAGGATACAAGTCTTCGTATTATTGACAAAAATACATTTTAAGGTTATATTATAAACTCGTTAATTTGAAATTTCACTGTCTGCACATAGGCAACTAAATATGCCCGTTTTTCGCAGGGTAACCCACAGGAGGAAAAGACGATGGAAAATTGCGCATGCAGCCCCGGTCCTTTAATGGACCAGATCAGAGCCGTCCGGCCCGAAGACTTTATCGAGCCGCAGATGGCCGAAGGAACGTTCGAGCCGATCGAGAAGATGAATCATTTCGAGAAGTGCGCCTTCACTGTCATGATGCGCCTCGACCAGCGGATCAAAGAGCTTCGCGAGGCCATCAAGGGCGGCCACCTCAAGTCCAACGAGGTCGGTCCGGCCGAGGCGGAAATCAGGGTGCTGGCATCGAAGCGCGATCGGGTCGAAGAGCGGATGTTCTTCTCCATCCACGACCGTCTCGACAACTGGGACAAACCGCTTGACGTCAGTAAAGGATGGAAAGTGATCATCCCCGAGGAGCGTGGCCAGATTCATGTCATCGAAGTGCAGCTCAAATCGCCAGCCGCCCTAGCTTCGATAATCGAAGCAGTGGCCGGCGCCGCCATGAGCGCACAAGAAGTGCCCGGCGCCGCTTGCGCCAAAGGCTGCCAGATTCACCGCGAAGGCAATGAAACCATGCACTAAGTAACAAACCCATCTTAACGAACCGGGCCGCTATCAAAGCGGCCCTATTTTTTTGCTCTGGACGGCACGCTTAATCGGTCTTATACTGATTATATGTTTGAAGAGCAATTAGAATTATTCAATCAGCCGAAAAAGGAAAAACCGGCAGTCGAGTCTAAATTGGAGGGCAGGTTTTCACCTGCCTTTTTGGCGGCCATAAGGCTATTCTTGCAGGAAAAACTCGCTATCGCGGACAAAGACAAAAAGGATTTCGACCTGCCCCGCCTGCTGACCGAGCTGAAAAAAAGCGGCGAGGGTTTTGACGCCTATGACCAGGTCATAGCACTGGCCCATTATCGGGAGGTGGCTGGCGTCAGCGATGAGCCGGCTGCTCGGCGCAAAGCGCAAAAGGATGTTAATTATGAAATGGCCAGATTGGCACGCGAGTTCGACCTGCCGCTTTTCGCCCCCGCTTATCCGAAACTCAAAGAACGGCCTGTCGAAACACCGGTTGAGAAGGCTGCAGAGATACGTGAGCCGGCAGATAATGGCAACCCGAAATTATTCAGGCGGGGAGGCCCCTTTATCAGCTACTCGCACAATGAAGAAGAAGAAAGGAAATAATCATATGAAAAATTTAAGGATCAAATTGATATCAAGCGCAGCGCTATTTGTTTTCGGCCTGTCTCTGGGGTTGCTGCTGTCCGTGCCTTCGCGGCCGGCGCTTGAGGCCGATAATCTGCGGCTTGATGAGCAAGAAGCGACGGTGCGGGCGATCAAAAAGGTTTCGCCGGCCGTGGTCAATATCGATGTGTATCAGAACGTGAAAACACCGTTGATCCTCTTGGGCAGCGGTACTTCCACGACCGAAAGCAGAAAAGAAAAAGTCGGCTCCGGCACAGGCTTCCTGATCTCTTCCGACGGCCTGCTTTTGACTAATAAGCATGTCATCGAGGTCCAGGATGCGAGCAAAGCCGAGTATAAGGTCATTATGCAGAATGGCAAACAGTATTACGCCCAGCTTATCGGCAAGGACCCGCTGAACGATCTGGCTATCCTGAAGATTTTCGATAAGAATCTGCCATTCGTCGAATTGGGCGATAGCGACAAATTGGCCCCAGGAATCTCGGTCATCGCCATCGGCAACGCGCTCGGCGTTTATCAGAATAGCGTTACCAAGGGCATCGTCAGCGGCTTGAATCGCGATATCATAGCCAGCGATCAAGCTGGTTCTCCTGAGAACCTGGGCAACGTGATCCAGACCGATGCCGAAATCAATTTCGGCAATTCCGGCGGGCCGCTGATCGACCTGGAGGGTAAGCTGGTCGGCATCAATGTCGCTGTCGACGCCTCAGGCTCATCGATCGGCTTCGCCATCGCGGTCAACGATGCCAAACCGGTCATCAAGAGCGCCCGTGAAGTCGGCCGAATAGTCAGACCGAGACTGGGTGTCCGTTATGTCATGATTACGCCGGATATCGCTAGGGAAAAGAAACTGACCTTGTCCAACGGCGCTTTGGTTGATAATGGCGGTAGTGGCCAGCCGGCAGTCGCAACAGGTTCTCCGGCCGAGAAAGGCGGAATAAAAGCGGGGGATATCATAATCGAAGCCAATGGCACCAAGATCGAAGGCCGTAACACCCTCCTGTCCGTGACCCAGAAGTTCAAGCCGGGCAATGTACTGAACCTTAAAATCTGGAGGAATGGCAAGACGATCAAAGCGGCCGTTACCCTGGACGAGTTCAAGCTGTAATTTCACCCGAAGTGCAATTTTTGCTATAATTGAATCATCTGTCCATCCGGGCTTCCGGAGGGACTATAACTAACTAAAAATGAGCCAGCTCATTTTCATGCTTATGAGCAGAACTTATCTCCAGCGCAAAAGTCTGCTTGCGCTTTTCATGATTGCTATTTTCGCAATCTCTTTTAATGTGACTCAAGGCGCCGCCACGCCGCCGCCAGCTCCTCTGCTTAAGCCGACAGGCATCAGGCTCGAATATCTGGGCCGCGACAATTACGGCTATAACTACCGCGTTTATTTGATGGTCAAGAACGAGGGCGGTGCCATGACTCCTAACAACACCACCACGACCCCGGCAATCATGCTAAATATAAATGATAGCAGCGGCTATGGAACGGTCGCAGTCAGGGAGTTCCCGATGCTGGCGGCTGGCGCTGAATATGCCGTCGCCTACACCCCCGCCAACCCGATTACGGCTTTTACCTATTCGCCCGGCGTGGCAGCTCCGGCCCCAGACTACAGAGGGCTTGCTGGCGCCTCTTTGATTATCCCGACATCGACGCCATATTTGTATGTCCAAGCGGGTATCATGCCTAACTCCAAATGGCTGGCGGATAACAGCCTCTACAAAAAGTTCACTAAAACCTTCGAAATCAAAGATGGCCGCGCCTTGGAATCGATGCCCGACTTCGTCGTCACCGATGTCAGGGTAATCCAAAGCAATGCGGCCACCAATCAGCAGTATGCCGCAGCAGTAAAGATCAAGAATATCGGCGGCCCAGCTTATAGTATCAGCGACCTTAAGAATTATAATTCCAACTATGCCGGCCTTGATCCAAGGAATCTGTTGGTTGCTCTGAGGACCATCGACAAGAATAAGGTAAAGTCCGGTTACCGCGTGGTCGTTAAATCGGCCTCGTCGACAGGAGCGATCATGCCGAGATTCAAGAGCGGTTTTGAGACTGAGGCCATCTTGCCCTTGCCCTTGAATGCCAAAGATTTGACCGGCTTAAGCCTAAAGGCTCAGGTGAATTTCAATTATATCTGGGCCAGGGACAACCTTAATGGCGGCGTTATCAACGGCATCGATCTGCCATTGCAGAATCCTTATAATCCACCGTATGACGGGTTTATCGAATCCAATCTGAGCAACAACAACTGGGTCGGTTATAAATCCATCGGCAAGCCGGATTTTTCAATCAGCAACCCGAGACTTCTTGGCGTCAAGGAAAACCTGCCATTGATGCCAAAGGTCATTTCCAGCTCGACCCCATTCGCTTGCTACCCAGGGCAATTGAAGGGAGACCTTGATCATGACGGAAAAGTGACTGCGAATGACGCCACCCTGATGACTCAGGCGTACCTGGGGGTACTGAAACCGGTCAATATGTGCTGTGTCGATATTGACGGCAACAGCAAGGTCGAGATCAGCGAACAGCAGAAGGTAACGAACGCCTCACTTGGCTTGACCAAGCTCGGTTATTGCAGTCCAGCCGTTACCCAGCCTAAATATTTCGCAGTAGCTAATGTGACAAATCAGGGCGCCCCGGCCTATATCGGTTCTACTACGGTCAGGGTCGCTTTCCGTATCAGTTTCATCGCTGGCGGCAAAGCCAGCACCACTGCGGCCATCGGCTATCTTTCCTCTAAATCAGGCTGGCTCAACAAAGGCTCGCTGGGCGAGGTCAAGACCGATATGACTGAAATCTTCAAGAAATACGGCACCGGCGGTTTCAGGATTACCAAGCACGTAGTAAAGATCGACGCCTCATCAGTCACGGACACGACGAAAGGCGTGCTTATCGAGGCGAATGATTTCAACAATACCGCTTCGTCAAAACAGTAAAAAGCCTAGGAAATTCTTGCGCTTCAAAACTGAATAGAGTATAATATCAAAGAAATCCACTATTTTGCGGATTTCTTTGTATAAAAGCCTAAAACTATGATTGAAATCAAAGATCTGGTAAAGAAGTTCGGCACGGCCAAAGTGCTGGACCAGGTGAGTTTTACGGTCAACAAGGGGGAAATCCTTGGCTTTTTAGGGCCAAATGGTGCCGGTAAGACCACCACCATGAAAATCATCACCTCGTTCTGGGGTGCGACCAGCGGCAGCGTTTCGATCGACGGCCTCGATGTCGCCGACCACTCGCTTGAGACCCGCAAGAAGATTGGCTATCTGCCTGAAAACGTCCCGCTTTATGATGATATGCGGGTAGATGAATACCTCCGTTTCATCGCGGAGGTGAGACAGGTTGATTCCGATAAGATAAAATCCCGCATCAAGGAGGTAGCCGAGCTGTGCAACCTGGAGAAGGTTTTGCATCGGCCGATAGATGAGCTGTCCAAGGGGTTCCGCCAGCGTGTCGGCTTGGCCCAGGCCATCATCCATGATCCGGAAATCCTGATCCTGGACGAACCGACGACCGGGCTTGATCCGAATCAGATCGTCGAGATCCGCGACCTGATCAAGCGTCTGGGCAAAGAAAAAACAGTCATATTTTCAACACATATCTTATCGGAGGTCAGTGCGACCTGCGACCGGGTCATCATCATCAACAACGGCAAGATAGTCGGCGAGGGCAGTCCGAGCGAGCTAGTAGCCAAGTCCGGCGTCAAGGAATTCCTGACGCTATCCGTGCGCGGCGACCAATTCGACGTGGTTGAGAAGATCCGCGGAGTCGAATCAGTCGCCCGAGTCGAAGTCAAGCGCTTCGAGGACGGCATCGTGAATCTGGAAATCGAGCCGGTCGACGGCCACGATCCGCGAGAAGCCGTGATGCGCGTCGTTATCAATTCCGGCTGGGGAATCGTCGAATTCACCCAGAAGCAGCACTCTCTCGAAGACGTCTTCCGCACCTTAACCGCAATTAACCACTAAGCGTATGAATAAGGAATATCTAAAAACGATTTACGTCTTGGGCAAGAAGGAGCTTTGGGGCTACTTCAATTCGCCGATCGCCTATATCTTTATCGGCGCGTACCTCATCGTCGGCAACTGGCTCTATTTCAACTCTTTCTTTCTGATCGGCCAGGCCAGCATGCGCGATTATTTCGCGATCCTGCCTTGGCTGTTCCTCTTCCTTTCTCCGGCCATAACCATGCGCCTTTGGGCCGAGGAGAAAAAATCCGGCACGATCGAATTCCTTCTGACCTTGCCGATAACCGACTGGCAGGCTGTGCTGGCCAAGTTCTTTTCGGCCTTGGCTTTCGTTGCGGCCGCGTTGCTCCTGAGCCTGTCGCTGCCAGTGACTGTCAGCTACTTGGGCGATTTGGAAGTCGGCCCGGTTGTCGGCGGCTATCTGGGGGCCTTGCTCCTGGCTGGAGCCTATCTATCCCTCGGACTCTTCATTTCAGCCATGACCAAGAATCAGATAATCGCCTTCGTCTTGGCACTGGCCGGCTGTTTCGGCTTCTTTGTCGTCGGAGCCGATTTCGTGCTTATTAGCGCACCTCAATTCGCGGCTCCGATCATGAAGTTCCTCGGTCTCGGCAGCCATTTTTATAACATCGCCAAGGGCGTAATCGATACGAAGGACCTGTTGTATTATTTCTCCTTCATCTTTTTCTTCCTCTGGCTGAACGCTCGGGTCATCTCGCAGCGTAATTGGCAATAAGGCAAACATATGATGCAAAAGATAAACAAAATCACCAAGTGGCAGAAGCAGGCCGGTTTCGGTTTGAACGTCTTACTGGTCCTAGGCGTCATTGCCGCCCTGAACTTCTTTTCTTATCAGCTTTTCCACCGTTTTGACTTGACCAACAACAAGAACTACTCGCTTTCTTCGGCCAGCAAGGATTTGGCGCGGGAATTGCCGGACATCATCAATATCAAGGTCTATTTCAGCGGCAATCTTCCAAGCCAGTACATCAGCTTGAAACAGGAGGTGCTTGACCTTTTGGATGAGTATCAGAATTACTCCAAGGGCAAAATCAAGGTTCAGGTCATCGACCCCCTGAAGGATAAGGAGGTCCTCTCGGAGCTGCGTTCAAAGGGAATTCCTGAGATCCAGTTCAATGTCTTGGAAAAAGACAAATACCAAGTGGTCAATGGCTATATGGGCATGGTTCTGAGCTACGGCGACAAGTCTGAGGTCGTACCAGTTCTGCAAGATGTCAGCAACTTCGAATACCTGGTCAGCTCGGATATCAAGAAATTAACCGCCAAGGAACCGATTGTTATCGGCACTCTGGCAGGCCATGGTACGCTGGAATGGGAAAAGGAAGCGACCAAGGCCGATAAGGCATTGAAAGAGCTTTATCAGGTCCAGGTTGTCGACCTGAAGACGGAAAAGACTATTCCTTCAACCATCAAGGCTCTCGTTATCGCCGGGCCGAAGGAAAAATTCACCAAAGATGAGCTCAAGGCTATTGATAAGTTCGTCATGGGCGGCGGCAGCCTGCTTCTCTTGGTTGACGGCGTCAAGATCGATAACGGATTATCTGCCAGCAAGAATGAGTTGGGCATGGAAGAGTTGCTGTCTGGTTACGGCGTCACCTTGAACAAGGATTTGGTGCTGGATGTTTCGGCCGGCATGGCGTCATTCAATCAGGGTTTCATGACTTTCAATATCGAATATCCATTCTGGCCCAAGGTCACGAACGGCTTGGATAAATCCAACCCGGTCGTTTCGCGCCTTCAGAGCATAGTCCTGCCGTGGGCCTCGAGCATCAGCATCAGCCAGGAGGTGGCCACTCAGAATCAGGTCGCTTATCTGGCTAAGACCACCAACCGCGCCTGGCATGCGACCAGCAACTTCAATCTGCGTCCTGACCAGGTTCCTACGGCTGATAGCGCCGACCAATACACATTGGCCGCCGCAGTCCAGGGCAAGCTGAAGAGCCCTTATGATCAGGGATCGACAGACAAGGCGAGGCTCATCATCGTTGGCGACAGCGATTTCTTGAAGGACGGCTTACTGGACACCGGTGACAACCTGGCGTTCTTCCAGAATATGGTCGATTACCTCGGTCTCGATGAACAGCTGATCGGTATCCGCGCCAAGGCCATTTCGAGCCATCCGCTGAAGGAACAGCTTTCTGACAGCTCCAAGATAGCCATCCGTTACGGCAACGTTTTTGGTATCACGCTTTTAGCCGTCGGCTTCGGCTTGTATCGCTATTATGCCCGTCGACGCAACAAGCGTCAGCCGGAAACCGAATAACGCATGATCAGAATTATCAAATTTACAGCCATGTGGTGCGCCGATTGCATCGTGATGCGTCCGATGTGGCAGGAAGTGCGCCAGCAATATCCTGATTTGGCCATTGAAGAGTACGATTTTGATGACCAGGCCGATCAAGCCAAGGCCTTCGGCATCACCACCGTCCCGACTACGATCTACTTGTCCCAATCAGGAGAAGAAATAATGCGTCGAGTCGGTATGCAAGACAAAGCTGAACTTTTCGATGAAATCAAGAACAATCTATCTCATTAATTAAATCTATGAAGAAAAATAACCTGGTTTTAGCGGCTATTTTATTGGTTCTTGTCGGTCTAGGGTTCGCCTACAACGGGCCGATCAAGTCCTGGCGCGAGAAAGCTGGACAGCCGAAAAATTTCCTTTCGGATGTGGATTTCGGCAAGATTGATAAGGTTGAGATCGGCAAGGCCAAGACCGTCTTAGTAAAGCAGGGCGATGATTGGAAAGTCGGTACTGACAAGAAAGCGGTTAACGCTAGTTCGGGTGCTATCGAACAAATGATCACTCAGCTCAAAGCCGCCCAGAAGAATCAGTTTGAATTGGCCAGCACTAACAAGGATCGTAAATCGGAATTCCAGACCGACAGCAGCGGAATCGAAGTCTCATTCTATCAAAGGGACAACAAGACGACCGTCGTAATCGGCAAGATGTCGAGCGATTATTCGAGCTCATATATCAGCCGTCAGGACGATGACAACACCTATCGGACCGTCCAGGCAAATCTCTGGTCAGTCTTCATGGCTGAGGATTGGCGTGACCTGGCAATCTTCAAGGGCGGCGACGCAACTAAGGCTCAGAAGGTCCGCTTGCAATTCCAGGACAAGCAGTATGTTTTGGAAAAGAAGGGTGAAGACTGGTTTGATGGCAAAAACAAGTTGAACAAGGACAAGGTCGCAAAAGTGATAGCTCGCCTGACCGAGCTGACTGCCGCCAAAATTCCGGCCCAGGATTTCAAGCCGACCGGTCTTGACAAAGCCTCTCTCATCGCCCAGGTTACTGGCGATGGACTGGATAGCACTTTGATGATCGGCAAAGAGGACGGCCAAGGGCAATTCTACGCCAAGAGGGGGGATAATGACTTGATTTATCTCATAGCTAAAGCCGACCGCGACGAACTGAGTAAGAAACCGGACCAATTGAAATAGCAGCTTCTAAGCCAGGCACCGAACAGTGCCTGGCTTTATATTTGGCCGTATAAATGGTATAATCGGTATAATGAATTAATATAAATCATTATGAAATATGACGTGGTCACCGTCGGCGGCGCGACTGAAGACATGACATTGTTCACTCATGAAGGCGTACTGATCGACAATAAGCATGACGTTCTGCGCCAGGAACTTCTCGGTTTCGAATACGGAGCAAAATTAGCGGTAGACAAGGTCGAATTGGCGTTCGGGGGCGGCGCAGCCAATGCAGCGGTCTCGTTTGCCAGGCTGGGACTCAAAACCGCCTCGAGAATAGCGGTCGGAAATGATGAGCGAGGATCGCAGATCGTCCGCCACCTGAAAAGCGAAAAGATAAACCATCGATTAGTACAGACGGTCAAGGGCCAGATGAGCGGCTTTTCGCCGATCATCGTCGGTCCCGACAACGAACATATCTCATTTTCCGTCCGTGGCGCCAACTCGTTTTTGGATATCGACCCCAGCACGGCCAAACAGCTCAAAAAATCCCAATGGGTATATCTGACTTCGCTATCCGGAGATTGGAAGCAGTTCTTGGATAAGTTATTCTCAGTCGACGGTCCTAAAATTGCCTGGAATCCAGGCCACACGCAGCTTGCTGCTGGCAAGAAGGCGTTGGCCAAGTATCTTAAGAAGACGGAGCTGGTCGTGCTTAATTTGGATGAGGCCAGGGAACTGGTCATCTCCGAACAGGCCTACAAGAGAAAACCTCTGTCATTCTTCGATGATCCGGCCAAAATGGCGGAGATCATTTCTTCGTGGGGTCCGAAGGTTGCCATCGTCACTAATGGCGGCAAGGGCGCTACTGCTTGGCGTGATGGCAAGGCGTACAAGGTCAAAGCCATCAACTTGAAAAGGAAAATCAATACCGTGGGCGTGGGTGACGCTTTCGGATCGTCAGTCGTCGCCGGCCTAATTATATATAAGGATGATCTGGCGAGAGCGATGAAACTGGCAGCTAACAATGCCGCTCGAGTGGCTTCGATCAAGGGAGCGCAGAACGGCTTGATAAGAAAGGCTGATTTAGTAAAATTATCGATATGAAAAAAAACAACCTGACCGTTCCGGTCGAAGTGTCGGCAAGACACATCCATCTCACTGCTGAACACCTAGCTGAACTCTTCGGTGAGGATTATGAACTGTCACCCATCAAGCCGCTTTCCCAGCCTGGAGAATTCGCCTCAAGCGCAGTCCTGGATATCCAGACCGAGAAAAACACCATGAAAGGGGTCCGGGTGCTCGGTCCCGTCAGAAGCTACAGCCAGGTTGAAGTCTCAAGGACAGATTCCTATTTTTTAGGCTTGATCCCGGTTATCCGTGAGAGCGGCGACATCAAGGGCACGCCAGGGATTACCCTGATCGGGCCGAACGGTACCGTCAAGCTGGAAGAGGGCGTGGTTTTGGCATATCGCCATATCCATTGCTCCTCGTCACGCGCCGAAGAGCTCTCCGTCAAGCATGGCCAGTTCGTCAAAGCCAGGATTGGCGGCCCTCGAGCGGTAGTGTATGAGAATGTCATGTTCAAGGTGTCTGATAATTACGATTGGCATCTGCATCTTGACGTCGACGAAGGAAACGCTGCCGGAGCCGAACCTGGCACGACTGCTGAAATAATCTTCTAACTTATGTCCAATGTCTTAGTCCTTAATTCAGGTTCGACCTCGGTCAAATACAAGCTGTTTGCCGCCGATGAGACAGAGTTGGCGGGAGGCCAGTTCGCTGAAAAGGATTTCAAATCAAACATCAAACAGCTTCTGCGCCAGGTGGTCGCTTTTGGCGATATCGAAGCTGTCGGCCATCGCGTGGTCCATGGCGGCTGGCAATTCTCCCGGCCGACCATCGTTACCTCGGCGGTGATGAATGAACTATCAGAGCTCAATTATCTGGCTCCGCTGCATAACCCGCACAACCTGGCCGGCATCGAGGCCGTAGCGGATTTTTTGCCGCAAGCGCCTCAGATAGCGGTTTTCGATACAGGTTTTTTCAGCGAATTGCCGGATCAGGCCAAAACTTATGCCTTGCCGCGAGATATCGCCAGTAAATATCATATACGCCGCTATGGCTTCCATGGCTTGAGCCATGAGTATGCCATGGGTGAAGCATCGGCCCAGCTCGGCAAAAAGACGGACAAGATCAATCTGGTATCATGCCACCTTGGCGGCGGCTCTTCGGTCGCGGCTATAAAGCAGGGAAGGCCGGTCGATATCTCGAATGGCTACACCCCGGCTGAAGGCTTGATGATGCAGACCCGCACCGGAGATATCGACCCTGGGTTGGTCATCGAATTGATGTACTTGCTGCCAGGTGAGATCAACGAGGATAAGGTCGGCGAAGTTTATCGCCTAATCAACGAAGAGTCTGGCTGGAAGGGGCTGACCGGAGGCATTTGCGATTTCCGCGATCTGCTGAGAGAAGTCTCGTTGGGCCAGCCCGCAGCGCTGGCGGCATTCGATGTGTTCACTTACCGCATTGCCAAATATATCGGAGCTTACTATGCGGTCTTGGAGGGAGCCGTAGACGCAATCGTCTTTACCGGAGCGATCGGAGCCGGCAACCCGGCAACCCGGCAAGCAGTCATGCGCAAGCTCCGCCACCTGTCCTCCCTACCTATTCTTGCCATCAATACTAACGAAGAGCTGAATATCGCCCGCAAAGTAAAATTAACCATTGCCAGATAAGATGCTGAAAAGGATTTTTTCACACCAGACGAATAGCGTGACGACGGCAGCCATCCTGGTTGCCTTTTCTTCATTGTTTTCCCGTTTTCTCGGCGTGGTACGCGACCGCATCCTGGCTGGGCAATTCGGTGCAGGCGACACTCTTGATGTCTATTATGCCGCTTTCAGGGTGCCTGACCTGGTTTTCAATCTTCTCGTGCTGGGCGCCCTCTCAGCCGGCTTCATCCCCCTGTTTACCGATCTGCTCAAGGATGAGAACGACACACGTAAGAATAATGAAGCCTGGCTTCTGGCTAGTAACATAATCAACATCCTCGCTCTGGGGCTTATTGCGATTTCAACGATCTGCATCATCTTCGCCCGCCCCCTGGCCGAAGCTTTCGCTCCCGGGTTTTCGCCCGAAAAACTTGACCAGACGGTCAACCTGACGAGGATTATGTTCCTTTCCCCCTTCTTTCTTGGCCTGTCGGGAGTCATCGGCGGCGTCCTTCAGTCGTTCAAGAGATTTCTAGTCTATTCTTTTGCGCCGATCATGTATAATCTCGGTATCATTGCCGGAGCAGTCTGGCTGGTGCCTATTTGGGGAACTTATGGCTTGGCCTGGGGCGTGGTTATCGGCGCCTTCCTCCATTTTGCCATCCAGCTGCCGACTGCCATCCAGTTGGGCTTCAAATATCGTCCGAGGCTGGGCTGGAAGGAACCATCTGTCCGGAAATTAGGACGCTTGATGGTGCCTCGAACTATGTCTTTGGCAATCTCCCAAGTCGACCTCTTGGTCAGTACGGCCATTGCAAGCACCCTGGCCTCAGGCTCGCTGACCGTTTTTAATCTAGCTAATAATATCCAGTCTTTTCCCATAGGTATCTTCGGCATCTCGTTCGCCACAGCCGTATTCCCGCTGCTCTCGTCCAAAGCCAAGGACCGCAAGGGCCTTGTCGAGATATTTTCCAACACCCAGCGGCAGATCCTTTTCTTTATCATCCCCTCGACTATGCTGGTCTGGGTCCTTCGCGCCCAGATCGTCCGTGTCCTTTACGGCTGGGGGCAGTTCAATTGGGAAGATACGGTGTTTACTATCGAAGCTTTGACCTTCTTCAGCTTTTCTTTATTCGCTCAAGCCAGCATCCCTTTGCTGGTGCGGATGTTCTACGCCCGTCAGAACAGCAAGCACCCTTTCTATATCGGAATCACCTCGGTGCTTATGGATATAATTCTTTCTCTCTGGCTATCGAGGACCCTAGGAGTTGCCGGCATTGCGTTGGCTTTTTCTATCGCCAACGTCTTCAATTATCTGATGCTCTGGACCATCTTGAGCCGGCAGCTTGACGGCTTGGACGGCCGCAAGATCCTGCTCTCATCTTCGAAGTTCGTGGCGGCTGGCCTGACGGCCATGCTGGTAGCGCAGTATGTCAAGATTATCCTTCTGCCATTCATCGACATGCAGACTGGCCTGGGTGTCTTTACTCAAGGCTTCACGGCCGGCATGATCGGATTGCTGGTTTACGCGGGGACGTGTGCTATACTTAAGAGCGAAGAGCTCGATTCGTTCTGGCAAGGATTAAAGAGGCGGTTGCCCTGGAAACAGCTTGAAAGCGAAGATCAGGGCGAGGCTCGAGGAATCTGATATGATCAATATACTTCTGTGGTACAATCGCAAGAAAGAGAAGAGACTCGCTATGCGTTTCGCAAGCGATCTGGCTTTCCATATGCACTCCGTCTATATTTATCTGGCTGAGCAGAATCGGACATTGCAACCAGGCAGCTGCGTCAAGGAGGCTGTCGGACTTTTGGATAATTGGAAAAAGATCAGCGAAAATCTTTACGAGCATAAGCCGACCGGGTTTGCCCTGGAGGTCAAGCCCGATAGCAAGCTCCTGCCCTTGACTAAAGATATCCTGGATATCGAACTCGAAGAAATCCTGACCAGCTATAAAGATCATGAAAAATTCGTGGTAATGAACGAAGCTCGAGCGCTGGTCGACGATTACTTCGATAAGAACTCATTTGTAGACAAGGTCGGTGCCTAGGGGCCATTTGACCGTTTGGCATAAAACTTGTAAGATATAGTCACTCAAATACCAGGGGCCCAAACTGGCTCCTCTTATTTATTATTGAGGATTTCAGGTAAAAAAATGGATAAAATTAGGAATTTTTGCATTATTGCTCACATAGACCACGGCAAATCAACTCTGGCTGACCGTATGCTTGAGCTGACCGGGACAGTAGAGAAGCGCAAGATGAAGGAGCAGGTTTTGGATAAGATGGACCTGGAACGTGAACGTGGCATCACCATAAAATTAGCGCCAGTGACCATGGAGTTCCAGGGTCATCGCCTTAATCTGATTGATACCCCCGGCCACGTCGACTTCAGTTATGAAGTTTCGAGGAGTTTGGCCGCTGTCGAAGGCGCTGTCTTGCTAGTTGATGCCACTCAGGGTATCCAAGCGCAGACTCTCGCCAATCTTTATTTGGCCATGGAACAAGATTTGGTAATTATCCCGGTAGTCAACAAGATCGACTTGCCGGCAGCCGACGTGCCCAAGACCAAAAGGGAAATAATGAAATTGCTCGGCTGTTCCGAAGATGAGGTATTGGCAGTCTCGGGCAAGACCGGCGAGGGCGTGACCGAGTTGCTGCAATCTGTCATTGCACGGATTCCGTCTCCGGCTGGCAAGCCCGATTCTTCACTAAGGGCTTTGATTTTTGATTCTAACTACGACGAATACCGCGGAGTGGTCGCTTACGTACGCATCATCGATGGCGCTGTCCGTAACGGCGAGAAGATCACTTTGGTTGCCACTCGCGCTAAAAGCGAAGCGATCGATGTCGGTATTTTCAAGCCCGATTACATATCAACCAAGGAATTGGCCTGCGGCCAGATCGGCTATATCGTTACCGGCTTCAAGGAAGTTGCTGATTGCCGAGTCGGCGATACGGTAATCCTTTCGAAGGATGCATTGAATGCCCAGCCGTTGACCGGCTACAAAGAGGCCAAGCCTATGGTTTTCGCTGGTATCTTTCCCAAGGAAGGGGACGAATTCCAGCTTTTGCGCGAGGCGATCTCTAAATTGAAGCTCAACGATGCCGCCCTGATTTACGAACCGGAACATTCCCAAGCCCTCGGTTTCGGCTTCCGCTGCGGCTTTCTCGGCTTGCTGCACTTGGAGATTTTCCAGGAGCGTCTTCGTCGCGAGCACAATCTTGATCTGATCGTCACGGTGCCGAGCGTTTCGTACCATGTCGAAAAGACCAATGGCGAAACCCTGATCGTGTCTAGTCCCCAGCTCCTGCCTCAGCAGAGTGAAATCAAGGAACTTGAGGAGCCATGGGTCAAGCTGGATGTGGTCACGCCCAAGGATTATTTAGGATCCATAATGAGTTTCGCCCAGGAGAAGCGGGGTGTGTATGTGAATACCGAATATCTGGACCAGGAGCGGGCGGTGCTGCATTATCAATTGCCGATGAGCGCCATCCTGACCGATTTTTATGACAAGATAAAAAGCATCAGCTCCGGTTATGCCTCGATAAATTATGAATTTTTGGATTATCGCCCGGCTGACGTGGTCAAGCTCGACATCCTGGTGGCGGAAGAGATAGTCGAATCGTTATCGACCATCGTCTATCGCGATGACGCTTTCCGCCGCGGCAAAGAAGTGGTCGAGGTCCTGAAAGAGACCCTGCCGCAGCAGATGTTCGTGATCAAGCTCCAAGCAGCGCTTGGCGGCAAGGTGATCGCGGCTGAGCGCATCTCGGCCATGCGCAAAGATGTTACGGCCAAACTGTACGGCGGTGATGTTTCCCGCAAGAGAAAGCTTTTGGAAAAGCAGAAGAAGGGCAAGAAGAAGATGATGGCCATGGGTCGCGGCAGCGTTGACATCCCGAGCGACACATTCGTCAAAATTCTAAAAAGATAACATACAAACTTATGTTTGACACTAAAAGAAGCAGAAAAATCAGAGTCGCCTGGGCTATCGTCAGCCTGATGGTAATTTTTTCAATGGTCATTTGGTCAGTCGGGATCGCCTTCATGCAGTAATCCGCATAATTCGTTTCAGATAAGGTTGCAAATTCAGTTATTAATTTTTTAAAATAAGCTAAAATGTCAAAACGTCATTGGCAGCTCCGTGATAGCATCACCACTGCCGCAACTGACGCCTTGTCGAGTTATGACCAAATAACCGCACAACTCCTGTTTAATCGCCACATTACCGAACCAGAGACGGCTGAGGCCTTTCTTTCGTCGGATTACCTGACGTATAAGCATGCGCCTTCGTTGTTCAGTCAGATCGAAGCCGCAGTCGAACAGATAATCGGGGCGATCAAGGCGGGCAAGAAGATTGTTATTTACGGTGATTATGACGCCGACGGCGTAACCGCCACCGCCTGTCTCTTGGAGGTGCTGTCGACGCTCAAGGCTAAGACCGACATCTATATTCCCGATCGCGTTTCCGAGGGCTATGGCTTGAACCGCCAAGCGATCGATGAGATTGCGGCCAATGGCGCTGGATTGATAATTACGGTCGATAACGGCATCCGCAATAAAGAGGAGGTTGCCTATATCAAGTCAATCGGCCTCGAAGTTATCATTACCGATCATCACGTTCCGCCGCCCGAGGACGAGGCGATGCCCGACTGCTTGGTAATCAATCCGATGGTGGCAACGGAAACCTACCCATTCAAATATTTGGCCGGCGTCGGAGTCTCGGCCAAATTAGCTATGGCCATAATCGAGCGCTCGAAATTGGATCAGGAGATGAAGCTTCGGCTGGAAGAGCGGATACTGGACTTGGTTGCTCTCGGCACGATCGCCGACTGCGTCCCTTTGGTAGGCGAGAATCGGGTCTTGGTCAAGCGCGGTCTCGAGATATTGAACCAGACGCGTCGGATCGGTTTGAAAGAATTGATCAAGATAGCCAAGATCAACCCCGAACGCTCGATCGACAGCTGGAACGTCAGTTTCCAGCTGACACCTAGATTGAATGCTGCCGGACGCATGGATCATGCAAATACCGCTTTCGAATTGCTAGTCACCCGCGACCAGGCTGTGGCCGAGAAATTGGCGCAAGGCCTGAATGAGCGCAACCAGGAACGGCAGAAGGTGACTGAAGATATAGTGAAGGCGATAATCGCCAACGTCGAGGCAGAGAGGACCGCTGACAAGATAATCGTTGCGGTGAGTCCTAGCGTCTACGGACAGGGCGAACCCTGGAACGAGGGCACGGTCGGATTGGTGGCTGGGCGGTTGTCGGAAAAATACTATCTTCCCGCGCTTGTCATAACCGGAAACAATGATGAAATCAAAGGGTCAGGCCGCAGCATCGATCAGTTCAATCTGATCAAGGCAGTGGAAGCCGTCAAGGATTCGTTGCACAAGTACGGCGGTCATGCCGCCGCTTGCGGTTTCAGCATCAAAGGCCAGGAAAATCTGGAGCGTTTCATCAAGGACATCACTGAAGCGGCCAACAAGACCCTTGGCGGCCTAGATCTGAAGCCAAGCTTGAAAATCGAGACCGAGATTGACTTGTCCTTGGTTGATGAGAGCTTTCTTAGCCAGATCGAGCGATTCGCTCCTTTCGGTGAAGGCAATCCCCGCCCGGTTTTCTTAAGTCGTCAGATCAATATCGTCGACGTCGCCAAATTGGGCTGGGACGGGCGCCACCTGCGCCTGAAACTCAGGAACTCAACCTCCAAGGTCAAGACCGCTCTCGGTTTCGGCCAGGCGGAAGAATGGCCAGATTTGAAAATCGGTGATACAATAGACCTAGCTTATTATATGGAATTGAACGAATTCAACGGCAAAAGGGAGGTGCAGCTACGCATCATCGACTTGAAGCCATCAAACGCATGAATGAAAAATTGATCATATTTACCGATGGGGGCGCGCGAGGCAACCCCGGACCAGCCGCTATCGGAGCCGTCATTTATGACGAGCAGCGCCAAGTCCTGTCGGAGATTTCCGAATACATCGGCGAGACCACGAATAATCAGGCGGAGTACAAAGCCGTTGTGGCAGCCATTGCAAAGGCCAAGGAGCTGGGTGCGAAAGAAGTTGATTTTTTCCTGGATAGCCAGTTGGTAGTCGAACAGCTCAACGGCAATTATAAGGTCAAGAATAAAGACTTGGCTCCGTTGTTCGTTCAGATATACAATGCCAGTCTCGGCTTTCGCAAGGTCAGGTACACTCACGTTCGGCGAGAGCAGAATCAGGAGGCGGATAAGCTAGTGAATTTAGCCCTGGATAATAGGTAGAGTTCGGACGATTAGCTCAGTTGGTTAGAGCGCACCGTTCACATCGGTGAGGCCACAGGTTCGAGTCCTGTATCGTCCACAAACAAAACACACCCGCCAGGGTGTTTTTTGTTTGTGGCGGTATCAGATTGCGAAAACCTGCAAAGGAATGAGTTAAGATCCATAAAATCATTGTTGGTATCTTGTTCAGATAAATTATTTGCGGTTAAAACTTTTCATGAGAGACGGGGCTTCCGCCCCTTCGAGTCCTGTATCGTCCACAAACAAATCACACCCGCCAAGGTGTTTTTTTGTTTGTGGTGCAGCAATTGATAATAAATTGTTTATGCGGCATCTCTTTGCTATACTGATATGTAGACACGAGATAATTTTAAAGATCATGACGAACTTGCTTTCAATAATGTTCATACTTTCGGTCGGGCCGCTGGTCGGTTCGCTTATCGGTGTGGTTAAGAAACCCGATCAAAGATATTCTTTGCTGATGCTTTCATTTTCAGCCGGAGTGATGCTTATGGTCTCTTTTTATGAGCTGATTCCGGAAAGCCTCCAATTCGTCAATGTTCCCACCATGCTTTTCGGCGTACTGCTGGGAGGTTTGATGATTAATTTCGTAAGCCGGATCATGAGGCATGTCAAAACCGTGACGCCCTGGTATCAGCTCAAGCGCCGCAAGTTCGAGCGTGTTGTCATTCTTCTTATCGTCGGCATACTCTTCCATAATTTCCCCGAAGGCATGGCGATCGGTTTGAGCGCCCTCTCTAGCTGGGAGATGTCGTTGAGGGTTGCCTTAGCCATAGCTATCCATGACATACCTGAAGCGATAGCGACCACGGTGCCGTATTATCAACTGACAGGGAACAAGCTCCAGTCTGTCCTGGTCACGATGTCTACCTTGGTGCCGACGGTATTCGGTTTTGTCCTAAGCTATTATTTCTTCCATGACTTGCCTCTTGATGTAGTCGGTTTTTTCATTGCGATCACCGCCGGAATTATGATTTTTATTTCCGCTTTCGAACTGATTCCGAACTCGGTTTTTGCCAGCCGAAATCGCTTGGCCCCTTCAGTCAGTATGGTTTTGGGGGTTATTTCGGTCGTGTTAGTCAGTTTATTAAATGCATATTAGAACATAAAAGCCGTAATTATCAAAATTTTTAAGCCTTTTTTAGTAAAATATTATCTAACATTAGGTAATATTTTTATATTGACTTTTAGCCTGTCGGGTGCTAGTATTTAGTGGTAAACTATCTTTAAAAATCAATAATTCCAAGGCAAGCGGGCAATTGCTGAAATAGTAAAACGCTATTTTAGAGGAAAGTCCGGACTCCGAAAGAATGAAAATTCTTGAAAGCGATGGTGGCTAACGGCCACGGGGAGAAATCCTACGGAAAGTGCCACAGAGACGATACTAGCCGTCAAAGACGGTGAAAGGTGAAAAGTGCCAGGGTGTTTTGGTTCTAACGGCATGCCAGTGAACGAAAGCTACTTGGTTCGCACCCGTGTGAACGGGCTGCGTGGCAAACCCCATCCGGAGCAAGAGCAAACCATCCGCTTTAGGGCGGATGATGAAAAGTGGCTCGCTTGAGGGTGTCGGCAACGGCACACCCAGATAGATAATTGCCTCCCGCGAAGCGGCAGACAGAATCCGGCTTACAGCTTGCCTTGGAATTATTGAGTTTTAATTTCCAATTATGAAACGATCGGAGCTGGTGTTCTCATTTTTGTTGGTGCCGCTGGATTTCCTAATGATCGTCCTGGCCGGCATCTCGGCCTACAACTTGCGCTTCGCTCAGATTACCACCGAAATCCGGCCGGTAATTTTTAATTTGCCTTTCGCGGAGTTCTTGCAGATCCTACTGGCCATCGCCATGGCCTGGCTGATGATTTTCGCTTTTGCCGGCCTTTACCGCATCAAGGGCACAAAGAGCTTGGTTGAGGAGCTCTACAGTATCGTGCAGGCCTGTTCTACCGGTCTGGTCCTGGTGGTGATCATTCTGTTCTTCTCCCGTGAGTTATTTTCCTCTCGTTTCATCGTATTGGCGGCCTGGCTCTTGGCCATATTGTATATCGTCATCGCCCGCTCGCTTATCCGCCTGATACAACGGGTGCTTTTCAGCTACGACATCGGCGTGCATAAGGTCGTGGTAGTCGGCAATAGTAAGACAGCCGACATTCTGATCAACCGCTTTTCCAGCCAGAAGGCTAGCGGTTATGAGGTGATGAAGCGCCTGCGCGATTTCAGCATCGAAACTTCCCAGGAACTGGAAGAGTTTCTTAAAAACAAGGAAATTGATGAGATTATCCAGGCTGACCCCAACCTTTCCAAAGCTGAAATATTGCGCTTGTTTGATTTTGCTGATGAACATCATCTGACTTTCAAATACGCCGCCGATCTGCTTGATGCCAAGGTTTTGAAGACCGAGGTCGACGAGATCGCCGGCATCCCGATCGTCGAGGTCCAGCGAACTTCTCTGGAGGGCTGGGGCCGGATCATCAAGCGCTTCTTCGATATCGTCAGTTCGGTGGTCCTGATTATCTTGACCAGCCCGATCACGATTGTGACGGCAATCATCATCAAGATGGATTCGCGCGGACCGGTCTTCTTTTCCCAGCGCGATGACGGCTCGCCCGTCTTCCGTGTCGGCCAAGGCGGCAGGTTGTTCCGCTATTTCAAATTCCGCTCAATGCGTCCAGGTACCGACAGTATGCGCTATACCGACCTTGCCGACCGCGACTTGCGCTCTGGTTCACCCCTGGTCAAGATCAAGGATGACCCGCGCGTCACTCGGATCGGCCGCTTCATTAGGCGTTACAGCATCGACGAGCTGGCTGAGCTTTTCCTGGTTTTTCGAGGAGACATGAGTCTCGTGGGACCGAGGCCGCATCTGCCGGAAGAGGTTGCCAAGTACGAGCAGTCGCACAAGAAAGTGCTGACCATCAAGCCGGGTATCACCGGCTTGGCCCAGGTCTCCGGAAGGAGCGATCTTTCATTCGAGGAAGAAGTGAAGCTCGATACCTATTATATTGAGAATTGGTCGTTACTGCTCGACCTCTCGATCTTGCTCAAGACGCCATGGGCAGTGCTCAAGAGCCGCAAGGCAGAATAATTCGGAAATTTTAGAAACACATAGAAACATATGCGCGTCGCCTTAGTACATGATCACTTGGCACAGGACGGAGGAGCTGAAAAAGTTCTGAAGGTTTTTACCGAACTTTTTCCGACCGCCCCTATCTACACTTTGCTTTACGAGAAGAATAATGCGGACAAGAACTTTAAGGACAAGCGGATCGAAACCTCGATCATTCAGAAGCTTCCTGGCGGAGTAAAGCATTATAAATGGTATTTGCCGTTCATGCCGATGGCGGTGGAGTTCTTTGATCTTTCCGGCTATGACTTGGTAATTTCTGACGCCAGCGCTTTCGCCAAGGGCGTCATCACTTCGACCGAGACCTTGCACATCTGCTATTGCCACACCCCAACTAGGTACCTCTGGAGCGACACGCATCAATACATCAAGGAACTCAGATATAACAAATATCTCAAGAAAGTCATCTCCTACATGCTGAGTTCGCTCAGGCTGTGGGATCGCTTGGCGGCCGATCGCGTTGATTCGTATATCGCCAACTCTCAGTTTATCGCCCAGCGGATCAAGAAATATTATCATCGCGATTCGACCGTCATCTATCCGCCGGTCGAGACGGGCAGTTTTGACATTAGCCAGGAAGTCGGCGACTATTATCTGATTGGCGGTCGCTTGGCGCCTTATAAACGGGTGGACATAGTTATCGAGGCTTTTATGAAGACGGGGAAGAAGCTTAAGGTTTTCGGTGATGGGATCGATATGGCCCGCCTCAAGAAGATGGCCGAGGGCCATGAAAATATCGAATTCGTCGGCCGCGTCGACGACCAGGAGAAGGCGGCTTTGTATAGCCGATGCTTGGCTTTTATCAACCCTCAGGAGGAGGACTTCGGCATCACGGCTGTCGAAGCCATGGCATCAGGCCGCCCGGTCATTGCCTTGTGCCGCGGTGGAGCCAAGGAGACCATCATCGGCCGCGAGACGGGAGAATTCTTCTATGAGCAGACTGCTTCGGCCATCGTGGCCGTCCTGAACCGTTTCGACCCGTCCAAATATGACCCGCAAATGATCAGGCAGCACGCACTGAAATTTTCAAGGGAGCGTTTCGTTCGTGAAATCAAGCAATTCATAGAGAAGGAGTACGAGAATTTTTCGGACAAAGTCTGCAAGCTTTAAGATATGAAAATCGGCTTCGACATCCGACCGCTGATGGACTCGAGCTATAGCGGAGTTTCAGAGTTTACTAAAGAAATACTCTTGGGCATGCTGGCGCTCGACCAAGAAGATGATTTCCGTCTGTATTACAATTCATTCAGGCAGGTTGAGCACCGTTTCCCGGAATTCAAACAGGGGAATGTCCATGTCACCTCGACACATTATCCGAATAAGCTTTTCAACTACATATTTCAAAAGCATTTGCATTGGCCCAAGCTTGATCGTTCGGCCGAAGCAGATGTTTTTTTTGCTCCTCACATAAATTTTTATGCCCTATCCCGATCATGCCCGAGCATTCTGGTCGTGCATGACCTGTCGTTTTTGCGATATCCGCATTTCTTTTCTTGGCGCAAAAATGTCTGGCATTCGCAACTGGCAGCCAAGAAACTGGTACATGAGTTTACGAAGGTTGTGGCTATCAGCGAGAACACTAAGACTGACTTAGTCGAACTTTGCGGGGTAAAGCCTGAAAAAATAGAGGTCATACACTCCGGAATCGCTTCGTCATATGCTCCGGTGGAACGCCGCAGCCAGGCAGTTCTTGAAGCCAGAAAAAAATACGGATTGGCTGGTAGATTCATCATGACCCTTGGAACGGTCGAGCCAAGAAAGAATATCGAGGGGCTGATCAAGGCGTTTGAAATCATGCTTGATAACAATCAGGGTTTGGGCGATCTGGAGCTTGTCATTGCCGGCGGTCGCGGCTGGAAGAGCGAGGCGATTATAAAGACGTGGCAGACTTCCAGATACCGTGACAAGATCAAGTTCATCGGTTACGTAGACAATCGTGACAAATCGTCGTTGTACAGTTCGGCCGAGCTATTCGTCTTCCCGTCTTTTTACGAAGGTTTCGGCTTTCCGCCGCTCGAAGCCATGGCTTGCGGCACCCCCGTCGTTTCCAGCTTCGCCTCAAGCCTTCCGGAGGTGCTCGGTACGGCTGCAGCTTATGCCGACCCGTTTGATGCAGCTGATATGGCCAAGGCCATGGCGTCCGTACTGGCAGATGAAGAGGCCTCGGCTGATTTGAGAAAGAAGGGTTTGGCGCAGGCTGCAAGATTCACCTGGCCGGCCGCATCTGAAAAATATTTGAAATTGATAAGAAGCGTAAGGTGAATAACCATTCCGGTTGATTTACCCCAACGAAAATTTATTTAGGAGAATAAGAAAAACGGCCGAGCAGGCCGTTTTTCTTATCTGATGGTAGTGCCTTTGAATTTTTTTTCTTGGAGACAGAGTTTGAGGTTTTTCAAGTCCTTGCCGTCGAGAATATCAACTTCCATTCCTAGCCTTTCTGCAAGCTTGCTAGCAATCGGGTCGAAAGGAGAGTTCGAACCAGGGGACCATTTTTCAGGAAGCAGTTTGCGGAAATCTTGCCAGTTGGACATTTCGATTTTTTTGGCATCCTTGAATTTCTTCGGATCACGGTCGTAAACGTATTCGATATTGGATAAGTTGATCAGTCTTTTGGCGCCAAGCTGTTCGGCGATCAAGACGGCATCATAATCGGTCGACCAGCCTGGCTTCCAGCCAGCGGCAATCAGCACGCTTTCTTTGAAGTCGATCTTCTCGGTCGGGTCTTTGATAATTGCGGGATGGGCGGTTTGGTAGAAGATGGTGCGCATCAGATGGCTGTTGATCCGGGTGGCGTGGATGCCCAGCCAATCGATATCTTCGTCAGTCAGTTTGATTACGCTTTTGGCGGCTGACTGGTAAACCCTGGCGGTTCTGCCGCCGCCGCAGATGATAACGAAACGCTGGCCCTTGGCGGTCAGGCCGTCGATCAACCGCTTGAAGCCTTTAAGGAATGCCGTGTCTATGCCATCAGGCACGATCAGGGAGCCGCCGAGAGAAATTATGGTGATATTTTTGTCCATAAGCAAGAAAAAAAGAGGGAGCGATGCTCCCTCGGAATAATAATTATAATCTGGCGGCAACGGCCTCCCAATCGATGACCTTCATGACTGCATCGATGTAATCAGCCCGCTTCAAGCCGTAGTCGATCATGAAGGCATGTTCGAAGACATCAATGACGAGCAATGGCTTAGCACCGGCCAGGTGGGCTTGGTCGTGCTCGTTGACCCAAGAGATAAGCAGCTGGTCGGCGGCTGGGTCGTGATAGAGGACTGCCCAGCCGATGCCGCGCATCGAAGCGACGGAACGCAGCTCCGCTTCGAAGTTTTCCATCGAGATGAAATCGGCGGTTATTTTCTGGATCAAGGCGGAATTGAAATCATAAGGAGCCGGCTTGTTTGTCAGATTGGCGAAGTAGAGCTCATGCAAGCGCATGCCGTTCCATTCCCAGCCCATCCTCCGGCGCAACTCGGCAGCCTGAGGCGAAGATTGTTGGCCGGCGGCGAGGAGGCTCTTGAGTTCCTCAAGTACCTTGTTGGTATTGGTGACGTAGCCTTGGTAAAGGGTAAAATGATTCGTAAGCAATTGGTCGGAAATGCCTGGTATGCCCAGAAGATTATCAAAGTTTTTTGCGGCGTAAGCCATATGTTTGATTTATGATTATTTATTAGACTGGCAGTTGTCCTTGGGCATCAAGCAAGTCTTTGATCTTGTGAGCATGAAGGTTAGTTGCGTCTTCAAGCTCGGAAAAAACCTTTTTCAATTCAGGGGAATCGGTCTGAAAAACGATAAAGAATTTCTGTTCAATCATGCTATTTTCCAAGTCGCGCGATATCGAGAGCGCTTTCAAGACCGGAATATCTTCCAATCGCGCCTCTGTGACTTTTTGGGAAAGATATTGCAAGGAAGTCGTGATGGCGGGCAGCTTGAACAGGTGCTCGTCGAAAGACAATTCACCCCGGTTAGCCCTTTTGTTGAGGGCGTGCAACCAGCGGGCATGATCTATCTCTTCCGAGGCGATATCTTGCCAAAAGGCCTGATAATAGTCGTATTTCTGGCTATAAATCTGGTAAAGTTGGCTCAAGGTCTCCTCATGGGTGGCCATGAGCTCGATAAGGCTATCTTTTTGGTTGGTCATATATTGATTTATTGGCTTAACTTGCTTAAATTATAGCATAATGCCAAGGTTAGGGCTATAATTATATTATGTCACCCAACATTAAGATAAGGTTAATTTTATGGTCAGCTTTAGCCCTGGTTACGGGGTGGCTTTTGTATATGGGGGTGGTGCCAAGCGGGCGGATTACCTATAAAATCGACTTTAAAAATCCTGGGTACTTCATTCGCAAGCTCACGCCCGAGGAGCGCGTTTTGCCTCCAAGCGGCGGGGAACAGTCGATTGTCGGCGATCCGGCATATTTCGCCGTGCGCACGCCTCGAGCCTTCGCTCGAGCCAAGGTTACTGTCAAGTATAAAGCCCCGGATGATATCAAAGTAATCGAAGCGGGGGTACTTACTGACAAAAGGGTCTGGCGCTACCAGACCAAGCCATTGGAAAATCGCAATCTGGATGAGCTGTCGGATAGTTGGTCCTCCATACGCCAGGGGCAGACTCTGCTTTTGCAGAAGGAGAAAAAGTTCGCGAATCTCGATGATTTTTTCCGCAACCTGCCAGAGCCGCGCCGGGTGGCTGTTTATAATTTCGGCTTAGCGGCGCCCTTCAAGCTTTTCGATTATCAACCGGGCACATCGACCAATCAGTTCGCCTATCCTATACGGGGGAGTTACCAGTTTCATACCTACATTAAGGACGAGAAGTTATCTTTCCATCTCGCGATCCGTGACCTTAATCTTAATCGAGATTCGGATCCTGTCGAGCTGAAGCTTTGGCAAGGTTCAAGATTGCTGCAGAGCGTTAAGCTTCAAGATGACGGAGTCGCCGGCGATACGGGCAAAGCAGCACAGCCCCGCGAGCTCAAATTGGAGGCTTCTAGGCTGCCAGAAGCCGCTTATCGGCTTGAGCTGGCAGGGAACGATGATATCGTGACAGACAGCATCGAGACACCACAATCAAAGCTGGCTTTCATTAATAAAGTCTGGTTCGCCGAGGGCGCTAAGAAACCGATAGTCTTGGACACGGATAGCCAAGAGGTCAATGTTCAGACTTTGAATCCCTCCAAGCTCTCGACGGTGACGGTCGGCCAAAACAAATTGGCCGTAACCGAAACTTATCGGCAATACAGCGTCACGACGAAAGACAGACTGACAAGAGTAGTCTTGCCTCAAGACGATATGATCGTTTCGGGTGACGGCGTCTTTTCCTTGGTTGGCAGTTTCGTTGACCCGGGCTTTCTGAAAGTAGGCCCGAATTTCTTTCCTGGCCAGCGCGGCGTCGAATTCGTAGTAGCTGATTACACCCCGCCAAAAACGGATAAGGATGGCTGGCGGACGGCTGAAGCCGAATTCGAGCTGGGCCAGTCAGCTTACCGGGAATTTTACAAATACAGCTTCATGATATCTATACCTGGGCTGAAAGCGGAGGAGGAGCCTCAACGCAAACTGGTCTTGAAGGAAATAGCTATCGAATTCAGCGGCAGCAGCTGGTGGGGCAAATTTAAAAATATTTTTTATGAGAAATAAGGAAGTGATCATAACCGAGGCATTTTATGCTTTAACAGGTGCGCTGGCGGTTTTTACCGCGCTTGAGTTGGCCTGGCCGGGAGTTGTTTTGGCTTATATTAACATAAATGCAGTCTTGCTTTTTTGGCTGGTTTTTGGTATCCTAAAACTTAGAAAAGGCTCAGAAAAAGGGCTTTAATTTGTTTAATTTTAGCAATTATTATGATTGAAGGAGTCGTGATCAAAACGCTGGCCCAGTACAAAGATGACCGCGGTTGGCTGGCTGAAATCTATCGCAACGACGAAACCGATTACCGCAGCGTCATGGGTTACGTCAGTTTGACTAACGAAGGCATAGTCCGTGGACCGCATGAGCACGTCTCGCAGGCCGACTGTTTTTATTTCGTCGGACCAGGCACCTTTTCTTTACACCTGTGGGATCGCCGCGAAGGCAGCCCGACCAATGGCGAATACGTCAACGTCGAGGTGGGAGAGAACAATCCGGCCATGGCAATCGTGCCGCCTGGGGTGGTGCATGGCTATAAGTGCATCAAGGGCCCGGCGTATTCCATCAACCTGCCGGACAAGCTTTACAAGGGAGAGAATAAGCAGGAGGAAATAGACGAGATTCGCTGGGAGGAAAAGCCGGACTCGCCATACCATATCGTTTAATAATGATTTGAAAAATATGAGCGACTGCATCTTCTGCAAAATCGTCAAAGGCGAGATCCCCTCGGCTAAAATTTATGAGGATGATAAAGTTTTCGCATTTTTGGATATTAACCCGGTTAATTATGGTCACACCTTGGTCATTCCCAAAGAACATCACCAGATGATGCAGGACGTGCCCGATGACTTATTGGCCTATTGCTATGTCCAAGCCAAAAAACTCATGATCAAGATCAAGGCGGGGCTTGAGGCCGATTACGTTTCCGTGTCCGTCGTCGGGCTCGACGTGCCGCATTTCCATATCCACCTGATTCCTCGATTTTATGATGACGGCTTGGCCGGGTTCTGGCCGACCAAGAAATACGGCGAGGGCGAGATGCAGCAAATTCTGAGTAGGTTAGCCGAATAATATGACGCTGATAGAACCGGGAATAAAGAAATTGATAGAGAACAACGCAGTGGCGTTTACGACGATCAGTCCTGACGGCTCGCCGCATTCGATTGCCGTTGCATATTGCAAAGTTTTCGGTGACCAGGTCATCATCACTAACTCCCACATGGAAGAGTCTGTCGGAAATCTCAAGGCCGATGACCGCGTCGCTATGGCGGTTTGGAACAAGGAGTGGGAGGAGGCTTGCGTGGGCTTCGAGCTTCGAGGCACGGCTGAAAGCCAGACCGAAGGCAAGTGGTTCGAGTTCGTCAAAGAGATGCCGGACAATGAAGGTTATGACGTCAGGAGCGCCATCGTAGTCAAGGTTACTAATGTTAAAAAGTTATTATCATAATATGAAACTACTCGTTACCGGCGGCGCCGGCTTCATCGGTTCCAATTTCATCCGTTACTGGCTCAAGAATCATCCTGACGATTATATCGTCAATCTTGACTTGCTGACTTATGCCGGCAACGCCGACAACCTCAAAGATATCGAGGAGAAGAACTATAATTACGAATTGGTCGAAGGTGATATCTGTGATGCAGGATTGGTGCACGATCTAGTCCAGGGCGTCAGCTTGATCGTCCACTTCGCGGCCGAGTCGCACGTCGACCGCTCGATCAGCGATTCGAGTCCGTTTGTCAGGACCAATGTCCTTGGCACGCAAGTATTGCTTGACGCCGCCAAAAATAATGGCAATATCCGTTTCCATCACGTTTCGACCGATGAGGTTTTCGGCTCACTGGAGCTGGATGGGGACAAGTTCCGCGAGACCACGCCTTACGACCCAAGGAGCCCCTACAGCGCCTCCAAGGCGGCCTCTGACCATTTGGTGCGGGCTTATTGGCATACGCATAAGCTGCCGGTAACCATTTCCAACTGCACTAACAATTACGGCCCTTACCAATTCCCGGAAAAATTGATTCCGTTATTCGTCACCAATCTTATGGAGGGCAAAAAAGTCCCGGTTTATGGACGCGGCTCCAACATCCGTGATTGGATTTATGTCGATGACCATAATGCTGGCGTCGAGGCGATAATCGAACGCGGCAAAATCGGCGAAACCTATTGTTTGGGAGGAGAGAATGAGCTTTCAAATTTGGAAATCACTAACGATATCCTCAAGATGATGGGTGTCGGCGATGAGATGGTTGAATATGTCGAGGACCGTAAGGGTCATGACTTCCGTTATGCTATGGATATTTCTAAAGCTAAACAAGAGCTCGAGTGGTACCCGAAGATAGATTTTAAGACAGGTCTCGAGAAAACCGTGGCTTGGTACAAGGAAAATCCTGAATGGTGGCAGAAACTTAAGTCTAGGCACCACGGTTAAGAAAATACTACTTGGCTTGACGACGACCCACAAAGTCGGAAATTTATGAAAATATTAGTTTTGGGCGCCCAGGGTAATCTGGGTCAACAATTAGTGAAGGTTTTCAGCGCCGACCCGATGTGTTCGGTGATAGGTTGGGACCGGAGCGAGATCGACGTGACCGACAAGGGCTTGATCAAAAAGAAGATCGATGACCTCAAGCCATCGGTAATCATCAACGCCGTAGCCTATAACGCTGTTGACCACATGGAGACTGACGAAGGCTGGGCTGTGGCCAAGAAGCTTAATGTCGAGGCTGTGGCCAATCTGGCTAAAGAGGCCCTTTCTATCGGAGCGATCTTGGTTCATTTTTCGACTGACTACGTCTTTGCCGGCGACAACGAAGCCGGATACAAGGAGGACGATGAGCCCAGACCGATCAGCAAATATGGCGAAAGCAAGCTGCAGGGCGAACAGGAGATCATCCGCTTGTCTGGCAGGGGGTTGAAGTGGTATGTCATCCGTACGTCAAAACTGTTCGGTCCGCAGGGCGCCAGCGAATTGGCCAAGCCGAGTTTCTTCGATGTGATGCTCAAATTAGCCCGCGAGAAGAAAGAGCTGGAGATAGTCAATGAGGAAGTTAGCTGCTTCACCTATACGCCGGATTTAGCCCAAAGGACCAAGGATATCATTGACGGAGATTACGGTTATGGCATCTACCATGTCACTAACGCCAAGCCTGTCACCTGGTACCATGCAGCAAAGGAACTATTCAAACAGGCAGGTTTGAAAATCAAGATAATCCCGGTGACTTCGGATAAGTTTCCGCGTCCAGCCAAGCGCCCGAAATATTCAGCGCTGCTCAATACCAAGCTCAAGAAGATGCGCAGCTGGCAGGATGCTTTGAAGGAATATTTAGCTATTAAGAAATAACTATGAAAGGAATCATCTTATCAGGAGGGTCGGGAACACGGTTGAGGCCGCTGACCAAAATCACGTCGAAGCAGTTGCTGCCGGTCTATAATAAGCCGATGATCTATTATCCCTTGAATACCCTTATCAAGGCGGGTATCAAGGAAATCCTGATCATCGTCGCGCCGGAGCGGGCCGGCGACTACCTCAATCTTCTAGGGTCAGGCAAAGAATTCGGGGTCAAATTTACCTACGAAATCCAGGATAAGCCGGCCGGTTTGCCGGAAGCTTTCGTCATCGGCGAGTCGTTCATCGGCTGCGACGACGTAACCATGATCTTGGGCGATAATATATTTGAGGACGACTTTTCTAGCGATATCAAAAATTTCAAGTCAGGTGCCAAGGTTTTTGCTAAGAAAGTCTCTGATCCTGAGCGCTTCGGCGTCGTCAAGTTTGATGACCAGATGCATGCGGTGCAAGTCGAAGAGAAGCCGCAGGATTGGATTAGCGATTACGCGCTGACAGGATTGTACGTTTACGACAATCGCGTGGTCGAAGTGGCTAAGAACTGCAAGCCGAGCGCTCGCGGCGAGTATGAAATAGTCGATCTTCACCGCTGGTATTTGGAAAGGGGTGAATTAGACGTCGCCATGGTCAATGGCGAGTGGCTTGATGCCGGTACTTTCGAAAGCCTCCTGCACGCCCAGAATTTTGCCAAAGAAAAGATGCAGGACAAGATGGTAATCTAAATGACTGACCATAAAGAGAAAATTTGGGTGGGTTTCATCGCTTACGGCGAGTCGACTTTAAAGTACCTCCCGTATTTTCTTGATTCGCTAGCCGGGCAAACTGGCGTCGAACTGAAGGTCGTGGCCTTTGATAATACCGAGACCGACAGCGCCAATTTTGACTATCTGCACTCCCGCTCTGAGGTCGAGGTTTTGTCAGCCGGGAGGAATCTCGGCTTCGGCAAAGCATATAATTTAATGATCGCTCGTGCAGTTTCTGACGGGGCAAGATATTTTTTCGTAGTGAATCCCGATATTATCCTGGAAGCGTCAGCGATAAGCGTGTTGGCTGGGGTGCTGGATGCCGACAGCTCATTGTCATCAGCTTGCCCTAAGCTGAGGCGCTGGAATTTTGAAAAATCTGAAAAGACCGACATGATCGATAGTTGCGGCATCGTGCTGCGGCCGAGCTTGCAATTTTTTGACTTAGGGCAGGGTGAAAATGATGACGGGCAGTATGATAAGGCTGACATCCTCGGACCATCGGGTGCAGCAGGGCTTTTCCGCCTCGAATCCTTGGAGGGAATAAAGGAGGAGGGGCAATATTTCGATGAGCACTTCTTCATGTATAAGGAAGACTGCGATCTTGCTATGCGTTTAGTACTTAGAGGAAGCAAATCTCGGCTCGTGGCCAGTGCGGTCGGCTATCACGATCGCACCGCAGCAGGTAAGGGCGAAGGATTGCTTTCGCGCATCAGCAGCCGCAGCGGGAAATCGAGGCTGGTCAGAAGTTGGTCGTTCGTCAATCAGCAGCTGATATATTGCAAATATTGGCGAACGCTCGGTTTTATTGAAAAATTGAGGCTAGTCAGGCAGCAATGCTATCTTCTGGCGTATGTCTGCCTATTCGAACCCTATCTCTTACTTGAATTGAGGCAGATTGCCATAAAGAGGCGAGGGCTGAAATACTATGAATAAAGTCGATCTATCAATCATTATCGTTTCGTGGAATGTAAAGGACAAGCTCAGGGAAAACCTGCAGGCCTTGCATGCTAGCACCGGCGAGTTGAACTTCGAGATTTTTGTCGTGGACAATGATTCGGCCGATGGCACTGCCGAAATGGTCGCAAGCGAGTTTCCTTGGATTAATCTGATTGCCAACAAGGAAAATCTCGGCTTTGCCAAGGCCAATAATCAGGCGATCGTTTCGGCCAGAGGTGACTACATTTTATTGCTCAATCCGGACATGAAACCCGCACCTGACACCATGGTCAAGATGGTTGATTGGATGAGAATCAATCCTCAGGCGGCCATTGCCGGGTGCCATCTCATCAATGAAACAGGTATTACCGTAAAGCATGTGCGCCGTTTTCCGGCTTTTGCCGACCAGCTGGCGATCGTTCTGAAGCTGCCCCATCTTTTCAGCGGCATTCTTGGTCGCTATCTGAGAGAAGATTTTGATTACACCCAGCCAGCACGTGTCGATTCGGTCCGTGGCGGATTTTTCATGCTCCGTAAAGAGACTGTCCGCGACATCGGCTTGTTGGACGAAGATTATTTTATCTGGTTCGAAGAAGTCGATTATTGCCGTCGGGCAGAGAAGAAGGGTTTAGAGGTCTGGTATACGCCCGTATCAGAGTGTGTGGATTATGTCGGACAAAGCTTCAAGCAAGTCAAGCGCGGCACGACTCAGAAATATTTTCAGGACAGCATGCTCAAATATTTCAAAAAATGGCACCCGGGTTGGCAGTATTGGATATTGAAATCGGCTTGGCCGATCGGCAGGACCGCTGCCGTCTTGGCAGAGAAGATTAAAGTCAGACCTACCGCCAAAACTTAAAAGACCATCCTTGTCGGATGGTCTTTTAAGTTATAGCGCTTGCTGGTGATAGTACTCCACGGGGGAGAAATCGTCAGTCAAAATCGGCATGTCGTCTTCTATAGGTTTGACCCATCTGGCGTCGAGCATGGTCTGCAATTGTTTGTCGTCGGTTTTGAAATCGAATCGTGATGGGTTCTTCGAGGCGACCAGCATTACGTTCTGGGTCGTTTGACTGTCTTTGCCTGGCTTTACCGGGAAGAGGTAAACCTGAGGAAACACAGATTTGAAAGTCGCAATTTCAGCTCGCAGAAATTTGCCCCGCTTGCCTTCGATGCCCGATATGATATTGAGCATAACTACGCCGTTTTCGTTCAGGATGGAACTCATCTGCTTGGCAGTCTCGACGGTCGTCATTTGGTGGGGGATATTGGTTGAAGCGAAAACATCGCTGTAAATGGCATCGTATTTTTCAGTAGTGTTGTTCATATAGATTCTGGCGTCTTCATGGAAGATGCGCAAGCGGGGATTGGCGGCATCGAGATGAAAATATTTCTTCGCCACCTCGGTCATGCCTGGATCGATTTCCGCGACATCGATACTCGACTTGGGATAGTGTTCAAGAAAATAGGAGGGGTAGGTGTAGGCTGCACCGCCCAGCATCAGCGACTTCGTGGATTTCGGATTGAAGTACTCTGCCAGCTGGTAATATTTCATATAATCGAAAACCGGCTCATTAGAATCAAGAAAGCGCCCGGATTGGGCGCCTTTAAAATCCGTTTGCATTAGCAGTACAGGCTTTCCCGTCTCTTCATCCGTTATCTGGTGCAGCCAAAGCCGGTTATACCTGGTATCGATATCTATGATGTCCGCTCGGACATAGGGCTTAGTTATGGGAGTTGGGACCAAAATCAACAGTGCGAAAGCGGCGATGGCTATTGATTTCTGAATGACCGAGTCCTGCCGGTAGGCCACGAGAGACAAGATAATCAGCGTTATGGCCAGGCCAAAGACGATGTTGCTTGTGCCAAAAGTGGGAATTAGGAAAAACCCGGCAAAGAAAGTTCCGGCGATGCTGCCGATTGTCGATATGGCGTAAAGATTGCCGACAGTCTTGCCAGAGGTGCCGACACTATCGATCTTGAGTCTGACGGCATAAGGCGAGACGAGGCCGGCCAAGATGCTGGCTGGCGCAAAAAGAATCAATGAGGAAACGATGGCAAACACCGAAGTGAAGTGCCTCATCACCGGAAAAGCCGCAGTCAGGAGCGGGTCTTTTATGATTCCAGCCAGCCCGATGCACAAACCGTTGAAAAAAATTATTAAAGAAAGCTGCTTAAGGCTGGGGTTCTTGTCGGCTAATTTTCCACCGAGCCAATAGCCGATGCTTAAGCTGCCGAGGATTATACCGATGATCGAAGTCCAAACATAAAGCGAGGTGCCAAGGTAGGGGGCTAGAATCCTTGATCCAGCCAATTCGAAAATCATGACGACCGCGCCGCTGACAAAGACGGCAATTTCTAGCAGGTTATTTTTCATGAGTTGAGTATTATGGGTTAATGAAGTAAAATTAAGATATTGATATTATATAATTTTAGCTATTTTTTGTAAAACCATGAAAAAAATATACCTATTTGCGCTTTTAGCTTTCCTCTTGGCAGGTTGCGCCGCCGAAACGGAAGGCCCGGCAAAAAAGACTTACAGCCAGACTCTGGTCGGTGCCTTGAACCAAGGCAAGGAAATTACGGAGTATAACAACCAGAGGGTCAAAACTATAAATGAAGAAGCGGAGCTCCTCCCCACGGCACCCAAGACTACGGCAGAACAGGACCCCATCAAGGTTGAAAAGACTTATTATAAAGTCGTTAAGGTAATCGATGGTGATACGATCGATGTGGAGATAGAGGGCAAAGCCCAGCGTCTAAGATTGATCGGCATCAATACGCCCGAAACTGTCGACCCGCGCCGCCCGGTGGAATGTTTCGGCAAAGAGGCCTCCGTCAAAGCGAAGGAGTTTCTGAACGGTCAGGAGGTCGAGCTTGAGAGCGACCCGACCCAGACAGACCGCGATAAGTACGGCCGCTTGCTACGCTATGTCAGGACTAAAGAGGGGCTATTTTATAACTTAGAAATAATCAAGCAGGGGTACGCTTACGAGTATACTTATGATAACCCCTACAAGTATCAGAAAGAGTTCAAGTCCGCCCAGCTTGAGGCTAAAAACAGCGGGCGCGGCTTATGGGCCGACGGGGCTTGCGGTCTGACCAACGTTGCTCAATGATATTGATTTATCATCTAAGATAAGCTAAAATATAATCTGAATTAAGCTATATTATGGCGAAAAAAGTCGCTATCATAATCAGCCCGAATTGGCGTGATTATGCCAAAAAATACTTAACCGACTGCCTGGTCGGTGTCAGAACGCAAGATTGGACCGGTGAGTCCAAGCTTTTTTTAGTTGATAATGAGACTAGTGAGGAAAGTTACGCATACCTCAAGAGCCAAGCTCCTGAGGCTGAAATTATTCGGAACGTCGACAATGCAGGTTTCGCCAAGGGCAACAATGTCGCCATGCGTAGCGCGATGGAGCAAGGTTTTGATTATGTCCTGCTTCTGAACATGGATACTATCGCCCACCAAAGCGCCGTATCGGAATTGGTCAAGGCGGTTGAGCGCGATGAGTCTATTGGCGCAGTGCAAGCACGCCTGATGCTTTGGCCGGATAAGGAGAAGGTTAACAGCCTGGGCAATGCTACCCATTTCATGGGCTTCGGTTATTGCGAGGGTTACGGTAATGACGGCGCGAAACTTGATTTGAAAAGCATGGAGGACAAGGCGATCTTTTATCCTTCAGGGGCGGCTGTCATGTTTACAGCCGAGGCCTTGCGCACCATCGGATTATTTGATGAGGTGCTTTGGATGTATAACGAAGATCAGGATTTAGGCTGGCGAATTTGGCTGGCTGGTCTCCGCTGCCACTTAGCACCGCAGGCGGTGGTTTTTCATAAATATGAGTTCAGCCGCAGCATCAGTAAATATTATTGGATGGACCGTAACCGCCTAGTCGTAATTTTCAAGAATTATAAGCTGGCGACTATTATCCTGATCCTGCCGGCTATGTTGATTATGGAGGTGGGACAACTTCTGTTCGCGGCCAAGGGCGGTTGGTTTAAGGAGAAACTTCGAGTATATGCGTACTTTTTGTACCCCGGCAGCTGGCGCTATATCCTAGCCGGCCGTCGCGGAGTCAAAAACTTGCGCAAAGTGCCTGACAGGGCGATAATTAATATGCTTGCCTCGAGGATCGAATTCCAGGAACTGGAATCGTTGCCTTTGCGGATTGCCAATATCATCTTCACCGTTTATTGGCGTGCAATCAAGCGCTTAATAGTTTGGTAACAAGATGGACCTAAGCATCATCATCGTAAATTATAATACCCGCGACAAGACTTTGGCTTGTCTGGCTTCGCTCGCTCGTGCTGATTTTTTCGGCTTAGAGAAGGAGGTTATTTTGGTTGACAACGATTCTTCGGAACCGATAGAACAGGATGCTAAAAGGGCGCTTGAAGGCTTGGTTTTTATCAAAAACAGCGCGAATGTCGGCATGGGTGCGGGCAACAATGTCGGTATCAGGCAGTCGCGCGGCGAGTTCGTGCTAGTGCTTAATCCGGACACGGAAGTCGAGCCTAAGGCGATTGCGACGATGGTCTATTATCTCAGGCAAAACCCGGGCACAGGCCTGGTCGGACCGGAGCTGGTCTATCCTGACGGCACCCCGCAGGACTCATGCTACCGTTACCCCAATCTGGTCTTGCCGCTAGTCAGGCGGACTTTCTTGGGCGGTTTTGCTAAAGATTATCTGGATTATTATCTATTAAAAAATCTTGACCTTAAGAAACCCCAGGCCGTCGATTGGATCATGGGGTCATGCCTTTTGATCCGTCGGAAAGTTTTGGATCAGGTCGGGCTTTTTGATGAGCGTTTTTTCATGTATTTCGAGGACACCGACCTTTGCCGCCGCATCAATCTTGCCGGCTTCAAAGTGGTCTACCTGCCATCGGCGCGAGTAGTCCATCACCATAGCCGGGCCAGCGCCAAGAAGCATTGGCTCGTAGCGCTGTTTGCCAACAAGATGTCCAGAGTCCATCTTTGTTCCTTGCTCAAATATTCTCTCAAATGGAAATTTAAATAAAAATTATGAAAATCAAGAAAGCCATCGTGGCGGTTGCCGGTTCAGGAACGCGCCTATTGCCAGCCACAAAGTCGATGCCCAAGGAAATGCTCCCGATCGTCGATAAGCCCATCATCCAGCTGGTTGTCGAAGAACTGGTTGAAGCCGGCATCCAGGACATTATCCTGGTCACCAAGTGGGATAAGAAGCCTTTGGAAGATCATTTTGATTATAACTGGGCTTTGACCCATGAATTGAAGCAGGCAGGGAAGGAGCATCTTTTGGATGAGGTCAAAAAGATCGCCGATATGGCTAATTTTATCTACGTCAGGCAGAAAGGTCCTTACGGCAACGGCACACCGATCCTGTCAGCAGCCAGCTTGGTTGAGGACGAGCCGTTCGTTTTTTGCTTCGGAGATGATCTGGTGAAATCGAAAGTATCATTCACCAAGCAGATGGTCAAGGATTATGAAAAACATGGCAATCCCATAATCGCCGTCCAAGAAGTCCCGAAAAGCCAGGTGAATCGCTATGGCATAGTCAAGCTAAGGAGCAAGACCATGGAAATCGAGGACATCATCGAGAAGCCATCAATCGAGGAGGCGCCTTCACGGCTGGCTGATTTCGGCCGCATGGTCCTCAATCAGGAAATAGTGGACATCCTCAAAAAGACCGCCCTGGGAAAAGGGAACGAGCTCTGGATAGTCGATGCCATCAGGACTTATGTCAAAAATGGGGGCAAATTCATGGCCAAGACAGTCGAAGACGGCGAATGGCTGACTACTGGCGATCCGCTGAATTATATCACTACGATTATGAAATATGCCTTCGACCGCAAAGATATAGGCAAGGAGGTTAGAAAATTCGCTAAAGATTTGTTGGAAAAGAAATAGCCATAAAAAAACGCGCCCTTCGTGGGCGCGTTTTTTTATGGCTAGAGCTCGAGACTAAAGAGTCCTGGCTGGCCTTGTATTTTTCCGATGATATAAAGCATGGTCGATTTCTTGTCTAGGGCGATGCTCTTGATGTTTTCACCTTCGGCTAGAACGATCGTATTGTGCCTGTCGCGATCATCAAGTTCGAAACTGGTAATCTCGTTGTCAGTCGCATAGATGACATAATTATTGCTGGAGTGCCACAGAACCTGGCGGACAGGACGGGCGACGCGGGTCAGGAGGTTTTTCTGCTTGATATTCTTTTCGTAAATGAAAATCTCGGACTCATTCCAACCTAGCAGTCGATCTTCCGAGGCCCAATAGCCATTAGTGATATTGCTGATAGTATCTTCAAGCGGGTAGTAGTTATCAAAATTCAACAGGTGCAAGTTGCCGCTGGCCCGGTCTAATAGGTTCACATGCCCTTGGTCGTAGTTGATGAAGGCGACTTCTTTCGACGACGGTATGGCCGTCTCCCGTATCGCGGCTCCGCTCCCGAGGTCGTATTGGACTACGATAGATTTAGCTTGGCGATAAAAGGATAAATAGAGCTTGTCGCCGATGTGGACGAAATCCAAGAGCGGCAGGCCCTTGAGGGTTTGTGGAATGGCTGATTCAGAAAAGAGCGTCACGCTTTTCTGCTCGTTGATATCGTATTGGAAGACTTGGTTGCCGATATGATAGAACAAAATCGACCCGTTAGAACCCGACCATTTGGCATTCGAGATATTCTTGCCCAATATTTTTTCGATATTGATATCTTGGGTGTCTTGGCCAGGGCGGATCAGCGTCTCGCCAGCCAGGGCAAGCTTGCCATCGCTTGACCATATGGCCTTGGCTGAGCTGCTGGCCGAACTGCTGGCGACGACCGTTTGCATCTCGCCATCGAACACCTCAGCGGTTTTGTGTCCCGTAGCTAGAAAAAGTTTCGCATCGGGCGAAGCAGCCAGCGCGGTCTTTTCGCCAGCAGACAGCAGTCTTGGCTGCACCTGCCTGAAAAGGGTAACATCTTCGGCGTATGTCGATTCGCCTGGCTTGATCTGCAGCATCTTCTTCCAGGTCCAGTAACCAGGCAAGCTGAACTGGACGGCATATTCTCCAGGTATCAGATTCTTTACTTTTGCCGGTGTCGCGATTCTGTCATTCAAGCTCAACAACCTGTTGATGAGGCTGGTTTGCGACTGCAGATCAAGCTTGATTTCCGCATTCTGCGGGTAGGTGTCGACAATCAGCATTCCTGTTTTGACAAGAGCTTTCTTGCTGAAGCTCAGCTGGTAGCCATTGGCGTAAAGTATCACCAATGGGGTGATGATGCAGAAAGCGCCGATAAATATGAAATATAGCAATCTTCGTTTGGCTAAGGTCATGGACTGGTTATTCAACTTTATTAATCTTGGCTCCGAGCGAGCTCAGTCGTGAATCGATCATCTCATAACCTCGCTCGATCTGGTAGATATTATCGATTTCGGTTTTGCCTTGGGCGATCAGTCCGGCGATGATCATGGCGATGCCGGCGCGGAGGTCAGGGCTAGTCAGCTTGCGCCCGGCCAATGGCGTCGGACCATTGACCACCACTCGATGCGGGTCGCACATGATGATGTCGGCCCCCATCTGCGTGAGCATGTCCGTAAAGAGCAGGCGGCGGTCATAGATGGTCTCGTGGATGATGGAGCTGCCCTTGGTCTGGGTGGCTAGAACGGTGTATGGAGATTGCAGATCGGTGGGGAAGCCTGGATATTCATGAGTCTTAATACTGTAAGCCTTGAGTTTGCTGCTAGGGAAGATTTCCAAGAAATCATTGCCGGTCTTGAATTTGACTCCGATTTTTTCAAAGATGCTAAGCAGTATCTCGATGTGCTCCGGGACGCAGTCGGTGACCTTCAGGTGCGCCTGCGCAGCAGCGGCCAAGATGGCGAAAGTGCCGGTTTCAATGCGGTCAGGAACAATGCGGAAATCCCCGGCCGAAAGCTTATCAACGCCGTCGATGACCATGGTCGGAGTCCCGGCGCCTGCGATTTTGGCACCTTGCGAATTCAGATAGTCGGCCAGGGCCTTTATTTCCGGTTCGCAAGCACAGTTTTTGAGTACGGTTTTTCCTTTGGCTAGCGTGGCGGCCATCATGAGGGTCTCCGTGCCGGTTACGCTGATGGTGGTAAAGAAATAGGAACAGCCCTTGAGGCGCTTGGCTTCAAGGTGGTAGTAGCCATCCTTGACTGATAGCTTGGCCCCGAATTCTACGAAGCCTTCGAGAAACAAGTCGATCGGCCTCTTGCCGGCGCCGATAACGCAACCGCCGGGATGAGGGAAGCGGACTTCTCCGGTGCGAGCTAAAAGCGGCCCGACAAAAACGATCGAAGCGCGGAGCTTGTTGGCAAATTGCGGCTTAAGTTCGTTGGTCGCGACCTCGGGTACGTGGATGCGGCATTTATCGCCCTCAAGCGTCACTTCAGCACCAAGGTCCTTGATCAGGTCAAGCGCTTGGTGCACGTCCTCGATCTGAGGCAGGTTGCTTATGGAGATCGGCTGGGCTGAGAGGAGGGCGGCCGGAATAATCTTAAGGGCAGCGTTTTTTGCACCCTTTACGGAGATTTCTCCCCCGAGCTCATGTCCTCCTTCGATGATATATTTTGGCATATTTTGATTATTAATTATTCTCTACTATTTTATACCAAATTTAGCCTAAATTCAAGGTTGGCCGTTTGCCCAAAAATAAGATGATTGTTATAATTAAAAAAAATAACCCAACACTATGAACTATAACCAAGAAGGCCGCGGGCCTGTGAGGCGGCTAGTTTTTATTACTTTAAGCCTGGTCCTTTTAGTGATCGTTTTTCAAGTCGGATTCGTGGCCGGAAAAATAAATGTCAGGCAAGACCAGATACTGTCATCAGAACAGTCGAAGTCCAAGGTCATCGAAAAGATATTGGGCATCAATCAGGCCACGCCTGAATCGAATGCCCGGAATGTGGATTTTCAGCTTTTTTGGGATGTCTGGGATACATTGAAGCAGAAATACGTCAAAAAGGACAGCCTGAAGGAAGAAGACCTGTTTTATGGCGCTATTAGGGGCATGGTCGCCGCCGCTGGCGATCCTTACACTGTATTTCTCGACCCCAAAGAGTCCAAGGTTTTTGCCGATGATTTGGCAGGCACTTTCGAGGGGATAGGCGCTGAAATCGGCATCAAGAAAGAGCGGTTACTGATTATCGCTCCGCTTCCCGATTCTCCAGCCGAGAAAGCTGGCCTGCGGGCAGGTGACCGCATCTTGGCAATCAATGGCAGCACGACCCTGGGCATGAACGTCGACGAAGCTGTGAGCAAGATTCGTGGTGCCAGGGATACGGTCGTGACTTTGACTATCAATCACAACGGAGAAGATTCAGTGAAGGAAATCAAGATAACCCGAGGCGTTATCGTCGTCAAAAGCGTAAAGACCTCGATGGGCAAAAATGGCATATATACGGTGGCAGTTACCAGTTTTAATGATGATACTGAAGTATTATTCAACCAGGCGGTCGATGATATCGTCGCCAAAAAGCCTAAAGGCATCATTTTGGACTTGAGAAATAATCCTGGTGGCTATCTGAATGTCGCTGTTAGCATGGCGGGTAATTGGCTCGATAAGGGTACTGTAGTCGTCAGCGAACGGTTCGGTGATGGCAAAAGCGATGAGTATCCCGCTGCCGGACTGGCGAGGCTCAAGGGCATTCCGACAGTTGTACTCGTGAACCAGGGCAGTGCCTCTGCTTCGGAAATCGTTTCTGGCGCTTTGCAGGATCTTGGCGTGGCCAAACTTGTCGGTAAGCAGACTTTCGGCAAGGGTTCGGTCCAGGTTTTGGATAAGCTGAAGGATGGTTCTTCGCTTAAGGTCACGATCGCCCAGTGGTTAACGCCTAAGGGTAATAATATAAGCGAGAAGGGCATAACGCCTGATGTGGTCGTGGAATTCAAGAGTGAAGACTATGAGAACAACAAGGATCCTCAGATGGACAAGGCGATAGAGCTTCTGACCAAGCCCCAATCCAAGTAAAGAAGACCCGATAATAAATAAAAGAGCGGTTCGTACGAACCGCTCTTTTATTTATTTTGAGATGAGACTATTTGGCTGAAACGACATTGACGATCTTGATCTGACGAAGCTTATTGTTGAACCCAATGATTTTTTTGGTTGAAAACTTCACGACGCCGATCGCAGTGGCGAACAAAGTGTCATCCTTGCCGATGCGGACATTGGCACCTGGATGGAATTTGCTGCCGCGCTGCCTGACGATGATTGCGCCTGGCTTAGCCTGTTCACCTCCATAAAGTTTGACGCCGAGACGTTGACTGTTCGAATCTCGGCCGTTGGATGTGGAGCCACCCGATTTCTTTGTAGACATAGGAACCGCCCGTTAATTGTTGCCAAGCCACGACTTGAGCTTAACGAGTAATTATTACTAGTATTAAACAAAAAAATAAGATCCCGTAGGGCTTATTTAATAATGAATTTAGTTTAACATTTAATTACTCATATGTCAACATTTCGACGGCGGGTGAGTACTCGGTTCTTAACAGCCCCGAAGGAGTGAAAAAGAACTGCTTAATAAATCTAGCCATTTCTTGTCTTGACTTGACAAGGGCAAATAATCTGATATATTTCTAATACCAAGTAATTTAGTAGGATTATGAAATTTTCAACCAAGACCACCTATGGCCTTCGTGCGATGATTTGCCTTGGCCGTAATTGGCAGCAGGGAGATTTGTCATTGACGGAGATCGCCCAAAAGGAAAAGATGTCCTTGTCTTACTTGGAACAACTATTCGCCAAAATGAGACAGGCGAAGTTGGTAGTCGGTAGCCGCGGGTCAGGTGGCGGTTATCAGTTATCTCGTGAGCCGAAGGCCGTTTCGGTCTTTGAAATCATCTCTGCCCTTGAGGGCGAGACGGAGTTATTTTATTGTTTGGCTGAAAATGGTAAAATTCATTGTAGTGCGGATTGCCATTGCGGAGTGAATCTGGTTTTCAAAAAAACCAATGATGCGCTCAAGAACGCATTGACTGATCTGACGCTAGATAAGCTTTTATCATAAACATATCAAACACAAAAAACTCTCGAAGTTAGCGGTATTCGCTATTTTAGTTGTTATGTTCGGTTTTAAGGCCGTTCAAGCCGATTCGTCTCTGGATTCCGACCATGACAAGGTGTCTGATCAGGATGAAATCCTGGTTTACCACACTGATCCGCAGAATGCAGACACGGACAATGACGGCTTTACCGATGGCGATGAACTCAAGAACGGCTATTCGCCATATGATGGCAAAAAAGCGCTTAGGCTTGAGGATGGTGACGCCGATAAAGACGGCTTATCCGACCGAATGGAACTTAATTTCCGTTCCAACCCGGTAGCGGTCGACACAGACGGCGATGGCTTCGGAGACAACGAAGAAGTCAAGAACGGCTTTGACCCGACCAAGCCGAACGAGAAGCTGGCCAAAAGGATCGAGGTCAATCTGGCCAAACAGGAGCTCGCGTACTTCCTGGGTAGTGTCAGGCTCGGCACCTCAACCGTTTCTACCGGCCGCCCATCGATGCCGACCCCGAAGGGCACCTTTAAAATAGCCAACAAGAACCGCCGCGCCTGGTCGAAAAGTTACGGCCTCTGGATGCCTTATTGGATGGGCATTTCCGGCGGACGAGTCGGTTTCCATGAATTGCCAGAGTGGCCCAACGGTTACAAAGAAGGGGCGAATCATCTGGGCAAGCCTGTGTCTCATGGCTGCATCCGTTTGGGCGTCGGTCCAGCGGAAAAGCTTTATAAGTGGGCCGAGGTAGGCACTGCTGTAATAATTTATTAATAAGCGATCAAAAGACAATATGATATATACCAAGCAAGTGATCAAGCATTTCAAGAACCCCCACAATCAGGGCGTGATAAAGAATGCTGATGCTGTCGGCCAAAAGGGCAATGCCGCTTGCGGCGATGTGATGAAGATCTATCTGAAGATAGATTCGAAGGGGACCAAGTCCAAGCCCGGACCGGTAATCAAGGATATTAAGTTCGAAACTTTGGGCTGTGCCGCAGCAATCGCTGTTTCCTCGGCCCTGACTGACAGGGTCAAGGGCAAAGGAATCGATGAGGCCTTGGCCATAACCAAGGACGATGTCGTTAAGGATTTAGGAGGGCTTCCAGCGCCGAAAATCCACTGTTCCATGCTTGGTCTCGAGGCTTTGCATGAAGCGATCAAACAATATAATTCAAAATAGCAAAAATATGAAAGCTAAGATTGAGAAACAACTCGAAAAGATCCGTCCAGCCTTGCAAATGGATGGCGGCGATGTCGAATTCGTCAACTTTGATGAGGCTACCGGCAAACTCGAAGTCCGCCTGCTTGGCCACTGCGCGCATTGCCCGATGTCGCAAATCACCTTGAAGCAGGGAATCGAGGCGACAATCCGCGAGAATATCCCTGAAGTCAAAAGCGTTGAAGCTGCCTGATATGAAAAAAGAAAAAGCCATATATTTTGACCATAGCGCCACAACCCCGGTCGATGCCGATGTCCTTAAAGCCATGTTGCCATATTTCTCTGAGAATTATGGCAACCCTTCTTCAGTGCATCAGTTCGGCCAGCGAGCTATGGCGGGAGTTGACCAAGCCAGGACCGAGGCGGCTAATTTCCTGAACTGCGCCACAGATGAAGTCGTCTTCACCTCAGGGGCCACCGAGGCCAATAACTTGGCGCTGAAAGGCGTCATTGCGGCCTTGCGCAAGAAAGAGCCGGGCAAGAAACTGCACATCATAACTTCTGTGGTCGAACACGACTCCGTCCTTGAACCGATCGCCGAATTGGAGCGTTCAGGTGTCGAGGTTACCCATGTTCCAGTAGACAAGAACGGCGTAGTCAACTTGAAAAAGATCGAAGCCTCTATCAAGGAAAACACAGCCTTGGTTTCGATCATGTATGTCAACAGCGAAGTCGGAAGTATCCAGCCGATCAAGGCCATAGGAAAGTCGATTTCTAAAATCAATGACCGAAGATTGAAGGATTGGAATAATCTTAAGCCGGAACTCCGCGCGGAAAAGCCACGACCTATCTATTTCCATACTGACGCCACTCAGGCGGCCAACTTTTTTTCTTGCAACACCCAGGCCTTATATGTCGACCTTCTTTCCTTGTCGGCACACAAGATTTACGGTCCCAAGGGAGTGGGCCTGCTTTATGTAAACAAAAGGGTTGCACTTCTGGCCCAGCAGCTTGGTGGCCACCATGAGAATAACCGCCGCAGCGGTACTATAAACTCCGCCGGCATAGTCGGCCTGGGGCGAGCCTTGCGTAATCTGACGCCGGAAAACCAAGAAAAGCATAGCCGCAAGATTTATAAGCTGCGTGACTTGCTGGCAGAGGGGCTTTTGAAAAATATTCCTGGGGCCATACTTAATACCGATCGCCAGAATGCCACGCCAGCCCACGCGCATTTTTCATTTCCCGGCGTGGAGGGCGAGACGACCCTTATCGCCCTTGATTTGGAGGGTATTGCCGTCTCTACGGGCTCGGCCTGTGCTTCGAATAGCTTGAAGGCCTCGCATGTGCTTATAGCTATGGGAATTAAGGTGGAAGTTGCCCACACTTCGATCCGTTTTACCCTGGGTAAACACAGTGCACCGGCCGACGTTAAGAAGCTGATCACTGTCCTGCCACCGATAATCAAGCGATTCAGGGACATGTCACCATTGAAATAGTCCATAACAAAAACGCCCCCAAGCTGGGGGGCGTTTTTGTTATGGACTAATCAAAAATGTCGTGGGTACGATCGGGTTCGGGCAGTTCTTTCTTGGCTTTGATGCGTCCAAGAATCTGGTCAAAACGCTTGACGTTGATCGAGTCGTTTGCGACCTTGCCTTTTAGGTCCAAAAGGCTAACGGAGGAAGTTAGCGTCTGGTAAAAGTTGGTATAAAGGAAGTTGACGGTATAGGCGGTGGCTAAAATACCCGAAATTGCTATCAGGATGTAGGCGTAAAAAATTATTTTTTTGTATGGGATCTTGTATTTCAGTTTCATAGATTTAGCATTATTGCCAGTAGGTTTCGACCGACAAGTTCGCTGAAATATTGTTTCGCGTCATGCCGTTCTCATCGACATTGGTGGCTGAGGTACTGATAATATCAATGGATTTGACATTAACGTAACTGCCTAAGGTTTCAAGGTCATGGAGGTATGCCAGGAGAGTGCGGTATGAGCCTTCTAAGGAAATTTGCAACGGTATTTTTTTGAAGCTGCTTTTGGATTTCTGGGCCTTGCCTAGAGCAAGTTTCTGCTTAAGGTTATGCTTGGTCGCTAGCTCCTCCAAGCTGGTGATGAAGTTGACTTGCTCGGTTTCCTTGATGAAGACTTGGTCAAGCGTGGCGATATCCGGCTCGATTTTCTTAAGGTTGGCATTAAGCTTCTTGATGCTTTGCCCGCGCTGGTATTTTACTTCGAGATCGATCAGCTGCGTGTCGATTTCTTTCTTGATCCTGTTGATGTCGTCGATATTCGGCAGGATCAGGAAATAAATCAACGAGCCTGAAATCCCGATCAGGACCAGGTTGATCAACAGTATTTTTTCCTTGAGACCAAGTTTTTTTACGGAAGAAAGATTCATGGCTTTAACGACTCAACTTTGAATTTTGTAACTATCTCGAAATTGATATTTTCCTTTTGCAGCATGTTGGAGAGGGGAAAATCGAATTTGTCGAACATGACGACGTCTTCGTAGGAATTTTTCAGGGCGATGAGGGCATCGCGGGTTTTGGCTACGCCGGTTATGCGGATATTCTTGTCTGAGCTGGCCTTGACTGAAGTGAAAACGATATCATCCGGAGTCGAGGTTGCCAGCTGGTCCAGCAGTTTGGTCCAGACGATGAAATCGGTCTGTACCTGGTCGACTGAGGTGATCTTGTTGTTGATGTCGCGGACCTTGGATGCTGAGCCCTGGGTATTCTTGGTGATGAGGGTGGTCTGGTCGATGGTGGTATTGAAAGTGTTTTGCAATAAGATTTTTGCGACCAGGATGAGGATGGCGATAAGGCAGACGAAAATAATCACGACCAAGTCGATTTTCTTAAGGAGAAGATGCAGGTGCTTGATTTTTATCTCTTTCTTCTTTTGTTCAGAGATTAGGTTAAGGGTAATCATGCCGACTATAATTCATCAATGAATAATCCGCGCAACCCGAGGCCGATAGCGGTGGCGAATGCTAGGCTCGAGTTTTGGGTATATGTAAGGTCGTCGCCGGAGTTATTTTTACCAGCATCAAGTGAAAGGCTGTAAGTCTCGGCAAAAAGGTGGTTTATTTTTTCGCGGTCATCCTTGATGTTCAATAGCGGATCACCGAGCAAAACCGGCAAACCGAGCGAATCGGCCAATATCTTGTCGATGTTCTCGATATTCGAACCGCCTCCGCACAAAAAAACGCTGCCGATCGCGCCTTGCCCAGGGAAGTGCGTTTCATAATAGCTTAGGACCTCTTTTATTTTTTTGACCAATTCGCCGATCTGGCTTGCGAGTATCTCACGGATGACGCCTTCGGCCTTTTCCTCATCCAGCCCGCAGATTATCTTGGCGCGCTCGGCCTGGTCGCGGTCTATCTTCAGGTTGTCGGCGATGTTCTTGGTTACCGCCTCTCCGGAAATCGGCAAGCTGACCGTAAAAAGGATGGTCTTGTGCGCGTAAAAAATCATGCTAGTCCGCTTGGCTCCGATGTCGAGTATGGCATAGTTGTTGGTCTGGTCGCTTTTGATTCGGCTATTTTCTTCCGGTAGGAGGGCTCGGCAGATGGCACTGGACTCGATCTCGAGGGCAAAGACTGAAAGCCCCAGCTCATCAAAGATGTTGGAGTAGTCGTCGACAATCTGCTTCGGCGCTGCGCCAAGCAGGACGAGATTCTTGCCCTGATCCTTGCTGACGATCTGCCAGTCGAAGTATATTTCGTCGACAGGCAAGGGAATATGCTTTTCCATCTCGGCCAAGATCGTTTCTCTCAAGTCGTTCGGGCCGTTGTCAATCTCGATAAGTTTTACGAAGGTTTTGTTTTCTGGCAGGCAAGCGGTCACTTCATGGGAAGAGACCTTGCCGAAGCGAGGAGTGTCTATCAGATTTTTCAGGTATTTAACCAGTTCGTCGCGGTTCTTTATTTCGCCGTCGTCAATAATGCCGGCCGGAAGGTCGATCTTGCTTATTGCTTGGATGGAAAATGATTCACCGGCCTTGTTCAGTTGGACGAGCTTGAGGGAAAAATCGGAAATGTCCAGGCCGATGGGAAATTCGGAAGTATTGCTGAGTAGCATAAAATATTTAGATGCGGAACCACATTTAAATTATAGCATATTTTTACTCTTCAGCCCAAGAGATTGAGGTGTATTCGCCTGTCGTGGGAAATGATGGCGGAGGTGAGAAAGTTGCCAGAGGATCGTAGATCGAGGTCGTGCTGGCATAGCCGTCAGTAACCTGTCCTGAGCCATTGACCCAGGTCCAGGTCCAGGTCTGGTTGGTTAAAATGCCGCCGTAGACTTCGATATTGTTGCGCACCCCGGCCGGATTGTACATGTTTCTGAAGACTCTTCCGTATTGGGCTAATAAAAATCCATCAATGGTCAAATCGGTAGGTGCGTGTTTGGGGATTTTGACGTCCTTTTGAGCGATCAGACCGAGGATGTGGTTGCCATCACGGGCAAAATAGGTGGTGTTGCTGTTTATTATGATGCTGCGGCGCTTGTTAACCTGGTCGGGCAAGGTCGCGGCCACCAATGTGACCCGACCGTTGACCGTACCTTCGACATAGGCGTCGCCATCCTCGATGAAGATTATGCCGTTAGCGGGGATGGCATAATCAGTGGCAGCGCCTTCAGTCTTGATACTCTCGGCGGTATTGACCCAGGAGCTCCAAGAATCATTGAGCTGCTGGATACCATTGTTCAGGGCACTTATCAGCTTGGCATCAAAGTGGCCGTTGCTTTTGAAGATGATGTGATAGCCTTTGTTTGAGCCGTTAACTTTGAGATGGACTCCATCGTCTTCGGCCAAATCTAAGAGGTCGCCAAGATCGGCGGTGATGCTATTGAAGTCGACGGTCGTGACAGGGTAGGTCCACAGGCTAGAGCCTGAACCGGCGCCCCAGATTCCCGGGCAGGTACACTTGGTGACGGCATTCCAGGTGCAGGGCGCGTTGCAGGTGGCCTGAGTATCGCAACCTTGTCCGGAAGGGCAGGTATAGGTCTGTCGTGCGGAGGTAATCAGGGCATCATTGGTGCCATCCATCCTGACTCCTCCGTTGGCATGCATCTCTCCGACCACGCTTTCAGAAGGGCCGAACCAGGTATCAGAGTTGGTTAAAAACGAAAACTTGGCCAGTGACGGTATGCCATAACGGACATCGATCGTACGTTTTATATTAGGGTTAGAATTGACCCAGCCAGTCGAACGGATATTCACGATCGTCGAACCGGTCGGTGGCGGAGTGATTTCCAGGACATAGGTGCCAGTCATGGCGTTGCCTGGCGAATTGAAAGTGTGGGTATACGGGCCGTAGGGCGTGCCGCCGCCTCCGGGATCGCTGCCAGTGCCGTCCATAAAATCATTTTGGGCGTGCGCCAGGTGCCAGCGGTAGTAGTTGACGCCTGCCTCAGCCACGTGCAATGCCGTATGTCGAGCCACTTGCTGGCTGTTCAGCTTTTTTTGCAGCAGGGCGATTCCGGTCAAGGCTCCGGCCATGACTATGAATATCGTGGTCATGGCCATGACGGTGACCAGGACCATACCTTGTTCTGACTGGATTTTTGGTCTCATGCTATAGGTTATCTTTTAGATTGCGGATTTGGATGTCCGCACTGTAGAAATAATCAGCTGGAGCCCGCTCCGGGGTTACATTTATTTTTAACGTAGTACGGATGAGCCGGATCTTAGTTTTGTTCGCTGTCGGGTTGACTATCTGGGCGTTATTCGTATCGAAATAGCTGAAAATCGACATCGACTGATTGTTTAAGTAGATGGCGAAAGTCGAAATCTTCTCGTCGGCCGGATTATAGACCAAGGGGGTCCCGGTCGGAGCGATAGAACCTTTTTTCAAGTTGATACCATCTGCAAAGTAGCGAATCTTTTCAGTCAGGCCATCATCGTCGGTGTCGGCATAAAAAACAATCGTGCCAGTAGCGACGGTTTCAAAAAGATAGTCGCCAGTTGCCCCATTGGCGGCGCGGCGCAACTCTTCGACCATGACTCCGGCGGCGCGGCGCGCATTTGAAATGGCGTCTTCCTGTTCGTAGCCGAAGACGTTGCTTTGCAAGCCGCGGATGATGAATTCAGAAGCGGCAATCATAAAAACCATGAAAATGCTGATGGAAATCATCAGTTCGACAATCGTCAATCCACGGTTGTTTTTGTAATCGAGACGTATCATGGTCCGGTAAGGTAAATGTTCACATCGAGTGTGGTATTTGGCGAGAGGCTGATCGGACTAGCCGGCTGAGTTAAGATGATCGCGTAGGTAGTCGAGGGTCCGATGGCGAGGGTGTAGTTATCCCATTCGATGCTGCCAGTGTCTATCAAGCCGTTGGCATCGGAAACGAAGTTGCGGGAGTATTTATAGATAATGGGGTTTTCGCCGATTCTTTTGGCTCCGGTGACCAATATTGGAATGTTTGCCAGAGTCGAAGAGGCGCCCCAGGCATCAAAGCTGGTGGCAAAGATGTCGAAATTGCCATCGCGGTCGTCTTGCCAGACAGCATACGGTTTGCCGTCGGCGACATTGTAGGCGATGCGGGGGTTGAATTGGGCCGAGCTTCCGGGATTGATATTGACGCGAACATCAGGCGACCACAAGGCAGTCCCGCTGGCTAGAAGCTTCTGAGCGTAAATGTCTTGGTTGCCGTTGCGCTCGTCTCCCCAGGCGATGTAGATGACATCGGCGCCGATGGCGACGCTGGGGCTGTATTGGGCGGAGGTGCCGCCATCAGTATTGACCAGCAGATCACTTGCCCAGAGTTTGGTTCCGGTAGCGCTGACCCTTTGCGCATAGACATCGAGGTTGCTGTTGCGCTCATCGGTCCAAGAGACATAAAAGGTGCTTGAGCTGACGGCGACGCTCGGGGCATATTGGTTGGTCGAGCCGCCGTCGGAGTTTATCAGAAGGTCGGCTCCCCAAAGCTTGGTGCCGGCTGGGTCATATTTCTGCGCGTAAATATCCTGATTGGCGTTGCGGTCATCGGCCCAGAAAACGAAGATATCATTCGAGTTGTCATCGCTGGAAATCGGGGTGGTCTGGTTGGTGCCGCCGCTTACGGTCGTGCTATCGATGCGTATTTCCGGATCCCAGAGCGCATCGTGGGTAACTGCATCCAATGCTTGCATAAAGATATCGGCATCGCCGTTGCGGTCGTCCTGCCAAGTGACATAGACTCTGGAATAGTCGTTGCTAAGGTCGATTTTGCATTTCATTTGATCCTTGTTATCGGCATCTGTCTGCACCTGCTTTGAGCCGCTCCAAAGGTCGGACCCGTCGTTGGAAGCGCGTTTGACCAAGAAGACGTCCTGGTTGCCGTTGGAATCATCATTCCAGCAGATGTAAAGATGGCCGGAATTATCGACAGCGATTTCTGGAAGGATCTGGTTGTTGGCGGGGCTGATTACAACATCGTCGCTCCATTGCTTCTGCCCGTTATTGTCGTATTTTTGAGCATAAATTTTGCCGGCAGAACCCTGACGGAAATCTTGCCAAACCATATAGATGAAGCCGTTCGGATCAATGGCCATGTGCGGATTGGTCTGATTTTCATCGCCGGAGTCGGTGTTGACGCGCCAATTAGTCTGCATCGGCTGGCGTACCGTATGCAGATGCAGGGTGCTTAATTGATCGATGGACAATGTAATTGTGGTTTTCTGGTCGACAAAAACGCTTTGATTCACAAGAGTCGGATTAGGGTTGGCGGCCGTGCGTGCGGTCGTGGAACTGAGGCTATAGTTTGCTTTGGTGGCGATGACCTCGTAGTTCTCGATTGATGGTTTGGCGCCATAAAGCAGGAGCATACCGTTGGAGTCTGTTTGGGCGGTAAAATTTACTGGCGGCGTAGTACTGGCGTTCTTAACCGTGACATCAGCATCGCTGACCGGCTGGCCGTTGGCGTTTATCACCTCAACCTCCAGCGTGCCACCGCCGACGCTGGTCTCAATCGCTTTCGGCGCGATCTTAGTGAAGGTTTCGACCCGCTTGTAGCCGAAAGGGCCGTTGTATTGGACGCGGATGCGTATTTCTTTATAGTCAGTGGGCAGGGTGTCGGCCGGTTGGAGTCCGTCGAACGGGTCATCGCGGTAAAGTACTAGCGTGTTGACATAAAACGTACCGTTACTGGTGCTGGCCGTCTCGTTGTCTGGTACGACTCCCGTGACTATGCCCGCCAGGGTGCCGACATCGGTGTAGGGAAGATTGCGGATCTGCTCCAGTTTCTGGTCGGCTAGGGAAATCGAGATCATCCGGAGCTTGTTGTCCTGAGATATTTTCAATGCCTGAAGGATCAGGTCGTAGACGCTTATGGTTATGACGGTCAAAACGGCTAAGGAGATGACGGTCTCGATAATCGTGAATCCTGATTGTTTCTTGAAATCTAATCTCATATTTATACAGAAGTTGTAATCGAATACATCGGCATGACGATGGCGACGGCCATGACACCGACAGCTGAGCCCAGAACCAGGATCAAGACAGGCTCAATGATCGAGGGCAGGCTTTCCATAATCGTGTCGACCTCTTCTTCATAAAACTCGGCTAATTCCTGCAAAATGCTGTCCAGTTCGCCGGTCTGCTCGCCGATAGCGATCATTTGGGTGACGATCGGTGGAAAAAGTTTGGGGTAGGTGGCGACCACCTCGTTGATCGGAGTACCTTTTTTAATCTTATCGCCGATATCGTTAATGGCCGCCCGATAGTGGATATTGCCCAAGACATTAGCCGTGATCTGGAATGATTTTATGATCATGATGTCAGTTTTCAGAAGCGAGCTGACAGTACGGGCGAACTTGGCGAGGTTGACCTTCTTGATGATCTTGCCAAAAATCGGCATCTTTATCATCAGGAGGTCGAAGTAGTAGCGGCCGGTCGTGGTCTTGTATATGCGGATGAATACATAGATAGCGGCGACGATCAGGATTAAAGCCAGGGTGGTGTTTTTGGCCAGGAAGTCGCTGACGCCGATAATGATCTTGGTGGCCAGCGGCAGCTCGGTGTTGAAATCCTTAAGCATGGAAGTGATCTGAGGAACGACCACGAGCATCATGAAGATGCCGATGCCGCCCATGGCAAAAAGGACGACTGCCGGGTAAGTCAAGGCACCCTTGATCTTGGAAATAAGCTCGTGGTGCTTCTTCATCTGGATATATAGCTGGTCCAGCACGTTTTCGAGCTTGCCGGAGACTTCGCCGGCCTCTACCATGTTGATAAAGAGCTCGCCGAAGACATCGGGGTTGAGCTTGAGCGCCTCGGTGAAGCTTTTGCCTTTCTCGACTGCTTTTGAAGTATCGGTGATGACTTGGATGAAGTGCTTGTTGACGCTTTGCTTGCACAGGGTCTGAAGTGCGGACAGCAACGGTACGCCCGCCTTAAGCATGACGCAAAGATTCCTGACGAAAAAAAGCTTTTCGTCAGCCGGAATAGGCGACATCTTGATCAGCGCATTGTTGATCTTGGCGATCAGCGACTGCGCTACCGGTTGTTCCGCCGCTTGCGGAGCGATAATGTCTGATTTGAGGTTTACGACCATAAGACCTGTCTTATGCTAACTATTCTTTGGTTACGCGCATTATTTCTTCTATGGTGGTGATGCCATTCTTGGCTTTGATGAAACCGTCCTCGATGATGGTGATCATCTTCTGATCGATCGCCTCCTGCTTGATTTCGACCTCGGATGCTTTCTTGAGAATCAAGTTGGATATCGGAGGCGTGATGTCCAAGACTTCATAAATGCCCATGCGTCCTTTATAGCCGGTGTCGTTGCATTGCTTGCAGCCCTTGCCGCGGTAAAAAAGCAGCGATTCAAGGCCTTTGTTCGAGGTGATTATCTTTTCTCGGATCATCGTCTTGATTATCGCGTCCATATCGAAATGCTTGCGCATATCTTCCACGGTTTTCTTGTCGAGACTGAAGCTCTGTATGCAGTTGGGGCAGATCTTGCGGACCAAGCGCTGAGCGATGATGACGTTGGCGGTGGTGGCCAAAAGAAAGGATGGCACGCCCATGTCGGAAAGGCGGGGCAGGGTATTGATGGCGTCGTTGGTATGCAGAGTGGAAAGCACGAGATGACCGGTCATGGCGGCGTGGATGGCGATTTCGGCCGTCTCCTCGTCGCGGATTTCGCCGACCATGATGATGTTCGGATCCTGGCGCAAGAAAGCGCGCAAGCCGGCGGCGAAGGTGAAGCCGATCTTGGAATTCACTTGCGACTGGTTGACGTGCGGCATGCGGTATTCGATCGGGTCTTCGATAGTTGAAATATTGACCTCAGGGGTATTGAGGATGTTGAGCACTGTGTACAGTGTTGTGGATTTGCCTGATCCGGTCGGACCGGTGACTAGGATCAAACCGTGCGGCTTGTCGATATTGCGCTTGATAGCCTCGAGGGCGGAGGCTTGGAAACCGAGCTGTTCCAGTGTCAGGACCTGGGCTTTTTCGCGCAAAAGGCGCATAACGATCTTTTCGCCGTCGAAAGTCGGAAGTATCGAGACGCGGAAAGAGACCTTGTATTCCTTATTGCTGATTTTGAAGCGTCCGTCCTGGGGCAGGCGGTGTTCGTCGACCTTAAGGTTGGCCAATATCTTAATGCGGGCGGTGATGCCGGATTGGATATTCTTGGGCAGGGTCATGACATGGCGCAAGATGCCGTCGATGCGGTAACGGACGTTGACCTCACGTTCTTCAGGCTCGATGTGGATATCGCTGGCATCTTCGAAGATGGCATATTCGAGCAGAGTATCGACGACGCGGACAACCGGAAGATTGGTAGCCAGCTTCTTCAAGTCTTCGTCCGATCCGGTGCCCTCGGACATCGGGGCGTCTTCAAGGCTGTCGAATTCGGCTTTAAGGCTCTTGTGATACTGCTTGATGCCATATTGGATGCCTTCGGGGGTGGTGAGGTGGACTCGCGGCTCAAGGCCAGTCTTCTTCTTGATAAACTCAAAGATTTCAAGGTCGGCCGGGTCGAGCGTTGCCAGGAAGATTTCCTTGGCGTTGCTGTCGAAGGCGATCAGCTCGTGGGTCGAGGCGATCGCTTCAGGCACCGTTAAAAGGACGTCCTTGCGGATATTCTGCTCCTTGAGGTTTATGAAAGGCAGATCGTGGAAGCTGGCAGCCTTTTCGTAAAGGGCGTTGGTGCTGATTATTTTCTTTTCCGCCAGATAGTCTTCGAGATTTTTGCCGATATCCTGGGCTTCTTTGGCTATTTTGTCGAAATTTTCCTTCGGCAGTATGTTGGCCGAGGCCAGGATTTCCTTTATTTGTTCGGCTTGAAGCATGGGGTTCAAGAGTTGTTAATAAGATGTGTTTTATTATACCATGAATTGTTATTACACCCAAATAGTGTCATGACATTTTTAAATATCCAGGGATATTTATTTTTTTTGTTGTTCGTGCTATTTTATATTATAGAATGAGCATGAAAATCGATTGGCATTTGGTGCGGCAATCTCCGCAAGAAGCAAAAAACAAGATAACAGCCATAGCAAAATCGCTTTGGAGTTTTTTTTATATCAGAGTCTACTTGGTACTGATTGTCATTTTGAATATCCTTAACTGGTCGATCACGACGTTTCTGCAGTACCGGGTCAAGCTTGACCAGGTGGTCCTGCATTATAACGTCGATTTCGGCGTCGATCTTTACGGTGAGACCTCAAGACTCTTCATTATTCCGCTGATCGGCTTGCTCGTGCTTTTTGTCAACCTTTCTGTGGTCGCCAACACCGACCGTCAAAGCCGGTTCATCAGCCACTGCCTATTGGCCACCGCCGCCGCGACTAACTTCCTGCTGTTAGTCGCGCAGCTAGCATTATATTTCTATAATTTAAGATAAACTATGGAGCCGCAAAGTTTTTATTTGATCAGGATACTTTTCTTGACTGCCGTCGCCTTTCTTTTTGCCGTCGCCTGGACCCCGCTTTTGACTCACTTCTTGTTCAAGTACAAGATGGGCAAATCGATCCGCAATAGCGGCAGTACGCCGATATTCTCGAAGCTTCATGCTGCCAAGGCCGGTACTCCGACGATGGGCGGGATCTTGATCTGGGTTACTGTCCTGATCATCGCGCTGTCGCTTTACTATCTGGCAACGCTGACGGATATCGCTTTGTTCAAAAATCTGAATTTCCTTTCGCGCAAAGAGACCTTGCTGCCGCTCGGCGCCTTGGTAGCGACGGCCTTGGTCGGCCTGTTCGATGATTGGCTCGATGTCCGGGGCAGGGGGGTTTTCGGCGGCGGCGGCCTCAAGATCTGGCACCGGCTGCTGATTTACGCCTTGATTGCCTTGGTCGGAGCCTGGTGGTTCTATTTCAAGCTTGATTGGGATACTTTCCATGTGCCGTTCTACGGCGATGTCCAGCTCGGCTGGTCCTATCTCTTGATATTCGTCTTCGTCATCGTAGCGACTTCTTTTTCCGTCAACGAGACGGATGGACTCGATGGTCTGGCTGGCGGCGTGCTGATGACCAGCTTCGCCGCCTATGGCGTGATCGCTTTCGCGGAGCAGCGCTATGACCTGGCCACTTTCTGCGGCGTCATCGTCGGCGCCCTCCTAGCTTTCTTGTGGTTCAATATCAATCCTGCCCGTTTTTTCATGGGTGATACCGGGGCAATGAGCCTCGGCGTGACGCTGGGCGTAATCGCAATGCTGACCAATAGCGCTTTGATCCTGCCGATAATCGGCTTCGTCTTCGTCATGGAATCGATGTCGGTCATCATCCAGATGACCTCCAAGAAGCTCCGCGGAGGCAAGAAGATATTCCTTTCCTCGCCGATCCACCACCATTTCGAAGCGCTGGGCTGGTCCGAGCCGAAGATCGTCATGCGTTTTTGGGTCATCGCCCAAGTCTCGGCCGCTATCGGCTTGGTGGTCCTGTTGCTGGACAAGAGCTTAATCTGAAACCAATGGCCAAAGTAGTCCAAAAAATCAAGCAGACCGCTGCCGCCGCCGCTCGTTTGGGCGAGCCGGATTGGCCGCTCTTGGCCATCGCCTCGGCAATCATCCTTTTCGGGCTGATCATGCTGACCAGCGCTTCAGGCACCTTGGCCTACTCCCGCTATAACGACGGCTATTATTTCATCAAGCATCAGATTTACGCCCTGGTCATCGGCATCGGTCTCTTTTTCTTTTTTTACAAGAACGACTATCATCGCTGGCAGAAATATGCCTTCTATCTGCTGTTGTTTTCGATCGCTCTCCTGATCCTGGTTTTCATACCAGGGCTGGCCTCTTCAGCTAATTTCAAAGCCCATAGCTGGATCAATATTTTCGGTTTTTCCTTGCAGCCCTCGGAATTCGTCAAGCTTTTTTTCTTGATTTACCTGGCGGCCTGGCTTGAATCGGTCGGCAAGAAGATGGATGATTTTTCCCAAGGGACCGGTCCTTTTCTGGCGGTTCTCGCCGTCATCGCTTTCCTGATGCTGATGCAGCCGGATTTCGGCACCCTATCCATAATCATCGTCACCTCTTTTGCGGCTTGGTTCGTCGGCGGCGGCAAGATCAGCCATATTGTCGCCCTGGTCGCTATTGGGATCTTGGCCGTGGTGTTGATGGTCAAGTCATCAGACTATCAGGCCGACCGCATCCAGTGCTATCTCAACCCGGAAAGCGATTCGCAAGCCTCCTGCTATCAGCTCAATCAGTCGCTGATCGCCGTCGGTTCCGGCGGTTTATTCGGCCGCGGCTTCGGTGCTAGCCGCCAGAAGCTGATGTATCTGCCTGAAGTTTCGGGTGACGCTATTTTCCCGGTCATCGGCGAAGAGCTCGGGTTCGTCTTTTCCGTCGGCTTGATCCTGCTTTTCCTGGGCTTCTTCTACCGCGGCTACATCATTGCCAAGAAAGCGCCGGACCAATTCGGGCGGGTGATCGCCATCGGCATCGCCTGCTGGCTGACCTTTCAGGCTTTCATTAATATCGGCGGGATGATCAATCTGATTCCGATGACCGGCGTGCCGCTGCCGTTCATCTCAAGCGGCGGCACGGCCATCATGGCCGGGTTAGCTGCCCTGGGGCTACTTCTGAATATCAGCCGCCAGACCAAAGCCAGATAGTTTTATGCCAAAGAATAATTATAAAATATTGCTTGCAGGCGGTGGGACGGGCGGTTCAGTCAGTCCGCTTTTAGCTATCGCCGAGACTTTGCGCAAGTCGGGCGATGAGTTCGAATTCATCTGGCTGGGCGGGCGCGGCGGCATCGAGGAGACCATGGTCAAGCGCGCCGGAATCGGTTTCCAACCGATCCGTAACGGCAAGCTGCGGCGTTATTGGTCGTGGCACAATGTCGTCGACCCTTGGCTCATCCTTTTCGGCCTAGTCGAGTCGTTTCTTTTCATGAAAAAGTGGCGCCCAGGACTGATCGTCACCGCCGGGAGCTATATCAGCGTTCCGGTCGTCTGGGCAGGCAGCCTTTTGAAAATACCGATCATCGTGCACCAGCAGGATCTGCGCCCAGGATTGGCCAATCGCCTGATGTCGCCTTTTGCCGCAGTCATTACTGTAACTTTTGAGAAATCACTTGCCGACTTCAAGGAGAAGGCCCAATGGTTCGGCAATCCGCTTCGGCAATCATTCATCTCTGCGGGCAAGAATGCTCCGTCAAAGGTACCGGCGAAGTCCGGACTGCCTTCACTCTTGGTCTTGGGCGGCGGTACCGGAGCGGAAGCCTTGAATGTCTTGATCGAGGAGTCGGCCCCGTTGCTAGCGGAGTTCTGCCAAGTGCTGCACGTCACGGGACCGAACAAGAATACCGCCACGACCGCGGCGCGCAAGCACTACCGCTCCGTACCGTTCCTTAACGAGAAGGAAATGGCCGAGGCCTGTGCTTCGGCTGATCTGGTCCTGACCCGTGCCGGAATCGGGACCCTTTCCGAATTAGCCTATCTTGGCAAGCCGGCTCTGATCGTGCCGATGCCAGGCACTCACCAGGAGGATAATGCGGAATTTTTCCGCGACGCTCACGCCGGAGCCGTCCTGGACCAGCGGCAGTTGACGCCGGAGCTCCTAGCGACCATAATCAAAGAATCGATCAACGACCAAGACCTGCTCCAGGAGCTTGGCGGCAACATCAGCCGCTTAGCCAAGAGGGACGCTAACGAAACGTTCGCCAAAGCGGTCAAGTCGCTGGCAATAAGGACTTAATCCGATATATGGATCTGGCAAGAATCAAAAAAGCATACCTGATCGGGATCAAGGGCGTCGGCATGACGATGCTCGCTCAGTTTTTGGCTGAGCAGGGAATCGAGGTTTCTGGCAGCGACGTCAAGGAGACGTTCATGACAGACGCCATTTTAGGGCGTCTGGGCATCCGGGTGCATGAAGGCTTCAGCGAAGCGAACGTGCCGGCGGATGCTGACCTGATCATCTATTCGACAGCTTACAATAGCAAGACCAACCCCGAATTGGCCAAGGCGGTCATCGGCAAGACGAGATCGATTCCGTACGCAGTGGCACTTGGAGAAATTTTCAACCAGAAATACGGCATCGCAGTGGCCGGTTCGGCCGGCAAGACCACGACCACAGCCTGGCTGGGGTATCTCCTTAATCGGAGCGGCTTTGAGCCGAACGTATTAGTCGGAGCTAATGTGCCGCAATTCAACGGCGCCAGCTTGGTCAGCCGTTCCGATCTCATGCTGATCGAAGCCGATGAATACCAGAACAAGCTTCAATACTTCCAGCCCAAGGCGGTGCTTTTGAACAATATCGATTACGATCATCCCGATTATTTTCCGACATTGGAATCATATCAGCGAGTCTTTCTTGACTTCATCCAGAAGATTCCGCGCAAGGGCTTTCTGGTGGCTAATTTCGATGACGACTTCATCCGCCGGACAGCTCGTGTCAATTGCCACGGCCGGGTTATCGGCTACGCCATCGATCAGCCAGCCGACTATGTCGCCTACGACATTCGCTCGGCCGGCGGCCGGCAATATTTCAAAGTCCGTATGGCGGCACGCGAAGATGATCCGACTTTCGCCGATCCGTCCCATAACCATGATCACGCCGAAGCCGCTTCGGAGCTGGGTGATTTCAGAATCTCTTTGGCTGGCCGCCACAACATCAGCAACGCCTTGGCGGTCATCGCTGCCGCCATCGAGCTGGAGGTGCCGCTTCTGGACATCCGCCGCTACATCGGCGAATTCACCAGCACCAGCCGACGCATGGAATTGATGGGGGAGTATCGCGGCGTCCCGATCGTGGATGATTATGCGCACCATCCGGCCAAAGTAAAGGCCGCCCTCGATGGTATCCGCCAGCTTTATCCCAAGGAGCGTTTGGTCGTCGTCTTTCATCCGCATACTTTTACTAGGACCAAGGCCCTGATTGACGAATTTGCCGCCAGCTTCGCGCCAGTAGACGAGCTGGTGGTCCTGGATATCTACGGCAGCGCCCGCGAAGAACAGGGTGGTGTGTCGAGTCTCGACCTCATAGCCAAGATCAAGGATCTGCCCGAGCAGCCCAAGGCGGTCGTGCATCAGCCGAGATTGGAAGATGCCGAGCAGTATCTGCGCCAGACCGTCAAGAAAGGCGATGTCGTCCTCTTGATGGGGGCCGGCGACGTCTTCCGTGTCGGCGAGAAATTGGTGGGAAAATAAAAAAAGAGGGCGATATGGTATCGCCCTCCTGAAGTCGCCATGGTTTTTCTTAAACGCATGGGATAATTCTCCGGCCGTCGAATTTGATCTGGCCGGTTTTTTTCAATGCCCCAAGTACCCTGGTGACGGTTTCGCGAGCCATGCCGCAGAGTTCGCCGATTTCCTCGTGCGTCAGGTTGATAGGGAGGTAAGTCGGGAGCTGCTTGTAGAAGTAGACCAGGAACTGGATGATGCGTTCTTTGGCATCGGCTTGGCTGAGAATTCCCAGCTTGCGGTTAAGCTCCAGCTTTTCCGTGGCCTGCTGCTGCAGGAATTTCCAGAAGAGGTCGAGATTGCTTTCCAAGATCTGCCTGAAGTCGGCGGTTTTGATCCTGAGCATGATCGAGTATTCTCTGGTTTCCAGATCGAACGGCAGCGGCTTGCCTTCAAGGCTTGATTCGGCGAAAAAGTCGCCGGGCAGGTAGATGACGTTAATCAGTCTTTTCACTTCGCCATCGACGGGATAGGAGGTGGCTTTGACTGAGCCGCAGGTGAGGAAAGTGAGACAATCAGGGTTGTCGCCTTCGATGTAAAGCACTACCTTTTTCTCCTTCTTGATGAGGGTGAAATGTTTGGAAATCTCTTCCAGCTTTTCTTCGGATAGGCCGTTGAAGAGTGGGACTTGCTTTAACGTCGGGACAATCGAGGTTGTTTTAGACATGGCGTCTCTCCTTTTTGTGGTAAGGAAGCGTTAGCCTCCTCTTTACAAATACAAAAGGAGGCCGCCCTCGTTACCGATGGGGTTGGGGTTGAAGTTTCAATGTCCGATGAAACACCTAAACTTAGCATATTTTAAAGAAAAAGTCAAGGCACCGATGAAGAGCTTTATTAATTTGCCGGATTAAGCTAGAATTAATCTATTATTACCTAATAATCGCGCAAAATGAATATCGAGGAAAAAATCGATCGAAATATCACCCTAGCGCCTTTCACCACTTTCCGCATCGGCGGACAGGCCAAACTGTTCGTCCAGGCCGATTCGCCCGAGGAAATTGTCGAGGCGATCCGTTGGGCCAAAGCCAATAATGAGAAGTTTTTCGTGCTCGGAGGCGGCAGTAACCTGCTTATCAGCGATAACGGGTTCGATGGCTTGATCATAAAATATAACTTTCAATACCTTTTTCGGGAAAATAATATCATCGAGTGCGGCGGCGGGCTGCCTTTAGCCAGGGCCTGCCTGAGCGCCCAGCGTCACAGCTTTTCCGGGTTAGAGTGGGCTGTCGGCGTCCCAGGAACGGTCGGTGGGGCCGTTCGGGGCAATGCCGCCTGTTTCGGCTCAGAAATGGCAGCATTAGTGACGGAAGTCAGCGCTTTTGACCCGGAAACAGACAAGATATACCAGTTGACCAAGGATGAGTGCGGTTTCAGCTACCGCAGCAGCATTTTTAAGGAGAAGGGCATCGTCATATTAAGCTGCAAGCTGCAGTTGGCGGCCGGAGATGCGGAGCAGATAAGGCAGAAGATCGAGGATGTGGTCAAACGGCGGTCGGAGCAGCAGCCTAAATACTTCAGTGCCGGCAGCGTCTTCAAAAATGTCCCATTGTCGGAGGTTAATAACCCGGAATTGATCGAGGAGGCTAAAAAAGAGAACAAAATCTCCGGTGCCGGTCCAGGCGGCCTGCCTGCTGCCTGGCTGATCGAGAAACTCCACTTCAAAGGTAAAGAAGTCGGCGGCGCTCGGGTCAGCGACCTCCATGCCAACTTCATTATCAATAAGCAGGGAAAGGCGACGGCTGAAGATGTGATCGTTTTGATGAGCTTGATCAAGCAGAAAGTGCGTGTGGAATTCGAAGTGCAGCTCAAAGAAGAAATCACCTATCTCAATTAAAAAAACTTTTAATATTAGTAAAAAACAGCACCACTATTCGGGGCTGTTTTTACTATTGACTAATGTGAAATAATGTGCTATATTATGAAAACTAAAATAATAACTGACGATTTAGTCAAATGTTTTGGTTTTCTTTTTTGTTTAAATAATCACAAGAAGAAAGATTGAGCTTGTCCGATTTTTCTAAGCTAATATGGAAAATAATCCCAACCAGAGCGCATCTCTCGACGGAAAATCTATTCTCGACCAGATTCTCACCAACAACCAGGCCGAACAAGTGGCGCGGTTGGATGCTATTGAGATTACGGAGAACCTTCTCTCCCAGCTTAACGATCGCGAACGCGACGTTCTGTCCCGCCGTTTCGGTCTCCATGGCAGCGAAAAGGAAACCTTGGAGAACATCGGTGCTGTGCACAAGCTGACCCGCGAGCGTATCCGCCAGATCGAGACTTCCAGCGTCAAAAAGCTCCGTGCTTTGAAAAATTTGGAAGAGTTCATCATCAGCCTGCGCCGCACGATCAATCAGCTTTTGGAAGAGCATGGCGGCTTGATGGAAAAAGAATACCTTCTCAACAATCTCGTCAACTTTTCGGCTGGCGGGTTCCGCAACAAGCCTGAAGAGGCTGGTCTGCACAAGAATCACCTCGATTTTCTGATCTCACGTCTGCTCCATGATCATTTCGAGGAAGTCAAAAGCTCGAAGCAGTTCAAGGAAGCCTTCAAGCTTAAACACCAAACTTTGGATCATTTAGAGGAATTGGCCCAGGATTTAGTGCTTAAAATCAAGGAGGCGAAGCGTTTGTTCGCTACTGACGAACTGATCGGCACCATCAAGGATCTCGATTCGTTCCAGAAATATCAGGACAAATTCAATCTTATCTATAATCTGGATATCTCCAATGTCCTTGGCGGCGACCTGTTTCAGGAAAATGCCGAGGTGGTCAACGCCAATAAGGCTCTCTATTCCTTGCTGCAGGCATCGAAGCAGATCGAGCAGAACAAGTTCGGCCAGTGGGGCATCGCTGATTGGCGCGAAATCAAGCCTAAGACCATCAATGACAAGATTTACCTCATATTGAAGAACGAAGGCAAACCGTTGCATTTCGTCGATATCACCACCAGGATTAACCAGATCAACTTCGACGACAAGCCAGCCAATGCTGCCACTGTCCATAACGAGCTGATCCTTGATGACAAGTACGTCCTGGTCGGCCGCGGCCTCTATTCCTTGAAGGAGTGGGGTTATAAGCAAGGGACCGTCCTTGATGTGATCAAGGAAATCCTGGCCCAGAACCCGGAAGGCCTGACCCGCGACGAGATCATCGAAAAGGTCCTGTCTCAGAGGTTGGTCAAGAAGGCTACTATCATCCTGGCGCTGATGGATAAGAATATTTTCGATAAGGTGGATAACCGTTACATTTTGAAACAAGCATAAGATACTTCCTGAAAAGAGCGCCAGAATCGGCGCTCTTTTCATTTGGCCTCAATTGAGGAATCGTGGTAAAATAAAAACAAAGAACAAAGGATATGAATGGAGACATCGTATTGAATCTGCAACCGATTTACGACTTTCTGGCCCTGCCGCCCGATGAGATGCTTTTGCGTTTCATGATCCTTTTCGGCTGGATCCCATTCGCCCTGACTTTCCTTTGGGGCATTCTGCAGGTTTGGGTCTATGAACGCCAGAATCAATTCGCCGCCAAGCAGAAGTTCATCTATCTGGCAATCGATGTTCCTCGAGGTAATGAGCAGTCGCCTAAGGCAGTTGAGAACCTCTTTACCTATCTGGCGGGCGCCCACGGCACCCTGAATCTGATAGATATTTTCTGGGAAGGCAAATACCAGCTCGGTTTCAGCTTCGAAATCGTCAGCATCGAGGGCTACACCCAATTCGTGGTCCGCACGCCCGAGGGCTTCCGTCATCTGGTCGAGACAGCTTTCTATTCCCAATATCCCGACGCGGAAATCACTGAAATCAATGATTATACGATCGGCATGCCTTCAGTTTTCCCGGATAATGAATACGATGTCTGGGGCGCTGAGTTCGTCCAGGTGAAACATTGGACCTATCCGATCAAGACCTACAAGGATTTCGAGCACCAATACGGACCGCCTGAGACGCATTTTCGCGATCCGATGGCCACCCTGATGGATCTCTGTTCCAGCTTGCACTCAGGCGAACAGCTCTGGTATCAGATCCTGGTCACTCCGACCGACTTCGAATGGGTCAAGAAGGGCGAGGAAGAGATATCGAAAATCATGAAGGAAAAGCCTAAATCCAAACCGTCGATTACCAACAAGATTATCGATGAGGCATTGGGCTGGGTCGATGCCGGAGCCGGCACCACGCTGAAGCCAGGAGCGGCCGAGGTCAAGAAGGATGATGCCTTGAAGATGATGGATCTGAAGCCGGCCCAGAAGAAGGCCGTCGAGGGTATCCAGGAAAAAATCAGCAAGATGGGCTTCAAGTTCAAGATGCGCATGGTCTACATCGCCAAGAAGGACGTTATGAACAAGCCCAAGGTCGTCAACGGCTTCGTCGGCTTCATCAAGCAGTTTTCATACAATGACATGAACAATCTTAAGCCGGACATGGCAGTGACGGCTACTTCGACGGCGTACATGTTCAAGGATTCGCGGCTTCTGGCTAGAAAAAACCGCATCGTCAAGCGTTTCATGGGCCGCTCGGGCTATGGCGCTCCGGCCGGGGTGATGAATTCCGAGGAACTGGCCACTTTGTGGCATTTCCCGATCGAGCATGTGGTCAAGGCGCCGCTCTTGCAGAAGGCGTCCGGCCGCAAAGCGGAGGCGCCGATCACCTTGCCGCTATCCGAACCGCCGACCGGCACGATCGTGCCGGATGAGATATTCCAAGTGATGGGTCGAGAAGCAGCAGCGGCACCCAAAGCTGAAGAGCGGGAAGCTGAAGGAGCAGAATTGAAGGAAGAAAACATATTTACCCTTGAACCTAACGAGCCGGAAAAATCGGTGGAGGTCGAAGACGATGACCAGCCGCCGATCAACCTGCCATTCGTATAAACACTATGAGCGAAATAAGCGAAATCACAGTCTTCGGCCAGACGACCTATCGCAATGCCGCACGCAAGTTCGGCATCAAGACCGACGATCGCCGCCGCCACATGTACCTTATCGGTAAGACCGGCATGGGCAAATCGACGATTTTGGAGAATATGATCGTCGAGGACATCCGCGCCGGCCGCGGCGTGGCCGTCGTCGACCCGCATGGCGATCTGGCCGAGAAAATAATGCAGTTCATCCCCTCGGACCGCATCAATGATGTCATCTATTTCAATCCGGCGGATATCGAATATCCGATCGCTTTCAACGTGATCGAGCAAGTCGAGCCGCACTTGCGCCACTTGGTCGCCTCAGGCCTGATCGGCGTTTTCCAGAAATTGTGGGCTGATTCCTGGGGACCGCGTCTGGAGTACATCCTGCGTAATTCCATCCTAGCGATTCTTGATTACCCGAGTTCGACTTTGTTGGCCGTGACCCGCATGTTCGCGGATAAGAAATTCCGCAAGAACGTCATCGACAAGATCCAGGATCCGGTGGTCCGTTCGTTCTGGGTCAACGAGTTCGCCAGCTATGCCGACAAGTTCGCCTCGGAGGCCGTGTCGCCGATCCAAAACAAGGTCGGCCAATTTCTCTCCAGCTCTTTGATGCGCAACATCGTCGGCCAGGTCAAGTCGTCGATCAACATCCGTGAGATCATGGATGGTCAGAAAATACTGATCATGAACCTGTCCAAGGGCCGTATCGGCGAGGACAACTCAGCCTTGCTCGGCGCTATGATGATTACCAAAATCCAGCTGGCGGCTATGAGCCGCGTAGATATTCCGGAGCACGACCGCAAGGACTTCTATCTTTATATCGACGAATTCCAGAACTTCACCACGGATTCTTTCACCAACATCTTGTCCGAAGCCCGCAAATACCATCTGAACCTAATCATGGCCCATCAGTATATCGAACAGCTGGGCGAGGTTGTCGAGGCGGCGGTTTTCGGAAACATCGGCACCATGGTCGTTTTCCGCATCGGTGCTGCTGACGCCGAAAAGCTGGTCAAGGAATTCGAACCGGTTTTTACCGAAGAGGATCTGGTCAACCTGCCGAAATACGAATTTTATCTGAAGCTGATGATCGACGGCATCACCTCCAATCCTTTTTCGGCCCGCGGCCTGGCTCCTTTGACCGAGGCCGAAAAGACTGGAAATCTTGACAAGGTGATCCAGGTGACCCGCGAGCGCTACGCCAAAAGAAGGGAAGTCGTCGAGGATAGGATCCGCCGTTGGCACGAGAGCGATGATGAAGAGTCGGCGCCAGCCAATGTCTCGACGGCGCCAGCCACCTCTCCGGCGGCTGCGCCCGCTCCGGTTAGGCGCCCCGAACCGGCAGCCTATTCCGCGCCACAGCCAATCAGAGACAGGGAGACTCCTCCTAGCGCTAGGCGTCCCGAGCGCGGGGACGATGCCTCCCGCAACGAGGCTACCTGCAGCCGTTGCGGCAAGCGGACTAGGGTTGCCTTCGTTCCTGACGGGTTGCGGCCCATCTATTGCAAAGAATGCTTGCAGTCATTGAAAGAAGAGAAGAATAAGGAATCTTCGTTGCGCAAGCAGCAGAAGCTGTCGGAGCTGGCCAGCCTCGAATCCGACCCTGGCGCACCGGCTTTTCCTAAGCCTATGTCAATCAAGGAAGCTTTTGAGAAAGCCCAGGCCGAAAAGGCAAGAGCGGAAGCTGAAAATAAGCAAGACCAGTCATGATCGAGTTCAACCGCTACATCCACCAATCCTGGACCAGTGTCGATTCCTTTTTCAAGAGCGATAACTGGCTATACCGTATCAGGGTGAACGATTACCAGCTGGTCACCATATTCTGGAATCTTTTTTTGGTCATAATCCCTTGGTTCATTGGCCTGGTCATAATCAGACTGGGTCGCCAGACCGGGCTGGCATCGTTCGCTTCAAGGCTGGGCTTTTTTGCGTTGGCTTTCGTTTGGCTGCTTTTCATCCCGAATACGATTTATATCGTCAGCGATGTACGCCATCTTCTGAATTATTGCCCTATCGATTCGCCTTTCCAAGTCTGCGAAAAAAATGCCTGGATGATCCTCTTTTTCTTCACCTACGCCGCTATCGGTTGGTGGTCTTTCGTCTTCTTGCTCAACCAGATGAAGGGTTTTATCTCCGAAACCTATGGCCGGATCATGGCTGAACTCTGGCTTCTGCTGCTGATCCCGGTCGTCGCTCTCGGCTTTCTTTTCGGCCTGGTCCATCGTTGGAATAGCTGGGAATTCTTCATATATCCGGGGGAAATATTCCGGAATTTCCTGATTTATCTGAACGACCCCAAAAGCTTTACAAATTGGCTAATTTTTACTATATTTCTTTATATTTTGTATTGGGGAGGGAATATCGCATTTAAGAAAAAGGAGTATTAAAAACACATGATTGATTTTTTGAAGATCGGCAAAGCGACTGATTTAGAGGGCGCTGATTATAGGCTTTATCGTTTACTGGAGATGCTTCCAGGTTTTTTGTCTTGGGGCACTTTGATCGGCTTGGTAATCCTGTCATATTTCTTGCCGGTCTGGGTAGCCTATTTTCTTCTAGCCTTCGACGTCTATTGGCTGCTTTTGGTCCTGTATTTGGGTATCCATCTGATTGCCAGTTACCGTAAGCTCAAAGAAAATATCGTCATCGATTGGAATAATGTCCTGCGTGAGCAGCCGGCCTTGCTTGGCCGACCAGCCTGGCAGGAGATTTGGCACCTGGTCATTCTGCCGACATACAACGAAAGCCTCGAGGTTATCCGACCGAGCTTCAACGCCCTGGTCAAAGACGGTTATCCGACCGAGCGCATGATCGTGGTCTTGGCCACCGAAGAGCGGGGCGGTGCCGAAGCGCAGGCTCGCGCGCAGCAGGTCAAGCAAGAGTTCGCCCATCACTTCGGACATTTCCTGATTACGGTCCATCCTGACAATATCGAAGGCGAGCTCAAAGGCAAAGGTGCCAATCAGGCGTATGCTGGCAAGATAGTCAAAGAGCAGATTATCGACAAGCTTGCCTTGAACTACGACCATATCGTGGTCAGCGTGTTGGACATCGACACCGTAGTCTATCCTGGTTACTTCGCCAATCTGACCCACAAGTTCTTGACGGTGCCGAATCAGTATCGGGCCAGCTATCAGCCGATTCCGGTCTATTTCAACAACATTTGGGAAGCGCCGTTCTTTTCTCGCGTCGCCGCATCTTCCAATACTTTCTGGCAGATGATGCAGCAGATCAGGCAAGAGAAGCTCGCCACCTACTCGTCGCACTCGATGACTTGGCGGACTCTGGTTGACATCGGCTTCTGGTCGACCAAGATGGTCAGCGAGGATTCCCGCATCTTTTGGCATAGTTATTGCTTTTACCGCGGCGATTACCGGGTTGAGCCGTTATATTTCCCGGTATCCATGGACGCCACGATGGATGAGAATTTCATCAAGACCGCTCGCAGCCTGTACAAGCAGCAACGCCGCTGGGGCTGGGGGGTCGAGAATACGCCATATCTGATTTTCAACTTCATCAAGAAATACAAAGAGATGCCCAAAGGCCGCACCATGGAGCTGATTTTTGTCCAGCTTTATGGTTTTCACTCTTGGGCGACTAACGCCTTGATTATCGCGGTCATCGGATGGATGCCGATGCTTTTGGGCGGTGATCGCTTCAATGCCACTGTTTTGTCGGGCAATCTCCCGACCGTCACCAGAACCTTGATGACCGTGGCGATGTTCGGCCTGGTCTTATCGGCGATCTTGTCGACCCTGCTCCTGCCTAAGCGGCCGAAGCATTACGGTTTCGGCAAGAGCATGTCGATGGTGCTCCAGTGGCTGATCCTGCCGATCAGCATTATCGTCTTCGGGGCGATTCCTGGCTTGGCCGCGCAGACCAGGCTTATGTTCGGGAGGTATATGGGTTTTTGGGTCACGCCCAAATCGCGCTAACTTTCCTAGAATAACGCCGCGTGAAGCGGTGTTTTTTTATTTCGGGGTTTTTGTGTTATAATTACTCCATTGTACTACTTGAATATGCGCGAACAAAACAAACAATTCTGGTTGCGACGGATTTTTAATAGTCCGCACACTCTTTTGGTTTTGCTGATCGTTTTTATCTTTCTTATCAGCATACCTTTGGCCAAGAATGTCCAGCAACGCCATGGGGTCAGCGGTGAAATCAAGCTCTTACAGCAGGAAATCGCTGATAATGAGGTAAAAAAATCCAAGCTGCTGGATTCGATCGCCTATCTTGATTCCAAGGAATTCGCTGAAGAGCAGGCTAGGCTCAATCTGGACCTGAAAAAACCAGGCGAACAAGTTGTGGTGGTCAGGAACAACGATAAAGGAGCGGTTATCGGCAATAAAGTCACCGAACTCCTATCCAAGCCGTCCTTGCGCGATGAGACACCGGCTAAGGAATCGAACCCCGGACTCTGGTATAAATATTTTTTCTACTAATTCATTATGCCTAAATCCTTGCCAGGAGGCATCAATTATAGCGAGGAACAGCTGGCCAAGAAAAGGGCGGTAGTTTTGGAGTTCTTGGAAAAGCAGAAGACCGGCCGGTCGGAAAAGAAAAAATCAGTGGCAGCCAAGCCGGCCGTGGTGCTTCCGGCCAAGCCGGTGGCAGCATCAGTCATAAATTTTCCCAAGACGGAAAAGACCGTGCTTAACACCACTCCCGTCCCGGCTGCAGCGCCAGCCAAACTGCCAACTGCAGCAGCGCCGCACGTCGAGCCGATCAGTCAATTCTTGGGAGTGAAAAACCAACCGGCGCCGCTTGAGGTGGATTTTTTGGAGGACGTCAAAAAGGAGAAGCTGGCTAAGCCTGAAGCGCCGATAACGAAGCAGCCGAAGAAAAACAAGAAGCCGATGCGCGATGACAAGCCGCTTGCGACAGAGAAAGGCCCTAAGATCATTCAGCCTCGTGCCGTCGCGGAACCAAAAATCGCCACCCCGCCTAGGGTGGATCTGCTTGAGGACATAAAAAATGAAACTGCCAAGAAGTCCGGCTTATTCCAGATGGCTGAACTATTCGCGATTCTCATGATGATTTCTTTAGCCTTTTATTTATTGATCAGTTTATACTTCTTTACCTTTAAACCAAATTCGGCATTTTTCCGATCCGTGGCCAGGGTCGTGCCGGTGCCAGGCCTGGTCAGTTCTTATGGCTTCGTCGAATTCTATCAATATCTCGACCTGAAAGCGGGACTTCAGGGCAAAGGTGCTCCCGAGGATAGTCTGGCTGACATCGCCACATCGGCGAGCGTCGAGTGGCAGATATTGGAGCAGCTGGCCAAATATTATCAGTTGCCGCCCACGGACAGTGCGGCAACCCTGCTTAATGAGCTCGGCAAAGCTGTAGTGTCCGACAAGGAGATAAACGCCGCCGCTTTCAGTACTATACGCAAAATCAAGCAGGAAATAGCGACTGGAATAAATTTCGAGACCGCTGCCGCGAAGCACGGCGCCAAGTCAGCCAAAGAGCTGTTCGCTCCTGATGACGCGGTGAAAAAATTCGGTCCGGGGTTCGCTTCCTTGAGTGACGGCGCCATGAGCAGCATCATTGTTTCTTCCGATGGTTTCTATATCGTGCAAAAGGTCGGATCAAGCGGAGAGGCCATCGAAGCCAGCTATGTATTGGTAAAGCCGAAAACCCTCTCGGATATCGTTGACGAACGTCTGCTCAAGGCCAGGGCGATCAACTTCGTGCAATAGCGTATGCGCAAAGTGCTGGTTTTTGGTACGTTCGACCTTTTTCACCCCGGCCATCGGAGCTTTTTGCGCCAGGCGCGGCGCTACGGCGATAAGCTCTACGCAGTGATCGCTCGCGACCGAACGGTCCTGGCAGTCAAGAAGGCGCTGCCGCTTCAGGATGAGCTAAGCCGCTTGGCCGCGGTCAGAGATAGCGGATTGGTGGATGAAGCCGTGCTAGGCAGTTTGCGAGACAAATATTTGGCAATCAAAAAGGTTAGGCCTGATGTCATCTGCCTTGGTTACGATCAGATTTATCTGACGGACACCTTGGCAAGCAAGCTTGAACAACTTGGAATAGCGACGAGAATAGTCAAGCTGAAATCGTATCGGCCCGACATTTACAAATCATCGAAACTCAAAGCGAAGCAGATATGAAAAAACTGCCACGAAATGAGGCAGTTTTTTCATTAAAGTTTGAGCCGAGAATGGGGATCCCCGCCCAAGGCGGGCAGGGAACCCATGGTCTACGTGTGGAGTTTATCCGCCTCGGGCGGAAGTGCGTCGCTTTATTTGCTGGAGCCGAGAATGGGGATCGAACCCACGACCTACGCGTTACGAGTGCGTCGCTCTGCCAACTGAGCTATCTCGGCTTAAGAGTCCTGAGCGGGTGATGGGAATCGAACCCACGACTCGACCTTGGGAAGGTCATGTATTACCATTATACTACACCCGCAAATAAACAAAAATCAGCCAATGTTCCCGAAAAACAAGCGATTCAAGGTTATTCCGGGGTTGGCTAATGTCATTAATATTGATATAATTATAAAGTGAGACAGAAAAATAGTCAAAAAATCATATCCTGCGCAATATCACTAGTTTTTTTCACAACTAGTGCTTTTGTTAATGTGGCAGCAGCCCAGGAGACGTCCGTCTCCGCTACTTCGACCCCAGCCGCCACTTTGGCCGTCCCCGTTGCCACAAGTACTGCATTCAGGGTTGCTGCTGGCGAGGTAATCAAGAAGAGTTTGGCCAAGCTCACCGTAGCCTCCACTGAAAAAACATTCATCGGCAATTCAGCTGCGGTACTGACAGAGCTTGAAGCGCCGGCCAGCGAACCTTGGCAGATCAACCGCCTGAGCAGCGTCTATCAGGTAGACTTCCAAAATCCCAAGGCATTTTCAACGTCAAGCCAGCTTCTGATAGAGATCGGAGGAATCAAGACTACCAACAATCTCAAACAGCTATTCTACTATGACAAGCGCAAAGATGCCTGGAAGCCGCTGCCATCCGCCGAAGTGTCGTCACGCAAGGCCGTTACGGCCAAACTGCCTTTCCCTTATGCTAAAGTCGCAGTCTTCGAGGTGCCGGGATTTTTAACGGTCGGCAAGGCCAGTTGGTATAAATACAAGGGCGGCCTTTTCGCCGCATCACCGGACTTTCCTAAAGGCTCGCGCTTGAGGGTATTCAACCTGGACAACCCTAAGAAATTCGTGGATGTCGTCGTTAATGACTTCGGCCCTGACCGCGACCGCCACCCTGATCGGGTGATCGACCTGGACAAGGTCGCTTTCGGCCGCATCGCACCGACCGGGCAGGGCATGGCGCGTGTGCGCGTCGAGCCTTTGTCCATTGCCGCACCGACGGGGCAGTGGCTCGGCCAGCCAGCTGAAGGCTACCCGGCTAGTATGCGCATCGCTACCAAAGCTGGAACGGTCATCGATGCCAAGACCGGCAAGACGCTTTGGAGTAAGAATCCCACCAGCTCAATGCCGATTGCCAGCTTGACTAAGCTTGTCAGCGCATACGTTTTCCTTGAAACCAAGCCTTCGTTCAATCGCGTCGTTCCGTACAGCATCGCTGATGAGAATTATAATTACAAGTTCGCCAATAAATGGGAGGTGGCGCGGCTCAAGGTTTCCGATGGTGAGACCATGACGATCAAAGACCTGTTCTATTCCGCTCTGGTCGGGTCAGCCAATAACGCCGTCGAGAGCCTCGTCCGCGTGAGCGGCCTGAAGCGCGATGATTTCATCAAAAGAATGAACCAGGTGGCCCATGAGTGGGGCGCCTCAAGTGCCCATTTTATCGAGCCGACAGGCCTTTCACCGGAAAACGTGAGTTCTGCCGAGGATTATGCTATAATAAGCACTAAGACATTGTCACATCCGATAATCGAGGAGGCCAGCAAGGTGAAGAGCTATAAATTCACTACTCTCAACAAGAAAATACCCCACACGATCAAGAATTCGAACCAGCTTATCACTTTCTCCCGCCTGAACGTCAGCGGCAGCAAGACCGGATATCTGGACGAAGCAGGTTATTGTCTCCTGACGCGGGCGGATGACCGCCGGGGCAAGAGCGTAATCGTCGTGACGCTAGGCAGTCCGAATCGCTCGACCAGTTTCAGCGAAACCGAGTCTTTGGCCCGATACGGCCTGAGTCTCATCAAATAATCCCATGATCAAATTCGAGGAGGTCAAAAAAACTTATCAGCCGGACGTCAAAGCGTTGGCCGGCGTGAGCCTATTCATTAAGCCGGGCGAGTTCGTCTCGATCGTCGGCCAGTCGGGCTCAGGCAAGACGACATTGATCAAATCCTTGATCTGCGAGGAGCGCGTCGACGAAGGCAAGATCATCGTCGGCGATTGGGACATTACCCACATCAGCAAGAGCGCGATTCCGACATTGCGCCGCCAGATCGGCGTCATCTTCCAGGATTTCAAATTGTTGCCGACCAAGACCTTGAAGGAGAATGTCGCTTTCGCCCTGCAGGTCTGCGGCCAGCCGCCGAAAAAGATCAGGGCTATCGTGCCCCAGGTCTTGAAGATCGTCGGGCTTGAAGGCAAGATGGACCGCTATCCACATGAAGTTTCCGGCGGCGAGCAGCAGCGCGCTGCTATCGCCCGCGCGCTAGTTCATCGCCCGAAGATACTTCTGGCCGATGAACCGACAGGCAATCTCGACTCCATAAATGCCGATGAGATTATCGAGTTGCTTTTGCGTATCAATAAATTCGGCACTACCGTCGTATTGGTCACTCACAACCGCGAGATCGTCAATCGCCTCAAGCGGCGCGTCATCACCATTGAGAACGGCCTAGTGGTCAGCGATCAAGAAGTCGGGAAATATATCTTATAATATGCCTATTATCGCCTTTTTTCGGGCTATCAAATTCAGCATCCAGGATATTGCCAGGAATTTCTGGCTGTCATTGGTAACTATCATCATCTTGGTCCTCGCCTTGTCCTTGGTCAATATCCTCTTGACCGTCCAAGTGGTCACCCAATCAGCCATCAACTCACTGAAGGAGAAGATCGATGTCACGCTCGACTTGAAGGCTCAAGCGCAGGAAGGTGAAATCCTGGCCTTGAAAAGCCAAGTCAGCAACCTGGACAAGGTGCGTTCAGTCGAATATATCTCCAAGGGTCAGGCAATCGAGACCTTCAGGAAAGAGCATGAGAACGACCCTGATATCCTCCAGGCTCTGCGCGAACTGAATACCAATCCCTTGACTGCTTCGCTTATCATCAAGCCGAAAGACATCGACCAGTACGACGCCCTTATCACTGACCTTAATAAGATCGACAGCCCCATTATCGACAGCCGCAACTTCGACAATCCCAAGACCATGCTCGACAAAATCAACGTCGTGACTGACAAGATAAACCAAATCGGCGTTGCGGTCAGCTTGCTGTTCGTGCTGATCACCATCTTGGTCGTTTATAATTCCATCCGGGTGACGATTTATACCCACCAAAAAGAAATCCGGGTAATGCGCCTGGTCGGGGCCTCGAATTGGTTCATTCGCGCACCTTTCCTGATTTCTAGCATAGTCTATACCGCCATCGGCCTGTTGCTTACACTCCTGCTTTTCTATCCTTTGCTCAACCTGATGCAGCCCTATTTGGAATATTTCTTCAACGGCTACAAGCTGAATCTCATCACTTATTTCCAGGCTAATTTCATCATGATTTTCGGTACCCAGTTCGTCGTTGCCAGTTTGGTCAATCTTCTGGCCAGCTTCATCGCGGTCAGGAAATACTCACGCATATAAGAATTACGATAAAAAAACACCCGGATTACTCCGGGTGTTTTTTTGTTTCTAAAGGTCCCTGCTTTTTGAGATCTTAAAATCGTCCTGGCTGCTTTGCTCCGGCTCATCGAAAAAGCCGAGCCGGTTGATGAGTTTGATGCGATTGCGTCCGCGTAGCCGCTCCGCGCGCGAGCGGCCCTCTTTGTTCAAGTAGTAATAGGCGACCCCCAGCAAGGGAATGGCGAGGTAAATGCTTATTTCCATAGGGTAGGATTAGTTATTATCATTTTAACACATCTGTGACTAGGAGGAAACAGCGGCTTAATATTTATTTAACATTGCCGTCATAAGGTAACCTCGGTTCATTATCAAGCCGCCTAACGGCAAAATGGAGGGAGAGATGAAGGAGATGATTGAAATAGGGGTCAGGCCCAATATGATGATCGGATTGTTTTCAATAAATAGCCAGCTTCTTGATCAGCTGTGTCGGGGAGTTGAGGGCGTCAGAGTCACCCACGCCCATTGGAATGTAGCTGGAGGCGAATTGGGCTTTGTTGACCTGGTAAGGCTATGTGACGAGTTCAAGGATAAGCAGTGCGAAGTTATATTCCTTGACTGCTCCGGGATGCATATGGTCAATTTATTCGCGTGGGGTTTGCTGATGTCGCAAGCGGATAGCGCTTGGATGAAGGGCTTTGCCTTGATTAACGCGGGGTGGCCGATTATTTCCTTTGCCAGAATGCTTAAGCTACGCGCGAATCTATCTTTCTTTTCCAGACTTAGAATTTTCACGTCTTGGCCACCTTGCTTTGAGCAATGAGCGAACGGCCAGACATGGAATGCTCATTTTAATCAGGAGCGCACCAAGTGATGCTCCTTTTTTATTATTCAAGGCGTCATTTTTTGGTGAGTGCTGAGTATTTCTCTCTGAGTTTTAGTAATTTAGGGTTAATGACGGCTTGGCAGTACGGATTCTGGTCTTTGTTCTTGGCAAAGTAATCCTGGTGGTAATCCTCCGCCGCATAAAACCGATAGAGCGGAACGACTTCAGTGACGATCTTATCAGAGTAGATTCCAGAAGCGTCCAACTCCTTGATTTTGGCCAGCGCTTCGTCACGGTGCTCCAAGGTCTTGTAGAGAATGATAGAACGGTACTGCGTACCCGCATCATGGCCTTGCCGGTCCTTCGTCGTCGGATCATGAGTGGCGAAGAAGACATCCAAAAGATCGCCATAAGATATTTCATTGGGTTCAAATGCGACCTTGACCGTTTCGGCGTGGCCGGAGCCGCCGTCGCTAACCTGCTCGTATGTCGGGTTAGCAGTTTCGCCGCCGGCATAGCCTGAAATGACCCATGAGACGCCTTTGAGACTTTTGAAAATCGCCTCAGTGCACCAGAAGCAGCCGCCGCCGAAAACAGCGAACCGTTCTTCGTGCTCTTCGAACTTCCGAGGAATGAAAAACATGGACAGGGAATTGACGCAATGGCGGGCGTCCTTAGCTGTCATCCGTTCTCCCGAAAAGACATGGCCCAAGTGTGCGCCGCAGCTGGAACAGGAGATTTCGGTGCATTGGCCATCAGTGTCCAGCGTCCGTTTGACCGAACCTGGAATCTCATCATCGAACGCTGGCCAGCCGCAATGCGCATCGAACTTGCTTCCAGAATCGTAGAGCGCCGCGCCGCAGTTTCGGCACACGTAAAGGCCATCGCGATAGAAATCATCGTATTGGCCTGAAAATGGGGCTTCGGTGCCGTGGTCCACTATAACGCGCTTTTCTTCGGGAGTTAATCTTTGCATATGTTTGGCTTGATTTTTATTATAAATATAGTGCAAAAATATGAATATAAGATTAAGCGTAAAAAAATCCCCCGACTCGTAAATCGGGGGGCTTTTGTGAATCAGGCGTCCGTGACGGTCAGCCTCTTCAGCTCCTGGTCGAGCAGCTGCAGAAGCATATCATGCGGCTCCTTGAGCGATGAATAAAGTACTATCGTCCTCCCATCAAGGTGGTGGGCACGAATTCGGTTCGGCCTGACTTGTTGATTTTCAGGCTTGTCGGAATCAGGCCGGATTGGCGCAGCTTGCGAGTGACCTCAGTAAAGGTCGAGCCGTTTTCGACCCGGATTTCTTCCTCCTTGCCACTGATCAGGCCTATGATTTTGCCGACTTTCTTGCTGCCATTCTTGCTTCCTTTTCTGGTCTTGATTTCGACTCGGTACTTGATCGGCTGGTCTGTCATGGTCAACCTCCTGGACATGGGTTAAAAAATGAGCCTATTTTACCTAAAATTAGCATGTAAATGCTTATATTGTCAATCTGGCAGGGGTAAATATTGACAAAACAAGATAAAAATGTTACTTTGAAGACCATTTGATCTTTTACTCTATCAGCAAAGGAGATGCGTGATGAAGAAAATCATATTGCTTGTCGTATCATTTTTCGAACGTCTTGAGTGGCCTCAGACCGATTTGGATTTTTCCTCGGATTGGCAGGATCTCTTGAGGTCATTGCTGACCTCAGTCTTGGGATGGTCCATTATCATCGGTGCGGCGCTATCATGCGAGGCTCGATGGCTTCCGGAATATTTCAAGTCTGATCCCGGAAACGCAGTTGTTTTCGTTCTTGCCATCTGTTTCGGCGTCATCGGCATTCCGTTCATTCTGATCGGCATGCTCAACCTCATTTTCGGTATAGCCCTGGGACTTCAGAACAAGTGGAGGATTTATGTCGGCAAATGATGAATTGAAAAGAGTGCTGGAAAACGTCAACAGTCTTTGCGGGCACAGCCACCCGTCTGTCGAAAATCAGCCCGGACAAGAGCAGGAGTCAAAAGACCTGAGTTCATTATCAATCGATGAGATCATCAAGATCCTTAGCGGGATCCACAAAGGCGAGTCGATCGACCCGGAGACTTTGGCTGGAGACTCATTCCACCAGTTCAACAGACACCATGACCGATTCGAAGACATCTTCTCTCTGCAACCGCTGCTTTTCAGCAAGTGCAGGGAACGGGGCGATGCCTGGACCAAGTAATCATAATCGTAACAATGGTCATTCCGCTTAGCCGCACATCCTAACAGCCCCTTCTTTTCAGGAGGGGCTTTTTTATTCAGAACGAAAAACCTTGAGTGCTTGTTAAGCTGGCGGCGACCCTTCGCAAAGGGCGACTTCGGACCTGAGCCTGAAACGGAAGGATTTTTCCATAATGGCGGCCAGGGTAATTCCCAAGAAGTCGTATATGATATCGAATATCGTATCGATCGCTTTGAGTTGTCCATAAATGCCGAACTCCTTAGTTTGAAAAAACTTGTCAGAAGCGAACTCGCCCACTTCCCAGCCAAGCCCGCAAATTATCACGATTACGACTGATATTTTCAATGATTTCATCGGAACAAGGCCGTACCGAGTGCGGCCATACGAGGCGAGGGCAAGGATGAACAAGAGCGAGTTGGCCAAGTGGGCGAACTTGTCGAATTGGAAGCCGAAGCGGTAGAGCTGGTAGAAATAAAGTTCACCAGCGGCATTTATGATTAGAGAAAGCATGATTACGAACCTTAGAAAATAGGCAGAGTTCATACGGCACCCATCTTCGGAGCGAAAGACAGATTTCGATATCCAGATAACTAAGGAAGAAAGGATAAAGGCGCTGCCAAAAAATCGCGGGGAATAGAACGGCGGCCACCATTCACGATTACCAAGAAGAAGCAGGAGGCCGATCGATAGCAGTAAAGCTGCTGCCGAGGTGTATATTGATTCATTGTATATCAGTTTTCGGAACATATATTTGTTTCTTTGTTTCCATAATTTAATCTAATATTAAAAGATTAAATTATGGTTAAGATTCTTAATCTTGTCTTAATCAGCCGAACCTATATTTAAGATATAATTTTAAAACAATAATACAATTGTATGAGAAAGAGAATAATTTTAGCGCTAATCATGGCGCTACTCGTCGGTCTAAACCCTGTCTTTGTCCAGGCAAGGGAGGGTGAGTCCGGAGGCAATAGCGGATCGGGAAGTTCTGACTCCGGCAGCGGATCGGATGATTCTAGTTCTAGTGGTTCATCCAGTTCGAGCGGATCGGATGATTCTAGCGACTCTGGCCGCTCATCATCGAGCAGCAGCTCAGATGATTCTAACAGCGGCATGGAAGTCGAGACTGAGCATGGAGTCACTTTCCTCAAGCCTCATGGCGTTTCTGGCGGCGATGCTGCCAGGACACTGGGTCTTGGATCGGAAGGCATGGAAGTCGAGACTGAGCATGGAGTCACTTTCCTCAAGCCTCATGGCGGCAATCGCAATGCCGCATTGGAAAACAATCTGTCAGGCCGGATCGTCTTGCAGGTACAATCCAGGGGCGAGGCCTGGTATGTCGATCCAGTGACCAAATCAAGAGTCTTTTTGGGACGTCCGGATGACGCTTTCAAAGTCATGCGCGAACACGCCCTGGGCATCACGGATGACAATCTGGCACAGATTGCCCGCAGTGACGAGAACCGCCAAAGCGGCACCATCGCTAGACGCCTGGCTGGACGCATCGTCTTGCAGGTAGAGGGAAGCGGTGAAGCCTGGTACATCAATCCATTGACTCTTAAGCGCCATTTCCTTGGCCGTCCAGCCGACGCTTTCAAAGTCATGCGCGGTTTGGGCTTGGGCATTACGGATGACAATCTCAACCGTGTCAGGATGTTAGTTGGAAACGTGGGGCAGAGAAAGTTAATCGTCTCCTTGTTAGCTGACAGCAGCTCTGGACAGAGCGGCTATGCTGAGATCAAAGAAGTTAACGGCAAGGCCAAAGTCGAAATCCGGCTCTCTGGTGCTCCGTTGAACTCAATCCAACCGGCACATATCCACGTCGGCAACCGTCCTAACCTCGGCGCAGTGAAATATCCGTTAAGCAACGTGGTAAACGGCTTCTCGGAAACGACATTGAGCATCTCGTTTGACCAGCTGCTATCCGAGCGGCCATTGGGCATCAACGTCCATAAGTCAGCGACTGAGATGGCAATTTCCGTAGCCAGCGGCAATCTATAGACAACTGAATATAATAATAAAAGACGGAGCTTTACGCTCCGTCTTTTATATTGCTCGGGGACAGGGATTTTCGCCTCACCAGTCCGCCGTCGCAGACCGGTTCGTTGCCCCGGGCAGCGCAGAAGTGATTCCCATCACTTCTGCGGCGTTCGACTGCGATGTTGCTCTGGTGAGCAACATCTTGCTCGCTGCTGCCCGTTCGAATCCCACTCCAAAATAAATAATAAAATAGAGCACATCTGGTGAAGTGCTCTATTTTATTATTTGCTCGGGGACAGGGATTCGAACCCCGATTGACTGGACCAAAACCAGCTGTCCTACCATTAGACGATCCCCGAATGTTTCTATGATTCTATTGCATATTCGGGACAAGCCCCGAATATTTTTGTTTGGAAATGAAAAAACCACGAGGTGGTTCATTGCTATCTTACTATATCTTGCCTCTTCTTGTCAAAACAGGAAAAAGGGTTCGAAAATCGAACCCTTTTAATCAGATGGTCTGGCTAGAGGCCAGGCTATCCAAGGCGGCGTTGGCAAGGAGCAGGATTTTAGTAATCAGTTCGATTACTTGAGTTGCCACGTCCGGAAGGGTAGCGCGTAAGACCAAGATGGATAAGAGGAGCGATAGCGCCCCAGACATTGCTTTAAACATATGTTTATTATGCTTAAGAAGGGGGACTATCGGTCGACTAACCGATTGGCGTATATATCCGCAAACCCTTCCAGTGACTGGCGCCTGAAGCGCCAAGCACCGAAAGGTTTGCGGCAATTTTTAAGGGACAAATCAGGATAGCATAAATTTGTCCTTTTGTCAATCCTGGATGAATTTAGGTAAAAAAATGCCTCCAAGTGGTAAGCTTGGAGGCGAAAGTGACCAACGGTGCGGAATCAGCTTAGATCTGCGCGGCAGCCGGGTTAGCGGCGGGGGCGAAGATCATCTTGGCGCCGGCGACGAAGACGTCGATAGCGTGATCGATGGTGCTGGACAGCTTGAAGTTGCCGAGATACTGCCCGACCTGAGTCGTGGTAACCGTCTCGTAGCTGCCGGTCTTGAAGCAGAAAGTGGCCGCTTTGGTGTTTGCGAGGCTGATTACCAGAGTTTCGTTCTTGGCCGAGATCCGCCCGATGGCCGTGATCTTGTGGGTAAAGGAAGCGGCGGGCACTGCCTTGGAGACCCAGTTGCGCTCGGTGCGCATGGTGGCAAGGGGGATGGAGAACAGCCGGTTCTGGTCGAGCTTCTTGACACAGTAGACCATGTCGTTATACAGGGTGGCGTCGGCGACCAAGGAGGGCGCTTGGACCATGTCCAGCTTGTTGTTGCCTACGTAGATGTCGGTGTCACTGGCAGATGCGTACCCGGGAAACAGGCTTTCGTCCAGCTTCTGCTTTCTCATCATCGCGATCAGGTCGGAAGCGATCTGTTTGACATCGCGAGACATCGTCCCCTGGATCTTGAGCATCACGCCGTCGCGGCAGGTGTGGATGGCCGTGATGATTGTCGCGTTTTTGGGCGCGGCAACGATCGCGACCGAGTCGGTCAGGTTGTTGGCGTCGAGGGTCAGGGTTTCGATAGTGCCGTCAGCCTTGATAGCCAGGCCGGCAAGGGTTAGCAGGTTGAGATTCTTCGCATCATTGGCAGTAACGATTTTCTTCAGCATCAATTATCTCCTTTTCGTCTGTTGTGGTTGCGGTTTACCGTTGGTCAAAACATAAAAATGAGCAGACTGTGACTATAGCAAGTTATGAAGATACTGTCAAGAGTGTCTTGGGCTGGGCAATATTGACCAGTTACCTAATATTGGCTATACTTTTTACATTGGCAGTTTTTCCGCTCTTTTTTCAACAACCGCTCGCGAGCCACGGCCCGGCTTTGAGAGCACCCCATGAAAGGAGGTGAAACAGATTTAGCCACACAAGAAGGGGCCTTATTTTACCGACGCAGGAGGGAACATGAAGCATTCAGCTTTTGCCGTTTTTCTCGGCATTCTTTTCCTCGGCATTTCCGCCGCCTTCGGCCTTCCCCCGCCGGCCTTTGCGCACCACCATCCGGTGGCGCACGTCCATAGCTTGACGGCGATCCAACCCGTCGTGCTCGCAGCCGAGTGGCCCACTGTTGCTCCGTCAACCTACGCCGCCATCCCGGTCCAGACCAGAGCCTCGCCCGTTATCCTGGCAGCTCTCCGGCCCAACGGCGACGGCAACCATCCAGGAGGTGACCGCGACGCTATCGTCGCGTGCTCGAGACCCGAGCCCCTCTTGGCTCATGAGAAAGGTTTCGCTCAACCGGCAACCGCATCATCCGACGACCAAGGAGTCTTTCGCGACGTTATCGTCGCGTGCTTGAGACCTGGCTCCATCGACGCCCGTGAAATGCCGGTCTGAAGACCCCTCTGGACGAAGTTCACACGTGTCGCCGAATACGGACTCCGCGATATGGGCAGGCACGAGCAGAGCACCACCGATTGTGGAATGTGCAACCTGCTCCAGCGCTGGACTCTGAAATCGGGACGCATTCCGCCCTGACGTAACTGTCGGGCGCACGACGCTTTACCGGCAAGACTCCGCCCCCGGAAGCAATTTTTCCGGCCTCACATCAACCTAGCCACCTGTAAACACTTCGGGCCAACCAGTCCCATGAATCAACGATCAGCGATAAGCCGATCGTCAACCTCAACCGCCCCCGGAATATTCTTCCGGGGGTGCTTTATTTTTAAGGATAAAAAAAGGCCAGCTGGGAAGCTGGCCGGTGAAGGTGCTGGGGAATCCGGCTAAAGATGGCGATTGATCAGGGCGAGAGTTTCGTAGGGCAGGTAGGCCGCATCAGTACAGACGCTAATAGCGCTAGCGCCGATATCAAAGTAAGGCTTGGCCGCGTCGAAAGGCTCGACCGGGACGCCGCCACCCATGATGATGGGCAGATTAACGCGCTTGGCCACTTCCTGATTCTTGGTGAAGCAGAGCTCACGGATCGGGCCGCCGGAAACGCCACCCAGACCGTTCTTCAGCGGTGAGCGCGTACCAGCGCCGAAGACCAGTTCGTAAGGAATGGTATTGAAGCAGTGCAGTGCGTCGGCCAGTTTTTTGGTGGCGATTTCCTCGAAGAATTCGATCGGGTGCATCCAGCTGACCTTGGCGATGATAATTACAAAGGGGAGTTCCTCTCGGACTTTTGCCAGGCACTGGAGCACTTGCTGCATGTTTTTGGCAATCTCTTCCTCGGAGTTGGGGCAGCTGAAATTGAGTTCGACCGCCCAAAAGGCTTCGCCGAGGTTGTATTTGAAGCAGCGGATAGCGACGATAGTTTCGCGGATTGCCTCTTCGAGCCGGTCAACGCCGTTCTTGACGAACTCCGGGTAGAAGTTGGGTATGGCGTTATAGCCGCGCGCTATTGCCTTGCCGATGCCCTCGACGCACTCGTTAATCCCTGGGTTGGTCAGGCCGTAGGCATTGACCATCCCTCGGTCTTTGATTCGGCGGATGTATTGGTAGGCTGTCCAGGGCTTGTGCATCACTACGTTGCCGACACGCTTGTTATAAGTGGCCGATTTGGTCAGGATAGCGGTTCTGGTTTCGGGCAAGCTGCTCATGAGGTGGTTGTAGCCGGCGTCAAAAATGTAAGGGAACATGCCGCTGCCATAGTGCCCGCCGATAGTGGAAAGAACCACTGAGGGAAGGATTTTGCCGTTCGGGAATCTGATCATGTCTCTTCTCCTTTGCGAGGGTATATTCTGCCTTAAAGGCTTAAAAATGTGCGAAATTTAAATAAATATAGTATAAAATAGCTGAAATAGCAAGCAACGATACCAGTGGAATACCGGCCGATAAATGGACACTTAAGGCGATGCGTGATACAATTTTCGAAGAACGCCCTGATCAGAGGCGGATTTTGTTTAATAAGCTAAAGAACGAAAATGAAAGTAATCTTACTTAGGGACATCAAGAATGTCGGTCGCAAGAACGAAGTCAAAGAGGTTGCCCAAGGCTACGCAGTGAACTACTTGGTTCCAGCCGGCTTGGCCGATCTTTACAATACTGCCAAGCGCAACGAAGTCGAGACCAAGCAGAAGGCGCAGGCGGCATCCAAGAAGCCAGCAGCGCCGAAAAAGGCTGGTCGCAAGGACAAGAAGAAAAAGAAGTAGATTATAATTCTTTTTTAAAATACATGGCGGAAAAAACCTCCAAAAAACCAACTAAGTACATCTTCGTGCTTGGCGGCGTGATGTCGGGCGTCGGCAAAGGCGTAACGGCCGCTTCGATCGGCCGCATCCTGATTGGCCGCGGCTTTAATGTCAGCGCTATCAAGATCGACCCTTATGTCAATGTCGATGCCGGGACGATGAACCCGACCGAACATGGCGAGGTTTTCGTGACTGAGGACGGCGACGAGACCGACCAGGACATCGGCAACTACGAGCGCTTTTTGAATAAGAACATCTATCGCGAGAACTACATGACCACCGGACGGGTCTACCTCTCGGTCATCAACCGCGAACGCAATCTGGAGTTCGGCGGCGCTTGCGTCCAAGTCGTACCGCATATCCCGTTGGAGGTCATCGACCGCATCAAGATCGCCACCGAGAAAGCCAAGGCTGAAATCATGATCATCGAGATTGGCGGTACGGTCGGCGAGTATGAGAATATCCTGTTTTTGGAGGCCATCCGCCTTTTGAAGATCAAGAATCCGCTTGATGTCATGACCGTGATGGTCAGCTATGTTCCGGTCCCGGGCAAGGTCGGCGAGATGAAGACCAAGCCGACCCAGCACGCCGTCCGCACCGTCAACGGCGCAGGCATCCAACCGGATATTATCGTGGCTAGAAGCGAAGTGCCGATGGATCAGAAGCGCAAGGAGAAGATTTCCATGTTTTGCAACGTCTCCGAAGAATGCGTCATCAGCGCGCCGGACGTCGATTCGATTTACGACATACCGGTCAATTTCGAAAAAGATAACCTGGGCGATGTCGTCTTGAAGAAGCTCGGCTTGAAGACCAAGGGCAAAGACCTGGTCGATTGGCGCGCCATGCTGGAAAAGTACAAGAACGCCAAAAAAGAAGTGCGTATCGGCGTGGTCGGCAAATATTTCAAGACTGGGGATTTTAATCTCTCCGATTCCTACATTTCCGTGATCGAGGCCCTGAAGCACGGCGGCATGGCCAACGGCGTTAAAGTGAAACTCGACTGGATCGATACCGAAGACGTCGAGCAGAAGGGCACCGGTATCCTGAGGCAATACCATGGCATCGTCGTCCCGCAGGGCTGGGGTTCGCGAGGCGCCGAGGGCAAAATCAAGACCATCCAATACTGCCGCGAGAAAAAAGTGCCATATTTCGGACTTTGCTACGGCATGCAGATGGCAGTCATCGAATTTTCCCGTAACGTTCTCAAATACAAAGACGCCAACTCTGAAGAGGTCAATCCCAAGACGGCTCATCCGGTCATCCATTTGATGGAGGAGCAGAAGGAACTGATTGCCAAGAAACAATACGGCGGCACGATTCGCCTGGGCGGCTGGCCCTGCAAACTAGTTAAGGGCACGCACCTAGCCAAGGCTTATGCCAAGAAGTTCGGCGAAGAAAATATCATCTCTGAGCGCCACCGTCACCGCTACGAATATAATAATGCCTACCGCGAGCAATTGGAAAAGGCCGGACTCAAGGTATCTGGCACCTCGCCGGATAATAAGCTGGTAGAGGCCGTGGAAATCACTGATCACCCTTTCTTCATCGGCACCCAGTTCCATCCTGAATATATTTCACGGCCGCTTGACCCTCACCCATTGTTCGTCGAGTTCGTGAAAGCCTGCTCCTCATTAAAAAAATAATTCAAAAGTATGACGATCGAACAGCCAGAAACACAACCGAATAATTTCGTCGAATTTGCCCAGACCCTTTCAGCGGCCGACAAGGCTCGCCTGGAATATATCCTTAATTTCATCGGCGAGACTGAAAAATCATTGGAAATGGCGGACGACCAGCTGGCCGTAATCGAAGCTTTGAAGGAGGTCTTCCAAGCCGAGAGCGATCAGAAGGCTTCCAAGGTTGCTAAAGACGTTCTTGAGGAACTCCTTTAGTCGAATAACTTATAAATTAACCTATAACTATGTCACACCCAATCATTTTGACGGATGAGAATTTCGAAACGGAAGTGATCAAATCAGAGCTGCCGGTTTTGGTTGATTTCTGGGCAGAGTGGTGCGGCCCTTGCCGCATGATGATCCCGGTCTTGGATGAGGTGGCGGAAAAATTTGTGGGCAAGATAAAGATTGCCAAACTCGATGTCAATGACGAAAAACATCAAGCTTTAGCGGAAAAATATCAGATTCAGGGTATTCCAGCCTTGAAAATATTCAAAGGCGGCGAGGTGGTAAAGGAGCTGGTCGGTTACCAGCCGACGGAGAGTTTGGAGAAAGAATTGGCCGCTTTTTCGGCCTAGGCTTTATTTTTTAAGCTAAATTTGCTACAATAGTAGCATATTAATAACTAACTTGTTTTGAGCCAAACAAGGAGTTGGCACAAAATTGCAAACACATGGAAGCATACTGCGTAAAATGCAAGGCCAAGAGAGAGATGATTGAGGCCGTAGAAGTCGAGATGAAGGGCAAAGGCGAAGTTAAGCGCCGCGCCATGAAGGGCAAATGTCCGACCTGCGGCACCGCTATGTTCCGCATCCTGGGTAAAGCAGCTGCCTAACCACTTTCGGATTACACATAAAAATCACCCCTTAGAAGGGGTGATTTTGTTTTGTCTTAATGGTTAGTTAATGGTATAATTATATAAATATAACATATGGCAAAATTCCTAATCATAGACGATAATATTGTCATGACCAGCGGTTTGCTGGCCAAGATGAGACTGGCGGGCCATGAGGCTGACGTTGTCGGAGAGTCTACCGTATCTGAGCCGGTCATCACCCTTGCCAGGGTGCGACAACCGGACATGATTGTCATTGACCCCACCCTGGACAGCAATCGAGCCGGCTATGGTCTTATTTCAGATTTGAAGGCGCATCCCGAGACTAAAGACATCCTTATTGTGGCTTATTCCGATCTTCCTGACTTATCTTTGCGTGAACGCGTTCTCAATCTCGGAGCTAGCACCCACTATGACCGTTCGAGTATGTCGGCGGAGGAGTTGATCGGGCGATTAGAAAAAATCATTATAAACAAGCAAAAATATGACGCTTAAGGGCAAAAAACGCTACCTAGTCATTGCTGGGGTCATTCTTGCGGCCGGTGGCTTCTTTTACAACAGCTACAAGCAAGGAAACAAGGTCGAATACACGACCGCTGAGGCCAAACTTTCTCGAATCGTCCAGACCGTCAATGAGACTGGCACAGTCAAGACTGCCACTGAAATCAAATTGAATTTCTTGGCCAACGGCAAGATCGCTAAGATCGGAGCCAAGATCGGCGACAAGGTCAAGAAGGACCAAGTCTTGGCCGAGTTGGATTATTCCAACCTCCTGATCCAGCAGAAACAGGCTCAGGCGAATCTGGATGTCGCCAAGGCCAATCTTGCAAAAATCGCCAACGGCGCAACCGTTCAGGACGTCACCATCAGCCTCTCAAGCGTCAAGCAAGCCGAGACAGCCTATGTCAACGCCCAAGCTAACTATGAAAAGGTCAAAAAATCGACTGCCGAAGCTATCGTACAGGCCCAGAAGAACTTATCTGACCTAGAGTCCAGCAACAAGGCCGCTTCGACTTATGGCCAGGCTATCCTGACGGCTCAGAACAATCTCGATAATACGAACCGGACTTATCTCCAAACTATCTCCAATCGCCGGACTTCTCTCTTGAATTCGGCAGAGAATCAGATTGCCGCCGCCCAGGCTGCCCTGGACGCTGCTAATCGCGTTTTTACCGATGACAATGCCAAAGACACCCTGAGCATCCAGGACGCCGGCCAGCTGATCAAAGCCAAGGCAAGCTATGATGCGGCTTTGATCTTAGTTGCCCCAGCTCGAGCTGATTTGGCTGATGGCAAGCGGACGGGGGCCAACAATGATGCCCTGACTGCGGCAAACTCGGTTCTTGGTCTCTTGAATGAGACCTTGGATGTGCTCAACGCCACCTTCGCCGCCTTATCCAAGTCGGTCACCAGCTCCAAATTTTCCCAAGCCTCGCTTGATGCTTTCAAAACCAGCATCAGCGCTCAGAACACAGCGATCAACGCCGGCATTTCCAGCATCAGCACGGCTGAGCAGAATCTCTCTGACACAGTATTAGCCTATAACACTAATCTTTCTTCGGCTCAGTCCAGTCTGGATCAGGCCCAGGCCGCTTTCAACAATGCCTTGACCAACGCACGCAATGCCTTGACCAACGCACGGCTTTCCGGCGACCAACAGAATGCTAACGCCAAATCGCAAGTCGATGCGACCCTGACTTCCTACAAGCTGGCACAGGCCCAGTATAACAAAACGGTAGCACCCGCCAGGCCGGAAGATTTCAAGCTCTTCGAAGCCCAGGTCGCCCAGGCCAAGGCCAATCTCGATGCCTTGATCAACCAGGCCAACAATAGCATCATCAAGTCGCCGATCGATGGCGAAATCACCCAGGTCAACTACGAAATCGGAGAAGAGCCCGGCGCTGCTAAGCCGGTTATGGCAATCCTGAGCCATGACAATTTTGAAATCGAACTAGATATCTCAGAGGCTGACATAGTTAAAGTGAAGCAGGGCAACCCTGCCAGCGTCACCTTCGATGCCTTGGGCGAGGCCGCTAAGTTCGCCGCCGACGTCACTTTCATCGAGCCGGCCCAGACGGTCATCCAGGAAGTCGTATACTACAAGTGCACCGTGAGCAATCTCCGCTCCCTCGATGCTGCTGGCGATCCTCTCGGCTCTACTGCCGGCACTTCCAGCGCATCCACGACACCAGTAGCCCCTAGTACTTCGACCAGCAGCCCCTTGCGGCTAATCCGCCCAGGCATGACGGCCAATGTCAGCATCACCACCGCTATCAAGGACCAGGTTCTGATCGTGCCCAGCCGGGCGGTGATAGACAAAGGAAATAGCCAGAAGGTAGTCCGTCTGCTCGTCAACAACCAGTTCGTCGAGACTCCGGTCACTGTCGGTCTGCGCGGTGATGAAGGACTGACCGAAATCATTTCCGGACTGAAGCCGGGTGACTTGGCGATCACATCGATCAAGAACGCCCCCGCAGTTAACCAATAACATGAGTATGATAATAATTTTCATCGCTTTGGCGGTCGTCACGGCTTTCATCATTGCGGCAATAGTCGAAAGCGAAAAAAAATAATGCTGATCGAAATCAAAAATCTGCAAAAAGATTACGTTAGCGGCGAGGTGGTCACACCAGTGATCAGAGGCCTCAATTTCACCATTGACAAGGGGGAATTCGTCTCGATCATGGGACCGTCCGGTTCCGGCAAATCCACCCTGATGCATATTTTAGGCTTCTTGGACCGGCCCACCAACGGCACGTATTTTTTTAACGGGCGGAACACGACCGAATTGGCTGATGATGAACTGGCCGCAATGCGCAACCGCCAGGTCGGCTTCGTTTTCCAGGCATTCAACCTGTTGCCGCGTACGACCGTGCTCGATAATGTCAAATTGCCCCTGATCTATTCATCGGACAAGGAGGATATCGAAAAGAAGGCTAGCGAGACCCTCAAGAGCGTAGGCCTCGGCCACCGCCTGAATTATTTCACCAATCAGATCTCCGGAGGCGAGAAACAGCGCGTCGCCATCGCCCGCGCGCTGGTCAACGGCCCTTCAGTCATCTTCGCTGACGAACCCACCGGCAACCTTGATTCCAAATCCGGCGTCCAGATCATGGCCATATTGCAGCGGCTTAACGACGCGGGGAACACCATCATATTGGTCACTCATGAAACCTACACTTCGGAACATGCCAAGCGCATCATCAAGATAATGGATGGCCAGATTACCAGCGACGAGCCGGTCCTGAACCGGCGTTTCGCTCAAGACGGCGAATTGCTGAAGTAGTTCTTGTCGCTGGCATAGATCGCTAACAATCCACAAATCCATGATTCATTCGGCTATACAGGCAGTTAAGACTTCGCTATCAGCACTCCGTGCCAACAAAGGACGGAGTCTTTTGACTATGCTCGGAATCATCATCGGTGTCGGCGCGGTCATAGTCATCATGTCGGTCGGCGCCGGAGCTCAAAGCTTGATACTCTCACAAATCAAAAGCCTAGGCTCCAATTTGATAGGCGTCTTGCCCGGCAAATCGGACAAGAATCAGCCGCCAGCCTCGGTTCTTGGCATCACTATCACCACCCTGACTTATGACGATGCTCGCGCCATGCTCGACAAGTCGCGTTTTCCGCACATCATCAGCAATGTGGCTTACACCAAGGGTTATGGCACCCTCTCCTGGAATGCCAACACTTATGAGACCAACCTATCCGGCTCGACCGTCGGTTATCTCCAAACGGAAAACGGCGAAGTGGCCGAGGGGCGGTTTTTTACCGAGGACGAAGAGCGAAACCTCTCGCGTTATGTCGTTTTGGGAAGCACTGTTAAAAATGAGCTCTTCGCCGAATCGAACGCCGTCGGCCAGCGCATCAAGATCAATAAGAAAAGCTTTGAAGTTATCGGCGTCATGAAAGAGCGGGGAACCGTCGCCTTCCAGAATTACGACGACCAGGTGTTCATACCGATCTTGACGATGCAGAAGCTGGTTGCAGGCGTCGATAATCTGGGCTTGATCAGGGTCAAACTGGACGACCAGAACAATATCGATAGCACGATCGAAGACGTCACGCAGCTCCTGCGCGAACGTCACGGCATCAACGACTCCAGCGGCGATAGTGATGATTTTACCGTGCTTAATGCAGCCGAGGCTTTGGATCTTCTCAAGACCATAACCAATGCTTTGAGGTATTTCTTGGCGGCCATTGCCGCCCTTTCGCTTGTTGTCGGCGGTATCGGCATAATGAATATCATGCTCGTGGCCGTCTCCGAGCGGACACGAGAGATAGGCCTGCGCAAGGCCGTCGGTGCCACCAACTCGAATATCCAGATCCAGTTCCTGTTAGAAGCGGTCATCATAACTTTCTTGGGCGGCATCATCGGCATCATCGGCGGCAGTGTTTTATCGTTTTTGATCGCGACCATCGCCCAGGCGCTGGGCTATGCCTGGGAGTTTTCAATCTCCTTAAGCTCAGTATTGCTTGCTGTTTTCGTTTCTATATCAATCGGTATCATTTTCGGACTTTTTCCGGCAATCAAAGCCAGTCGGCTGAACCCGATCGAGGCTTTGCGTTATGAATAAACTATGAAAATCGGCGCTGTCGTAAAACTATCCTTGAAATCCCTCATAGCCAACAAGATGCGGACGTTGTTGACGGTTTTGGGCATGGTTATCGGCATCGCAGCGGTCATCATCGTCTTCAGCGCCGGCGAGGGAATCAAATCGTTGATTTTGGGCCAAGTCGAGGCTTTCGGCACCGACATCATCCAGACCGAGCCGCGCCTGCCTTCGAATAAATCGACTGCGTCCAAGGATGCCCAATCCGGCCAAGCCATTGCCCAGGGCGTCCAGCTGACATCGCTCAAGCTTTCGGATATGGATGACATAGGCCGCCTGAGCAACATCAAGGGCAGCTATGCTACGTTGACCGGGCAAGCGCTGGCAAGCTACGAAGGCGAGACAAAGAAAGCAATCATTTTCGGCGTTAGCGCTTATTTCATAAACATCGGTTCGTTCGAACTATCAGAGGGCCGCTTCTATTCCGACGAGGAGGAGCGCAGCTTGTCCCAGGTCGCGGTCTTGGGCAGCAAGATGAAAGAGACCCTCTTCGGTGACTCCGAGGCCGTGGGCAAAATGGTGCGTTTGAAAAAGGAAAAATATCTGGTAGTTGGCGTCATGAAAGAGCGCGGGGCGACCGGGTTCATCAGTTTCGACGACTTCATCTATGTCCCGGCACGGACCATGCAGAAAAGGATTTTGGGCATCGACCACGTCGTTTCAGTTACCAGCCAGCTGCGCGACGTTTCCTTGGCCGAAGATACGGCTGAAGATATCAGGCAGATACTCCGCGAGAATCACCAGATTGAAAATCCGACCAAGGACGATTTCCGGGTCGCTACCATGGCCGAACTGATGGACACGCTCGGAACTATCACCGGAGCGATAACATTGCTTCTGCTGGCCATAGTCGGCATATCATTGGTCGTCGGCGGCGTGGGCATCACCAATATCATGTATGTCATCGTCACTGAGCGCACCTCGGAAATAGGCCTGCGTAAGGCCGTCGGCGCCACTTACCGCGATGTCATGCTCCAATTCCTGATAGAGGCCGTACTCATAACATTGTTGGGCGGCGTAATCGGCATGATTGTCGGAATTTTCGTCTCTTTCGGTATCGCCACGGTCGCCTCGAGCCTTTTGGGGTTAAGTTGGAAGTTCATCATGCCTATGAAGGGCTTTATCGTTGCAACTATCTTTTCCGTGTTTTTCGGCATCATTTTCGGTGTTTATCCGGCACGTAAGGCGGCTCGCCTTGACCCGATCGAGGCCTTGCGCTCCGAGTAAGCGTTTTCTTGTGAAGCTAGGCTAGGCTTGGTATAATAGTAAGCGTTCTAATCAGTTGTAAATCATAGAAAAAACATGAAAACTTGGATTTGCGAAATCTGCGGCGATGCCTATATAGGCGACGAGGCGCCGCACAATTGTCCTTTTTGCGGTGCCAGGAAAGGTTTCATCAAGCCCGGAAACCAAGCCGATCCAGTTACTGAAAACCGCAGCGAGTTGTCAGAGGAGACCAAAGGTTTTTTGACCGAAACCCTGCGCCTTGAGGTCCATGCCAACGCCATCTACACTTGCATGGCGAATGCGGCGGATACTTATGAAATCAAGAAGATGTATAAACGCCTAGCCAAAGTGGAACTGGAACATGCCACTATCTGTACCAAATTCCTTGGGATAGCTATGCCGGAAATAAAGCCGGAAAACTGTAGCGCTCAGGATCTGGAAAATTTCAAGAAGACGATCGAACTGGAAGAGCATGCCGCGGGCCTTTATGCCGAGTTTGCAAAAAAATCCCCAGAGAAGCATATCAAGATCATGTTTACGGCCCTGAACCAGGTCGAGGCTGACCACATCGTGCTGATCAATAGCTATATTAAGCAATAACAAATGTTCCGACTATCAGGTTCTGACAATCTGAATCTCGCCAAGATTTTCCGTAGCGCTCGCAGCGTTGCCCAGAATTTTCCTCTGGTAAAAAAAGTCCGTCGTCGACGGCATATCTTTGCGGCGCTCAAGATCATCTCGCTCTTGGCCTTGGTGACGATCCTGCTCCTGATCATTCTCTTTGCCGCCCATTTCCTCGCCTTCAAGAGCATCCTGGCCAGTTCCTTGTCAGGCAAGTCATCCTTGGAGCAGGCAGTCGGTATGGCTAAGCAGGGAGACTTCAAATCCGCCCAGGCAGCCGCCAATCAGGCAGCCAGTGATTTTTATTATGCCACGAGCAATCTTGAAGATATAAAGACTAGCCTGGTTTTTAATCAGGTCGGCGCGTTGCAATACCAGGTCGGCCAGCTCGGCTATTTGGTCGGTTCGGCGGAGATGCTATCAAGGGCGGTCGGACAAGCAGTATCATTCGGTCTTGAGCTGCAGAATCTCTTGGATGGCAATCGCCAGCTGAATTACTCGACTTTCAGTCCGGATGAGAAAAAGAAGATTCTCGGCCGGATCCAATATTCCGGGCCTGAATTGACCGGCATGAAAGCCAATCTTGATCTAGCGCTATTGAATCTGGCCAACATAACTTACCCTGGCGTCTTGTGGCCACTGAAAGGCAAGATCGATGAGACCAAGAATCTGGTCGGCGAAGCCTCACAGGTCTTAGGCAAGTTGGCGCCTATGTCCCAGATCATACCGGCGTTGGCTGGCTATCCTAGCACCTCGACTTATCTGGTGCTGTTCCAGAATAGCGACGAATTGAGGCCGACAGGCGGCTTCTTAGGGACTTATGGCATCCTGCAGATGGAGAGCGGCGACATCTCAAGGTTCGAGACCCACGATATCTACCACATGGATATGCCAGTCAAAGACAAGGTGGATGTCATTCCGCCGGAACCGATAAGGAAATATCTGAACGCAAAATGGTATATGCGCGACGCTAACTGGTCGCCAGACTGGCCGACCGCCGCACAAAAAATAGAGTGGTTTTATAATCTGGAAAATCCGCTCTTGCCACCCAAGGACCAGGTCAATAATTTTTCCGGACAATTTGATGGCGTCATAGCGATTACGCCGAAACTGGTGACCGATCTATTGGCGATCGTCGGCCCGATCGTAATTGATGGCCAAGAATACAACCCGACCAACTTCGTCGACCTTTTAGAGTACCGGGTTGAAAAAGGCTATGTCCAACTCGGCGTCTCCTCCTGGCAGAGAAAAGAGGTGATAGGCCAGATAATGAAGGAAATGAAGATCCGGCTGATGAACCTGCCATCGGATAAATGGCGCACGATATTGATGGTTTTTGATAACAATGTCGCTTCGAAAGATATATTGGTCTACCTGCACGATCAAGTGCTGCAGGGCTTGGCCAAAGAGCAGGGCTGGACTGGAGAGATCAAGCAGCCGCAAAGCGATTACCTGATGATCGTGGATGCGAACCTGGCCAGTTTGAAAACCGATGCCGTCATGAACCGTAGTGTCAGCTACGAGGTCAAGGAAGGAACGGACCGGCTGACCTCCCGGCTTATCATAAATTATGCCCACCGTGGCAAGCCGGACTGGAAAACCAGCTATTACCAGACCTACACCCGGGTTTACGTGCCCAAAGGCAGCCGTCTGATCAAGATGGAAGGATGCAACAGCAAGCCGGACATTATCGATGAATATAACAAGACGGCCTTCGGTTGCCAGCTTATCGTTCCATTCAACCAAGTAGCGCCGCTCGTGTTGGAGTATGATCTCCCGAACCACCTGAAGACCGCCCTTGCCAAGAATGGTTATGGCTTATTTGTTCAAAAACAGCCAGGCAACCAAGTCTCTGAATTGGCAGTTGACTTAAGCTTCATCAATGGTATAAAATCTTATAGTCCAGTAGGTTTCTCGGTCAATTTCCTGACTGGCAACCGAATCGGCTGGCTGACCGACCTGACACTCGACCGGCAGTACTCAGTCTCGTTTTAGCGCCAATAATTGCCAATAATATTAGCGTTTTTAGCTGGTTATTGGCAATTTTTAATAATACCGCATGTTTATCAAAAGAATCGGCATCGATCTAGGCACAACCTATACTTTGGTCCATCTGCCAAAACGGGGGATTGTCATCAACGAACCGAGCGTGGTTGCGATTTCAGTTACGGACAAGAAGATTCTGGCCGTCGGCAACGAGGCCAAGGACATGCTTGGGCGCACTCCTGACACCATTATCGCCTTAAAACCCCTGAAGGACGGCGTTATCGCTGATTACCGGGCCACTGAGGCTATGCTTAGATATTTCATCAACAAGTCCCTGGGCGGCATCCGCCTATTTCGTCCTGAAGTCATGGTCGCCGTGCCTGCTGGCATTTCCTCGACCGAACGCCGTGCCGTCATTGACGCCACCATCGCAGCTGGAGCCAAGGCAGCCTATATCATCAAGGAGCCGGTCGCGGCCGCTATCGGCGCTGACATACCGATCGGCTCGGCGTCGGGCCACATGATCATCGATATCGGCGGCGGTACTGCTGAAATGGCTGTCATCTCCTTGGGCGGTATCGTGGCCTCGACTTCGGTCAGGGTCGGAGGCACCCGTTTCGATAGCGCCATCATCGACTACATCAGACGCAAATACAATCTCTCGATCGGCGAGCGCACAGCCGAAGAGATCAAAATCAATATCGGCTCAGCTTTATATCTTGAAAACAAGCTAACCATGGAAATCCGCGGACGCGATATCGTGACCGGGCTGCCACGGAGCATTATCGTCACCTCGAACGATGTGACCGAGGCGTTGCAGAACGAGTTGGAAGCGATCATCAATGCTGTCAAAAAAGTCCTGCACGAGACCCCTCCGGAACTTTCCTCGGACATTATGGACAAGGGCATGGTCCTGTCCGGCGGCAGCTCGCTTCTGCGCAATATCGACCAGCTCCTGTCTCGCGCCACTGGCGTTCCGGCCTACATCGCCAATGACGCCCTCCTTTGCGTCGCGAAGGGAACCGGCATCGCTTTGGAAAATCTTGATTCATATAAGCGCAGCATCCTCGCAACCAAATAATATGATTATCGGCATCGATGCCAGCCGGGCTAATCGCAAGCACAAGACCGGCACTGAGTGGTACGCCTTCTACCTGATCAAGGAGCTGGCGAAGCTTGATGCGTCCAATCAGTACATACTTTATTCCGAGCAGCCGATTTCGAACGACTTGAATGACCTGACCGACAACCCATCGGGCGGTCCTATTTCCTACGACCAGGACGGTTTTCAAGTCATCAAGAGTCCCCACGGCAACTTCAAGGCCAAAGTGCTTGATTGGCCGGTCCGACATCTGTGGACCCATCTCCGACTGTCCTGGGAAATGATTTGGCATCGCCCCGATGTGCTTTTCGTGCCTTCGCACGTCCTGCCGCTGATCCACCCCAGGCGCTCAGTCGTAACCATCCATGATGTCGGTTTCGAGCGCGACAAAAGCCTTTACCCGAAGCTCGATCTCGGCCCGAACAGCAAGCTGCAGAAACGAATCCTTAACGTGCTTGTCAGACTCTTCACTTTCGGACGTTTCGGCGCCAACGTCCAAGACTATCTGACTTGGTCAACCTTATTTTCCTTGCGCAAGGCCGAAAAGATCATCACCGTTTCCGAATTTTCAAAGCAGGAAATATTCGAAGTCTACAAAGACGAGCTGACCCCTGCGGTCTTGGGCAAGATCATCGCCATCCATAACGGGTATAACCAGGAATGCTACAGGCCGGTCACTAACCATGATAAGGTGACAGCTACTTTGGAAAAGTACGATATCGAACCCCCATATATCTTTTACCTGGGCCGTCTGGAGCGCAAAAAGAATACCCCCGCCTTAGTAGAAGCCTTCGGTATGATTAGCAAGCAATTTCCTGAGTACAAGCTAGTGCTGACCGGCCGGGCCAGCTTCGGCTATGACGAAGTCGAGTTCATGATCAGCCAGTACAAGCTCGACCATAAGGTCATCTGTACCGGCTGGGTCGATGAAGCCGACCTGCCTTATATCTACGGCGGTGCAGACATATTCGCTTTCCCATCGCACTATGAGGGCTTCGGCATTCCTTTGGTCGAAGCCATGGCCTGCGGCGTGCCTGTTGCGGCATCCGACGTCGCTCCGATAACCGAGGTGGTTGACGGCGCAGCAATCCTTTTCAATCCTGAAAGCCCGGCTTCCATCAAAGACGCCTTAGTCAAGCTCATCTCCGACAAGGAACTGCGAAACCGCCTTAGCGCACTGGGGTTAGCTAGGGCTAAGCAATTCGGCTGGAAGATAACCGCCGAAAAGACACTGGCCGTCCTAGACCCCAATTTCAAATTATCGTAATTTCATGTTATAATATTTCTGTTTTTACCTATTTCAGACAACCATATAACCCTCAAATACCCAAACATCATATTATCATTACTGAGCCGACGTAAATCGTTGGCTCTGGTTTTTATGCTGTCAGCCCTAGCCTTGTCAGGGCACGATTCGATCGCTAGCCCTAGCATCCCGGCAAGCCTTTTGGTCAAGTATCGAGGGGAAGACGCCATAAAAGAGGTTCGAGTGCCGGATCAGTCCCATTCCGATGAATTTATCATGGTCCTCAAACAAGATCCGAACATCGAGTGGGCCGAACCGGACTATTCGTTCCATTCCGCCATTATCCCCTCAGACACCCATTATAGCCAGCAGTGGTACTTGCAAAAAATCAAGGCCCCTTCGGCTTGGGACATCACGCAGTCTACCAAGAACATCGTCACCGCAGTCATTGATACCGGCGTTGACATCACGCACCCCGACTTGAAGAATAACATCTGGATCAATCAGGATGAGATTCCGGGAAACAGGAAGGACGATGACAATAACGGCTTCATCGATGATATCAATGGCTGGGATTTTGTCGGCCGCAATGCCGACCCTATGCCGAAATTCGAAGAGGGGTTCACCTCCGACGTCCTTCATGGCACGATCATCTCCGGATTGATCGCTGCCGAAGGCAATAACGCAGCCGGTGTTTCCGGAGTTACTTGGAATGCCAGGATCATGCCGTTGCGGGTTCTCAACGACAAGGGTGAGGGGACCGCTGGCAATGTCATCCGAGCTATCGATTATGCTATAAACAATGGAGCTCACGTAATAAATCTGAGCTTCATCGGCTTCAACTACAGCCAGGGAATGGATGAAGCGATCAGGCGTGCATACGAAGCAGGCGTAATCGTGGTAGCCGCGGCTGGCAACGAAGCTGGCGACCAGACCAAGGACACCGACCTTAACAAGACACCGATGTATCCGGTCTGTCTTGATGGCCGTCCGGGTGAGAATCGGGTCATTGGCGTAGCGGCGACAGATGCAATGGACCAGAAGACCTATTTTTCAGGTTATGGCTCGCGCTGCGTTGATATCACCGGTCCTGGTGTCAGTATCTTTAATCTCTCAGTCTACGCTCCGGACAAGACCTTGGATAATCAGCCTCTGAACAAATACTATGACGGTTACTGGTCAGGCACCTCTGTGGCCGCTCCGCAAGTGAGCGGCGTCCTCGCCTTGATCATGTCGACCAACCCAGGACTCGACCGCAAGGCAACGGTTGATGTCCTGCTGTCTAGCGCAACCAACATCACCCGTCTCAACCCGCTTTACCCCAATCAGCTCGGAAGCGGACGTGTCAGCGCAGCGGGCGCGGTTGAGCTCGCCAAAGACAGGCTGACGGAAAACAAATTCGATCTCATAGTCAACCAAAGTAGCGGCACCTCGACCGTGCTCAATATCATCAATCCAGCCAGGTCCTACAACAAGGAAATCGTGCTCGGCGCGGAATTGGCTGGAGGCGTCAATGTGGCGTCAGGCGATGTCGACGGTGACGGACGTGCCGAGATTATCGTCGGAGCCGGACCAGGCGGCGGCCCCCACGTCAAGATACTCGACCAAACAGGCAGGCTCAAGGGCCAATTCATGGCTTACAATACTAGCTTCAGAGGAGGCGTCAATGTGGCGTCAGGCGATGTCGACGGTGACGGACGTGCCGAGATCATCGTCGGAGCCGGACCAGGCGGTGGCCCCCACGTCAAGATCATCAATGGCCGCGGCCAGCTCAAAGGCCAATTCATGGCGTATAAAACTTCTTTTCGCGGAGGCGTCAATGTGGCCGTGGCCGACGTTGACGGCGGCACCATCAATCGGCGCTCTGAAATCGTAACCAGTCCCGGCGCCGGCATGCCCGCTGAAATCAGGATCTTTACCGACCACGCCAAACTGCTGAGCAAATTCTCTCCGTTCGCCGTAAATTTCGACAAAGGAGTCAACCTAACCAGCGCCGACACCAATCAGGATGGCCTGGCGGAGATCATCGTCGGAGCCGGACCAGGCGGCGGCCCCCACGTCAGGGTCTTCACTTCAGCCGGCAAGCTGGTAGACTCATTCTATGCTTATCCGAGCGAAATCAAGACCGGCGTCAGGATAACCTCCATCAAGTCCCAAAGGTAGCCTCTTTCCCTAAAAATTGCTAAAATAAAAACGTAATCATCAAAAAAACATATGGCAACGCAATCAATTTTCGAAAAGAAGAATATCCTGGTTATCGGCGGTGCCGGCTTTATCGGTTCCCATCTTTGCGATGAGCTGGTCAAGCATGCGAAGGTCATCTGTATCGATAACTTTTCAACCGGAGAAGAGAAAAACATCGACCACCTGCTGTCTGATCCGAATTTCAAATTCATCCGCCACGACATCTCTGAAAAAATCAATCTCGAGGCATTGCCAGAATTGGAGAACTTCAAGGTACCGTTCCAGGGCATACAGGAGATTTATAACCTGGCTTGCCCGACCTCGCCAAAGCATTTCGAAAACCTCCGGATCAGCAACCTGATGGCCAACTCCGTCGGAGTCATGAATTCTCTGGATCTAGCCGTCAAATATCACGCCAAGTTCATGCACTTCTCGTCATCGGTCATCTATGGCGCACGTACGGCAGAGAATAGTAAGATCAAGGAAGACGTGCTCGGCTCAGTCGACATCCTTTCGCCGCGCGCTTGCTATGATGAGGGCAAGCGTTTCGCCGAGACCATCGTCAATACTTACCATGAAGTTTATCAGATCGAGACCAAGATCATCCGCTTGTTCAGGACCTACGGTCCGAGAATGAAGCTCGATGATGACCAGATGATTCCAGACTTCGTTAGCGACGCTTTGGATAATAAGGATATCGTGATTTATGGCGATGAGAAATTCAGCTCCTCTTTCTGCTACATCTCCGACGCGATCGATGCTTCATTGAAGTTTATGGAAAAGGACGGCGGCGGCGTTATCAACATCGGCTCTGACACTTTGGTAACCCTCTCGAATCTGGCGCAGAAAGTGATCGACATGGTCGGCGCCAAATCAAAAATCATCTATCAGCCGGAAATCTTGTTCATGAGCCAGCTGCCAGTACCGGATATCAGCAAGGCGTTGAATGAGCTTGGCTGGCTGCCGATCATCACTTTGGAAAAAGGACTGGAAAAGACTATATATGAATTGCGAGCGAGCAAGGGACTGGTTCGGATTCCACATTGAAGATGCCTTTGAGAATATTTTGCGTAATACCTGCACTTAACGAAAAGAATAACATCCAGGACGTTGTCCGTGGTGTTGTTCCGTGCGTTGATTCGGTTATCGTAGTCGATGACGGCTCACAGGATGATACCGCCGGATTGGCTGAACAGGCTGGCGCAACCGTCCTGCGGCACGCGGTCAATCGGGGGCAGGGCGCGGCTTTGCGCACCGGCACCGAATACGCATTCGGCCAAGGCGCAGACATCGTCGTCCATTTCGACGCCGATGGGCAATTTCTCACCAAGGACATCGCTGTCGTTACCGGACCGATTGTCGACGGGCAAGCCGCCATCGTGTTCGGCTCCCGCTTTCTCGACAATACCACCAAGATGCCGTTAATAAAGAGGCGGGTAATCATGCCCTTGGCCAGGATAATCAACAAGCTCTTTCTTGGAGTCGAGCTGACCGACCCGCAAAGCGGCTTCCGTGCCTTTTCGCGTGATGCTTTCAAGCGCTTGGCTTGGCAGCAGGACGGCATGGCCCACGCCTCGGAAATCTTGGCCTTGAGCGCCCATTCAGGCTTGGCGGTGAAAGAAGTGCCGATAACCGTCATTTATCACCAGTACGGACAGAAATTTTCCGGAGGGATGAAAATACTTAAAGATTTATTTTTTGGCAAATTAATCAGATAACATGACCCAACAGCTCATCGCATTAGCGATCATTTTATTCTTCATTACACGCCTCTTCGGGCAGCGGCGGCGTCAGCGATTAGCGCCAGGCGAGTTCTGGTTCTGGCTGGCTTTCTGGCTTTTGGCTGCCGTACTGATACTCGGCCTTAAATGGATCGATCGCTTAGTCGCTGGCATCGGCTTTTCCGGGAGCGGAATCGAAGTGCTGCTCTACTTGGCCGTAACGGTCTTATTTTATTTCATTTTCCGCCTGCGCTTGCGCCTGGCCAAGGCCGAACGCGACATTACGGAGATGGTGAAGCAGGTCGCATTAATCAATAAACAAAAATAGCTATGAACGCGAAGGACATGGTGCTCGATTTCATTTACTATACGGTCGTCCTGATCATCATCCTGGGCGCGCTTTTCCTGTTCTTGAATCCTAATTATTTCAAAGCCTTCTCGACCTTTATCAAAGCGATGGCTCCGGTCTTCTTTTTTGCCGGCTTTCTGATGATGAAGCTGCGTTGGATGCGAAAGGAATACAAGAAAAAGAAAGAAGAGGGTAGTACCGAGGTCCTGTTGCGCCTGAGCTATTTTGATAAGTTCACCACCGAGGTCCTAACTTTTCTTCTGCCGATGTCGATCAGCGTCATTGTCATGCTATCGGGCAGGGAATATACGGCCATCGACTTCATCCAAGCCGGACTGGCTTTCGTGATCTTATATCTCTGGAACAAGACCTTATTCAGCCATCGCGTCGATTAATATGAAAATAGCTCACTTGATTTGCGTTTTCAGGCCATACAAGGGCGGCATGGGCAACGCTGCTGGGCAATTCGCCAAAACTTTGGCCCAAAAAGGCCATGAGGTGACTGTTATAACGCCTGATTACGGTCAGGCTGATTTTTTATCATCCGAGACTGATGATTCCTACGAAGTCCGACGATTAAAACCGCTTTTTGCCATCGGCAATGCGGCCAGCTTGCCTCAATTGGTCTGGCAGCTTAGACGATATGATATCGTCCATTTGCACTACCCATTCTATGGCGCCGTGCTGCCTGTCCTGTTCGCTTCGCTTTTCAAAAAGAAAGGCAGCAAGCTCATCGTGCATTACCACATGGATAGCCTGGCCGCGGGAGTCCGCGGATTTATTTTCCGTCTCAATAAGATATTCATCTGGCCCATCCTCTTTAAGGCGGCCGACCTGGTGACCGCCGCTTCGCTTGATTACGTTGCCAATTCGCAGATCGCCAATTCGTATGTGAAGTCACCGCAAAAATTCTTCCAAGTGCCTTTCGGCGTCGACGCCGACTTTTTTCGCTTCACGCCGTCGATCATTACGGAACGAAAAAATATCCTTTTCGTCGGCGGGTTGGATCAGGCACATTATTTCAAAGGCATCCCGATCCTGCTTGAAGCGTTAAAAATCCTGAAGGCCGAACACCATCTGGATGCTATTTTAACCGTAGTGGGCTCTGGTGAGCTGCAGGGGCAGTATGCCCATCAGGCCGAAAGCCTAGGCATAAGCAAAGATGTGGTATTTTCTGGAAGATGCAGCGACCAGGAGTTGGCCGCCCATTACCGGAACGCTTCGCTTCTGGTTTTGCCATCGATCAATCAGGGAGAAGCTTTCGGCCTGGTCTTGCTCGAGGCCATGGCTACAGGTCGTCCCGTTGTCGCCAGCGACTTGCCAGGCGTGCGGGGTGTCTTTACTGACAAAGTCGAGGGGTTTCGGGCCAAACCAGGCGATGCTTCTGATTTGGCGGCCAAGATATTTCTGATTCTCAGCAATCAGGAATTGGCCGAGACGATGGGCCAAGCCGCCAGACATAAGACAGAAACCACCTATCGCTGGTCGGAAATAGGCCGCCTTCTAGAAGAAGCCTACAGCAAATAGCATGAAAATATTGATATTGAACAATTTATACCGACCATTCGCCCGCGGCGGTGCCGAACGTATCGTTGAAATGACAGCTGCTGAGCTGACATCTCAGGGTCACAAAACCTTAGTCGCAACCACACTGCCGCTGGGCCGAAAGGGTCCGTCGACTAATGGCGTTGCCTACTACCGCGGACTACCTTCTTTGTTTTATTTTTTTGATAAGCTGCCCAAGACAGCCCGGCTCATCATGCACTTGCTCGGATACCTGGATTTTTGCACCTATCGGCAGACCAGGAGATTCATCAACGATTTCAAACCTGATCTGATCATTTCCAATAATCTGATCGGTATCGGCTTAGTTTCCGCGCGTGCGATCAGGCGCAGCGGCATCAAGCACGTCCACGTCTTGCACGACATCCAGTTGCTTCACCCCTCTGGCCTTTTGATGTGGGGTAATGAAGGCTTGATTTCGACCTGGACCGCCAACAGATACCATAGGCTCAATCAGGCGGCTTTGCATGGCGCAAATCTCGTTGTTTCGCCGTCGCGATGGCTGCTCGACCTTCATCTGAAACACGGCTTCTTCAAGAATTCCGCAACGGTGACCATACCTAACCCGATTGACTTCAAGACATCAGCGACATCAAGGACAAGGGCTTCAGAAACAACCGATTGCCTGTACGTCGGCCAGCTAGAGACGCACAAAGGCATAGGCTTGCTATTAGAGGCCTTTGCCGAGCTTCCGAGAACTTTTCGCTTGAATATAGCCGGTAGCGGCTCACAAAAGCGTGAAGTGATAGCAGCGGCCGAGCAGGACGACCGTATCATCTTCTTGGGGCGCCTGACTCCTGAACAAGTCTCATCCGAGATGGAGCGCAGTTCGCTTTTGGTCGTACCGTCGCTCTGTTACGAGAACTCGCCGACAGTGATTTATGAGGCCATGTCACACGGTCTGCCGGTCATCGCAGCTGATATCGGCGGCATCCCTGAATTAATCGCAGATAAAGAAAATCTTTTCGAACCTGGCAATAAGCAAGCGCTCATCACTGCCATAACTGGCGATTACCAGCACCGCCAAAGGCTGCCCGACGGCAAAGCCTTATCCGCCAAACAATACATCAGCGCACTCTTGGACATGATAAAAGCCCTCGACTAGAGGGCTTTTTAGATTTCTATCTAGAATTCGTATTTGAAGACGACCGTTTCATTCTCGCCGAAAGGACGCCATTCGTCGGCCGCAGCCTTAGCCTCATCCATAACCTTAGGGAAAGCATACCAGTACTTGTTCAGTACGAAATATACGGTTTTCACGCCGGTCATTTCTGCCGCCTCACGGGCAGTCTCTTTGGCCGGTTTTTCGTAAACCATCTTAAGATAAGTCTGGTATAACGGGCTGGCAGTCGGCACCGGATAGTAAAATAGATCGTTGTAATAATGGGCGAAGCCGAACTCCCGCAATGCTGCCGCGCTGACTTGCTGATTAGCCAAGACGATATATGGCACTTGTGAATCTTGATCGATCCATCTAGCTGCTTCGATGTCGAACTTACCCACAGAGTAGCCGCGGCTATTGGCGTAACGATCAAGGCGAGGGTAGCTCAGATAAAAAACGGCGGTCAAGCACCCGGCCAGAAAAACCAGCCAAGGTCCCTTGGTCGGCATGCTGGCTGCACTCAGATTGACAAACAAGCGCTCAAGCGGCTTCAGAATGAGGGGCAGGGAAAATATCAAGGCCACCGTCAAAAGGCGGGCAGCATAATCATCGCGTTCGTAGCCGATAAGGAAATTGAACGGAAGCAGCTTGGTCAGCCAGTGCGCGAGCAAGAAGGCACCGGCCAAAGCCGTGGCCGCTTTCTGTTCTTGATAAAAAGCCGCGGATTCCTTGCGCCAAGCGAACCCGACGCTGACTAAAACCAGAATTATCCAATACCAATTATTGCCAATAAGGTAGAGCGAATTCCAGCCGATCAATTCCTGATCAGGCAAGGACATGATGCTGTTGGGCAGCCAATCGGGCCAGGCAAAGGCCAAGGCGTTCATATCAAGCTTTTCTAAGCCGGCAAAGGCCAGCGGCAAGCCGAAGATGGAAAGGGCGAGCAAGACGCGGTGCGCCAATTCGCTTCGCTTGAGCTTTAGAAAATCAACGGCTCGCCAAACGGTCAAAATCACTGCCGGGAGACCAGCGATTGGCTGGATTATGACCGCTGCGCATGACAAAACGCCAGACGTGATCAAATCGAACCTGTCAGGGCGCCAAGACATGGCAAGAACGATAATCAAAAACAGATAAGCCAGGTTCTGCGGCGTAGTGAATGTCAGCACGCCATATGGCAGGACTAGCAGGGCCAATGCCAGCAAGCGATGGCTTGATTTCAACTCCATCTTCTCAAACCAGCGCAGCACGACTGCCGGCAGCAACAACGCCGAAAGCAGAGGCACCAACAACAAGTGTACCCAATAGAGCGGGAGACCGATGAGCCGATGCAGCATCATGATCAGTCCGTATTGCCCAGCATAGTAATTCGATTTGGGTAAGACAAGCCCGGCCTTATCGATCAACTCGAGGGTGGCCTGATGGACGAAAAAATCATAGCCATAACCGAGACGGTAGACAAAAATGATAATGGAAAAAGACAGGGCATAATGCAGTGCTATTAGCGGTGCCTGATATGACCTGGAGTTGCCGAAATGGACCAGCAGTGCCAGGCTAGCTAGGAAATATGCGCCCAGGATCCAAAGCGAGACTGCTTGCCAGGGCGAGACGATCGAATCCGAGGTGCCAGAGCGCACCAACAGAATAATTGCTAACAGCCAGAAGGCCAAGAAGGCGGAGGCATAGGGATGAAATCCGATCCTGAAATAACGATTACCCTCGGTTGGACCCCAAAACGGCTCGATTAGTTTAAGATTGAATTTTTGGCCAAAATACCATAAAATAATGAAGAATAGAGCGGTCAGGACTAGCGAGAAAGCTATACCGGCCCAATTCAGGGCATAAAAACGATAAACCAGCCCGCTTGAGAGGGAAATGACCCCCAAAAGCAGGATAAATGGCTTGATATGCAGATTTATGATAAGCCTCAAAAACATACTATAATCATTGTAGTTTAATAAATGGAAATTGAGCAAGCCAAAAAACCAGGTCGTTTCTTGAAAATCGGCAAACAAGAGCTGTTCGTGTTCTTTTTGGCGGCAGTGTTCTTTTTGGCGGCTAGCTTATTCAATTTCAGCACCCAATCACCCAGCTTCACCAAATGGCTTTCGCCTGACGAAACAGCGAACTATGCCTTTACCAAGAACTTCGCCCTGACCGGACGGTTGAGCATCAGGGAACCATTAAACCCGCAGGTCGAGGGCATCATCCACCCTCGGAGCATGATGGTTGCCGGAGACGAGCTGAAACCGATGAGTTTTCTCGGCATCATTATCTTGTACGGTACTTTTGCCCGGTGGACTGACATCGCAGTCATTCCTTTCCTGACACCGCTGTTCGGCGCTATCGGACTCATAGTCTTTTACTTTCTGACCAAGCGTCTATTTGACCGACGCACCGCCTTGATCGCGGCCAGCGTCCTTACATTTTTCCCCCCTTATTTCTACTACTCCAGCCGAAGCATGTTCCATAACATACCATTTATCGTTTTTGCGCTTTCGGGCATGCTCTTTGCTGTGGCCATGAATCAGAAAACCAGGTTCGAGTGGGTTCAAAAATTCATTTACCCCGCACTTGCCGGCTTATTCTTCGGCTTAGCAGTCATAACCCGCACCTCCGAACTGCTTTGGCTCGGACCAACCCTCGTCATCCTTTGGCTTTTAAACATCAAGAAGGTCGGCTTCACCAAGCTTTTGGTCTTTCTGGCTTTTCTGGGCATCGGCCTTTTGCCCTCGGCTTACTACAGCCAAGTCCTGCACGGCTCGCCGCTCGCAACCGGTTATCCGCAGATGAATAGCTCGCTTGCCCAGTTGGGCCAGACCAGCAGCCAGCTCATCACCAGCGGCATTACTGAAACCAGCCTTTGGCAGAAGATACGGGACCTGATCTTCTACTTCGGCTTCAATCCGAAACAGACAGTTAAAATGACTTATAACTACTTTTACTCTATGTTCGGCTGGCTTTTCTGGGGCGCAGTGCTCGGCTTGACGATTTTCCTCGTGCAGTTCAGGAAGATCCGAAAGCGCGGACTGCTTTTCGTGCTAGCCTTCACCATGTTCAGTGTCGTGCTTTTGCTCTATTATGGCAGCTGGGAATTCCACGACAATCCCGACCCGACCAAATCGACGATCGGCAACTCCTACACGCGCTATTGGCTTCCTGTCTACTTAGGGTCGATCATCTTAGCCTCATTAGGAGTTAACCGGCTCAGCCGTCTATTCAAAAGCCAAAACCTGCGCCACGCTTTTCGCTTTCTGGTTATCGGCATCTTCATGCTTTGGGGCATCACCTTCTCGCTGACAGGGAGGGATGAAGGCCTGATTGAATCGTATTACAAGCAGAAGCTGAGCCAAGAGGAATGGCGCCAAGTCTTGGCCGTGACCGAAAGCGACGCCGTGATCATAACTAAATATCACGACAAACTTTTCTTTCCGGAACGCAAAGTCATCTACGGACTTTTTGACGATGATAATATGAACCGCACTTACGCCAAGCTCGTCAAGCTGGCTCCGACATATTATTATAACTTCACCTTCCCGGAAAAGGCTCTGGATTATCTTAATCGCAGCAAGTTGGCCAAATCCGGACTCCACATCAGGAAAGTAAAAACCATGAACCCGACATTCACCTTATATAAACTTGAATCAGCAAAACAATCTTATGCCAAATACTAAACGGATCGGCATCGACGCCAGGTTTTACGGCCCCATCGGCAAGGGCCTCGGCCGCTACACCCAAGAGGTGGTGGACAACATCATCCGATTGGATACAGAGAACGAATATGTGATCTTCTTGCGACGCGAAAATTTCGATGAGCTCAATCTTGATAATTTTCCGCGAGCCAGCAAAGTTTTGGCCGAGATTCGTTGGTACACTTTAGCCGAGCAGCTGATTATGCCATGGCTCATCTACAAGCAAAAGCTAGACTTGATCCACTTTCCGCACTTCAATGTGCCGATCTTGTGTCCGACCAGATTAGTCGTGACTATCCATGACTTGATTCTCATTAACTTTCCTACCAAGAAGGCGACCACCCTTGGGCCGCTGACGTATTTCATCAAGAACCTCGGTTACCGCTTGACGATTTGGCTAGCCCTAATGCGCGCCAAGTCCATTATCGCTGTCTCGCAATTTACCAAAGACGATATCGTCAAGCACTTCGGCGTCAAGCCCGAGAAGATCGTTGTCACCTACGAAGGCGTAGCCGACTTCGCACAAAGCGAATTAGCATCTGCCCAGGCTTCGTCGGAGCAAAGCCAGACCTTGATCAAATACCGCATCAATCGCCCATATATCCTCTACGTCGGCAATGCCTACCCTCACAAGAATCTTGAACAGCTGCTTAACGTCTTCAACAGCTTGCTCAAGACACGCCCCAATCTGCAGCTAGTCCTCGTCGGCAAAGAAGACCATTTTTACAGCAAGATCAAACAACAGGCCAAAGAGTTGCAGCTGACCATCCCAGGCAAGAGCAGCCCGGTAATTTTCACCGACTATGTCGACGACCGTGAGTTGGCCGAGCTTTATTCCCATGCCACCCTCTACGTCTTCGCCTCTTTCTATGAAGGCTTCGGCTTGCCGCCGCTTGAGGCTATGGCCAAGGGCTTGGCTGTTGCCAGTTCGAACACCACCAGCATGCCGGAAGTGCTGGGAGATGCAGCAGTCTACTTCGATCCGCGCGACACGACAGACATCCAAAACAAGATCAGCTCGCTGCTTGACGATCAGGAGCTGAGAAAAAAGCTTGTTGACAAGGGTTATGCCCAGATCAAGAAGTATAGCTGGAACACTTGCGCGCAGCAGACATTGCTGGTTTACCGCGAAAATCTGAAGTCATAAATTGTTTGGTTATTTTTTGTCGTTCGTGGTATAATAACGACCATGAATGATGAAATAAATCACTGGGAAATTGAGGTGCGCAATCGGCAGCATTACGTTTCAACGAACCCCGAATTGGCCCACTCTTCCGCCTACTTCAACCTGTCGACCTTCGAAAAGGGAATCGGCATTTCCAACATTGCCGACAACCGGATTACCGCATACTGGCCCTTGGATTTTTCCGACTACTGCATAGAAGAACACCTCTCTGACGGCCGCATCGCCCGCCTCGACAACCATACCGGCTCTTCAGCCGCAGATGGAGATTTCATCGTGCTTCAGGTGATATCTGCTGCCGGCACCCCAGCAATCATCAATTGGCTCAAGCAAGGATTGGCAGTCGAGTCCTCGGAGGTCGGTTACGCCAGCAGCAAAGAGCCTGGACTTATTACTAGCCAATTTTTCAGCTTGCCAGCCAGGGTCGCCCAACAACTGGCCTCTTTACCGGCACCGACCGGCTTTAGCGCAATCATAGCCGAAACTTCCTATTCCGCCGAAGCCATCTCACCGGCAAAACTCAAAGGCAACACCCACACGCTGCTTCTGCGGACACAGGAAGCATTTGAAAATGACCTCCTCGGCTTAAAGGCTGAAATATTGGCCAAATACGGCGCTTTGAATTATTTTCCGCCGAAGCGATTCGGCCGACGGCACAACTCACACCTTTTGGGCAAGCTCGTACTGTCGGAAAACTTCGAAGAAGCGATCAAGGACTTCCTTTGCCAGACCAGCCCGACCGAAGAACTTCTTCTTACACGATTGCGCGAAGTCGCCCTGTCTGGCTTTCCGAACTTCGAGAAGCTCGACAAGATCTTTTCCGTCCTTCCGGTAACTTTCTCCCACGAACTGGCTGTGATAAGATATCTCCATGACCACCCGGCCGATTACGCCGGCGCCATCATCCAGATCAAGCATTTGGCCAAGCAATGGCTTTTCGCTTATGGCGCATATATTTTCAACACGAATCTGGGCGAAGCCTCGGGCATCAAGGGCATCATCAACGAACAACTGCCCTGGACCTTCAGCCCCGATACGGCGGACAAGCTCGTGTACCGGCGCTGTTTCGAACGCGACAACATCTTTAACGGTTTTGAAGTCAATTTCATCAAGGAACTTATTCCTGAACGCAAACAATTGATTCCTGGCAGGATTTTTCCCAAGGCCCTGACTTGCCGCGCCGTCGGCAAGGGCGTGGCCTTGTCGTTTTTTTTAGAAGGGACTATGCCAGCTGAAACCGTAGTGGCGAATCTTTTAAATTTCACTTCCGTTACGCCTCGCCCAGACTGGGTCGACGTTTCCAGATTCGACGCTAAGAAGATGCTTGATCAAGGAAGCGTCGCCGATATAGCTTTAAGACTTTCACCTCAAAATGCCTAAGATAAGTTACAAGCCGCTGCCGAAATCGCAGCACGTCATCAACCTCAAAGACGAACTGGCTAAACGCCAGGATGCTTCTGCGAGCTCGAACTCCAACAAGCAGTGGAGCCGAGTCATGGCTAAGCCGGTGCAGATTTTTGACAGGCCGGCGGAACCGATCAAGTCAGAAGCCAGGCCAGCCAAAGAACGCAAGGTACCAAAGGAACCCAAAGCAGAGAAGGCCATAAGGGAGCCGATAAAACTCGACCTCCGTCTTGAATTGAATTTGTGGCAGCACTTCTACAGTTTCTGCGTCATCCTAGGCAAATCTATTTTCTCTATCGGCAAACTCTACTTCGCCCCAGTCTCTGCGGTCAAAAAAATATTCGCCGAAAAACCGAAGGCCGACCCGATCAAATCCGAGACAAGGGCAGACAAGAAAGAAACCAAGAAGCGGGTGAAAGTCGAACCGGCACCCGCCTTGCCCGCTCCAGCCCCTTCGCCGATCATCAGGATATCGCCCGTGCGCTCAGCTTTCGCTTTCACTGTCATCCTTCTGCTGCTCGCTGCTTTGCTCAAGGGCACGGTATTATTTGCTGCCGTCTCACAAGCTAAGGATAGGGTTGTACGCAATGTGGCTGACAGCCTTTCAAGCCTGGCCGGCGCCAGCAAAGCCGCGGCTGACAAAGATTTTCTCAATGCTACTCGCTCGCTCTCCGAGGCCAAACAAGGCTTCGTTGGGGCTCAACAGGAACTCTCATCCATCAATGACCTGCTTTTGAAGCTGGCCGGCGCAGCACCGAGCCCCGAACTCAAGCTGGCCGGCAACAGCAAGGCTATACTCGCAGCTGCCGAGTCGGCATCGTCATTGGGGCAGAACCTGACCCAAGCCATCTCTTATTTCACCGCTGATTTTGCCAGCACGACAGACCTCGCCGCCAAACTAGAAAATATCAATGTCCAAGCCAGGGCGGCGGCCGACAACTCACGTCTCTTAAACCAGGAACTGAACAGCATCGACATGCAAGCCATCCCCGACGGACTGCATAACCAATTCATTTTCATCCGCAATAAATCCAACGACCTCTACAAGAGCCTCGAGGAATTATCTAATCTTTCCGATGCCGCCAACCTTTTTCTCGGCCTCAACCAAGATCGCCGCTACCTCCTGATTTTTCAGAACAACGCCGAGGCCCGAGCGACCGGCGGCTTCTTCGGCAGCTTCGCCTTGATTGATTTCAGCAAAGGCAAAATCAAAAAAATCGAGACACCGGGCGGAGGCAGTTACGACACCGACGCTGGCCTGCGCGAACGCATCATCGCGCCAGAGCCGTTGCAGCTGGTCAACGCCCAGTGGCACTTCTGGGATTCTAACTGGTGGCCGGACTGGCCGACCTCGGCCAAGAAAATCGCCTGGTTCTATGAAAAATCAGCCGGCCCCTCGGTCGATGGCGTGATCAGCTTCACTCCGACCGTCATGGAGGAGCTCCTGCGAGCAGTAGGACCAATCGATATGACAGCGCAGTACGGCGTCACCATCGATGCCGACAACTTTTGGGACGTGACCCAGGAATTTTCCGAACAAAAGCCGGACGTGACCAAGACGCCCAAGAAAATCATCGGCGACCTGATGAACCAGCTCTTGGCCGAAATCCCAAAAAGGATGAACAAGGAGATCTCTCTCAAATTATTAGCATTAGCTGACAAGGAGCTGTCCGAACGGCAGATCCTGCTTTATTTTTTCAATGACGAACTGGAGAACACGGTCCAGCGCTTCGGCTGGGATGGCCGGGTGAAGGCAACCAACTGGGATTACCTCTCCGTCATCAATTCCAATATCGCCGGCGGCAAGAGCGATCGTCGCATCAGGCAGACTTTCACTCACAATGCTGTGCTGCAGCCCGATGGCACGATCATCGATGAAGTTAAGATCAAGCGCGAACACACTGCCGGCAACAGGGAACCTTTCGCCGGCGTCCGCAACGTCGACTGGATGCGTGTTTACGTACCGCACGGCAGCCAGCTTCTCGAGGCAACGGGATTCGAGACGCCATCGAGCACCTTCTTCGACAAGCCGGATGACACCTGGGAACACGACCCGAGTTTGGCTGCCGAAGAGCAAGCCCAGGTCGACCCCATGAGCGGCACCAAGATATATGACGAAGCAGGCAAGACGGTCTTTGCCAACTGGAGCATGATCGATCCGGGGCAGACCGAAGAAATCACCCTGCGCTACCGCCTGCCGTTCACTATCAAGAATGCAACAAAAGAACAAACCTGGCAGGACGAATTAGATAACTTCATGGGCTGGACTCAGGCCAATTATTATCCCTATTCATTGCTGGTCCAGAAGCAGTCCGGCTCGCTTAACACCACCCTGATCAGCAAATTCGAGATACAGTCACCGACCGCAGGCCGGCCAAAGCTTAAGGTCGCACAGACCCAACCGAGATCGAGCGGTCAGACCACGATCGGCTGGAGCGGCGAGCAATCCCTCGACACTGATTATTACCAAGCAGCTTTTTTAACTGATTATTAAACAACGTTTGAAGCAAATCTTTTGAGAATTGATTTTATCGCGCATACGTACTCGTCTAAGCAGGAAAATTAATTCTCAAAAGATTTGCCAGCGACCATTCCATAGAAGCAATTAAAAATCTCAAATACCATATGCCAAAACCAAAAAAGACAGGCAAGAACATCGCGCCAGCCGCCGCGGCTCCAGCCCCGGAGGCGAACGACGTCGTGCTTAAGAACGAGCAATCGGCAGTCAGCGAATTTGTCGAGCGCAACCTGCCGAACACCACCGAGACCGAAGAGTTCGAGGAGTTCGTCCAAAACGAAGTCCGCCAAAGCCAGATCGATGCCGGTCTTGAAGAGATCTACCACGACGAGGATGGCAATATGGTTGACGTTAAAACTATGGTTATGAAAAAAGGCCACGGCCTCATCTACCGCGGGTTCGTCACGCTCCTCACCCTGGCATTGATCGCCGGGGCCGGCTGGAGCGCTTACCGTTTCTACCTGACCAAGCAAGTCGAGAACAACAGCTCGGTCAGCCTCTCCATCTCCGGCGATGCCGAAACGCTGCTCGGAGAAGAGAAGACCTATATCATCAGCTACAAGAATCTCGACCAGGTCGACTTGAAGAATATCAACATCAAGGCGACATTGCCGGATAATTTCATCGTCACCGAGACTCAACCGCAAGCGGCCACCGGCACCACCTGGCACATTGATCTCTTGGGCAGTAAACGCTCCGACCAAATCACCATCAAGGGGCGCATCGTCGGTGAAGTCGGACAGAGCGCCATTTTCCTGGCCACCATGTCCTATCAGCCGGCCAATTTCTCCTCGGAGTTCAGCAAAGAAGCCAGCTTCAATTCAAAAATATCCGGGCTCGGCCTCGACCTCAATTTCGATTACCCATCCAATGTCTTAGTCGGCGAGACGAATGCAATCACCGTCAAATACAAAGCGCAGGACAAGTCGTTCGTGCCCAACTACCGCCTGAGTATCGAGCAGGCGGAAAACATCGAAATCATCGGGGCGGCCTCGAGCTCGGCTTCGACCACCTCGTGGCAGGTCGCCAGCACCACCAACCAAGAAAAATCCTTGGAAATCAAGTTCAAGTTCAAACAGAAGACGACAGACAAGCAGGAAATCAATCTGGTTTTCGAGTACACCAGCGATGGCCAGAAATATTTCACTTTCTTGAAAAAGCCGCTGCCCTTCAACGTCATTACCAAGAATTTGAACCTGAACCTCATCATCAACGGCTCACAGAACGACCAGGGCGTCGATTTCGGCCAGACTTTGAATTACACCATCACCTACGCCAACAAGGGCGAGGCCGCCATGAAAGAAGTGGTCATCATGGCCAATCTTGAAAGCGACTTCCTCGATTGGCCGTCGCTCGCCGACAAAAACCAGGGCCAGGCCGGCAACCAACACATTACTTGGTCCAAGGACCAGATTCCAGCCTTGGCCGATCTGGCACCAGGCAACGAGGGTACGATCGACTTCTCGATTAAGGTCAAACCAGCCGGCGATATCGATCCAACCAAGAATTACCAGATCAAGAGCTACGCCCGCTTCCAGATCGGCGCTTCGACCTCGACCGACGCCACATCAACCGAGGAGACGAGCGACCGTAGCAACGCCATCACCAACAAGATCAATTCGGACCTTTCATTGAAGGAGGAAATCCGCTACTTCAATGACGACAACATCGCTGTCGGCTCGGGCCCGATGCCGCCGAAAGTCGGCGAGGCCACAAGTTACCGCGTCTACTGGCACTTGTCCAATAACCTGAATGAGTTGAACGAACTGAAGATCACCACCAAGCTGCCGCCGTACGTCAAATGGGACAGCCGCAACCGCGCTGATGTCGGCGCAGTCAGCTACGACCAGGCGACAGGGAACATTACCTGGCAGATCGGCCGCCTGCCTATCTCGGTCTACAAGGCCGAGGCCGAATTCAGCATCTCCATCCTCCCTACCGAAGAGGACAAGAACAAGATGCTGGTGTTGCTGCCTGGCTCGACGATCGAAGCCATCGACACCACCACCCAGACCCGCATCAACAAGACATCAAAAGCCAAAACCACAAAACTCGAAGACGACTCGGCCATTACTGACGATGGACGAGTACAATAAAAATTTATAATTAACCTAAACTTATGAAATTTGGAGAACCAAAATTAACTTCTGTGCCAGAGTCTGAAGAATTAAAAAAAGAAAGGGAAAGGGAAGGAAAAGGTGAATTTAAATTTTGGCGGCTGACACAACAGGAAAAAATGGCAATTATTTATTCCTACTCAGACTATGGAAAAAGTGATGAATCTCTGAGCTTTTTAGCTGATGACAGCCTAATTGATGACGCTGTCATTTCTCAAACTGACATCAGTGAATTACAACAATTCGACTTAGGCAGAATACTCGAAGGAGAAGCCGAAGAGGAAAGAAAAACAAAAATATTGGCCATTCTACATAGAATAAGACTAGAAAAATAAAAAAATTGAAAAAATACCATTATCATATGGTTAGTAAAAAATTAGCTCTCGCGCAATTCATTGTCCTGCTCTTTGGTACTATCTTTGCTTGGACCAATCTTGGACTGGAAACTTACAACTATCTCAACCAGAAACCGTGCCAGTTTTCTTGCACGGCGGGGCAGGTGGTCAATCCGGTCTTTACTCCGTGTTTTTATGGCGCACTCTTCTTCTTGACGGCTTTTGTTTTGAGCGCCATAATGCTAAATCAAAGCCGAAATGCTTTGACGAAGCAATAATCATGAAACCATTCTCAGTCAATAAGACCTCCAAAAAATCCAAAGCACGCCTGGGTAAGTACAAAACTGCCCATGGAGCTTTAAATACGCCATTTTTCATGCCGGTGGCGACACAGGGCGTCTTGAAGCATGTTACCACCGAGGAGGTCCGCCAGCTTGGCTCGCAGATCATCCTTTCCAATACTTACCACCTAATGCTCCGACCCGGCTCGGCACACGTCAAGAAGATGGGCGGCCTGCACGCCTTCGCCGACTGGCAAGGCAGCATCCTCACCGACTCAGGCGGGTTCCAAGTCTTTTCCTTAGCCGGCACCAAGAAGCGCACCGGAGAGGGGTTGGTAAAAATTACCGACAACGGCGTCGAGTTCCGCTCCTATGTCGACGGTTCGAAGCACTTGTTGACCCCAGAGCGCGCCTTGCGCATCCAGGCCGAGCTCGGCGTGGATATCGCCGTCTGTCTCGACCAGTGCGTCGCCTTGCCGGCCGACGAAAAGAAATTGAAGCACTCGGTCGAGATCACCACCAAGTGGGCCGAGCGCACAAAGAAAGAATTAAAGAAAATTAAAAATAAGCCACTAGTCCACGCCGTCATCCAAGGCGGCCTCGATATCGAATTGCGCAAGCAGAGTCTGACCGAACTGGCCGCCCTCGACTTCGACGGTTACAACATCGGCGGTCTGGCCGTGGGCGAGACAAGCGAGCAGATGGACGACATGCTGGCCGAGCTGACGCCGCTTTTGCCAGCCGACAAGCCTCGCTATCTCATGGGTGTCGGCTACCCGGAGCAGATTGTCCACGCGGTCAAGCAGGGCATCGACATGTTTGATTGTGTTATCCCGACCCGTGAAGGCCGCCACGGACGACTCTTTCAGTTCGCCAAAGGCAAGAGCCTTGCGAGCAAAAACTTTTACAGCACAATCAACATCACCAATAGTAAATTCGCGAGCGACAAGCACCCGATAAACCCCGATTCAAAAATCCCAGCGCTGCGCAAGTACACCCTCGGCTATCTGAATTATTTATACAAGATCAACGAGCCGCTCGGCCTGCGCCTGGCCACGCTCAACAACGTCGAGTTTTATTTGAAGCTTATGGAAAGAATTCGACAAGATATCAAGCTTGGGGAGATATAAAAAGGGCCCAGTTCAATCTGGGCCCCGAGATACTGACAATAGAAGTACCGTTGACAATCACTGTTCCGCCAACTCGCACAACCTGTTTGCTCCTGCAAATGCAACGCGATAGAAGCAGCGAGACATGCCAGGAACACCAGACCAACATTTCTCGATAAGTCTGGAATCCTCTGCGAGTTGCATGTCAGAACCAGAAACTGAACTTCTGGCTATGGCGTCGAATCCGCTTACACGGTTGCCGACTGATACTCTTTTTGCAGTTTGAATGAGCGCGATCACTGCTCGGTCGTTAGCAGCCATAATTTGCTCCACCGTTTCTAGGGATATTTTTGCAACAGCACTAAGTGCAATCGCCGAAATTTCCCACTCCTCATACGGAACTCCACCTGATTTTTGGGGAATCATAAGCACCTCCTGGTACGAATGGTTGGGTAATATCTGATTAAGCAAGTTATCATTAATTATTTACATAGTCAATAATCAAAGCCTGTAAGTCCTGTATTTATCAACACCCGATATTTTTTCACAAAAAATACACCAGACTTATACCATTAAACACGCTGTTTATCGGGCTTTGCCTGGTTTGCCGAAAGTTGCTATAATATCAACATGTCACAAAAAGAATTTTTAACATTCACGGAGTTCTTGCTAGAGAAAAATAATCTCGGCACGCTGCCTTTGAAAGCACCCGTTGCCAAGCAAGACGTCCTTCAGGAATTCACTCCAACCAAGCCAGTCACCAAGACATCCGTCCCACTTTCAGTGCCGACGGCTTTGTCGTTGTCCAACCTGAACCAGCCGACCGAAAAGGCACCGACCTCCAAGCTTCAGGCCACCATCGGCAAGCCCAACGCCAAGACCGGCAAGGTTAAGGACTATTTCATTCCGCACGAAGGCAACGGCTACCACCCGCACGCTCTTCACCCGCAACGCTTGGCCTTTCACGCTACCTCGGCCGTAGTCATAAAAATCGTCACTCTTTTGATATTGGTAAGTTTCCCAGTCGAAGCCTGGCTCGCTCCGGAAGAACTGACTGCCCAGAACCAGCAGATCATCAAGTATACCAACCAGATTCGCCGCGAGTCCAACCTGAACGAACTCAAGGTCAGCCAGCGCCTGAATCAGGCTTCATATTTAAAAGCACAGGACATGCTGATCAAGCAGTACTTCGCCCACATCAGTCCAGATAAGGTCGGGTTATCCAACTGGCTTGCCATGGCCGAATACCCCTACGCCGTTGCCGGCGAGAACTTGGCCATGGGTTTCACCAGTGCGGCCGACGTCATGCTCGGCTGGCGCCAGAGTCCGACCCACTATGCCAACCTAATCGATCCGGAGTTCAAAGAAATCGGAGTTTCCAGTGTCGCAGGCGCATACCAGGACACGGACACTACCTTTGTCGCCCAGTTTTTCGCCAAGCCTGATCCGGGCGTCATGGCGGCTGCCAAATCCACCACCCCTGAGGTCAAGGCCAAGAAGCTGATGGGCAAAGTCATCGTCGCCGCTGCCCGTCCAGAAACTTTCACTTCAGTCACTGCAAATATCGAACCGGTCGAACAGGTCCTCGGCATCAAAGCCACTGAAATCCCCTCAACACCAGTCGAACCGCAACTCACTCCTGATGGCCAACCGAGGGTCAGCCTATTTATCAATCAGCCTCAGACCGGCAAGCTGCTGATCCAAAGCGAAGCTTTTGTCCCGAAGGATACGACCAAGGCGCAAATCTCTGTCAAAGGGCGCACCATCGACCTGGAGCTGATTAATCCCAACTCCGGCCTCTGGGGCACCAACCAGCTGATCTACACCGAGAAGCCTGACCCGGCCGAGGCGGTCGTACCGGCAGTTATCACTGTCTGGGACAAAGATGGCAACAAGACCAGCACTGACATTAACGCCAGCAATCTCAAACCGACCGCAACAACTTACGTCAAGCAATACCAATACGCCAAGAGCCACCAGCCGGGTGTCACTTCATCCATCATTTCCTTTACCTCTTCCTATTATCTGGTACTGCTTCTCCTGGCTATGGTCGCCCTGACTTTCAATATCTTCGTCGCTTTCAACAAACAGCACCCCCGCTTGATTGCCAGCACCATCGGCTTCATGAGCCTGATTGCCTTACTGATCCTGCTCTAAATTTCCCAACAAAAAAGCAAGCGGCCTTTACGGGCCGCTTTTTTATCCAAAAAAAATGGGGTGCAGCTGGTGACTGCACCCCCAAGGAGGGCTGTTGCTTCGGCACTTGAAGGAGCGACGTATTCAAAGCAACGGCGTTCTACGCTGCTATTATGACATTATACTTACATTTGTCAAGAAAATGATAATGTAGTATAAAGCACTTATGCCAAAAAATAGGAAAAAGATAATAATCTCGATGTCGGGCGGAGTGGATTCTTCGGTGGCCGCCGCCTTATTGAAAGAGCAGGGACATGAACTGATCGGCATCTTCATGCATTTTTGGGCTGAAGAAAGCCAAAATACGGGCCAGACCAACAAGTGCTGCTCGGTCGAATCGTTCAATGACGCCCGCCGCGTGGCCAATCAGCTGGGCTTTCCTTTATATACCCTGAATCTTGATGACCAATTCAAAAAAGAGATTGTTGACGATTTCCTCTTGGAATACCAGCGGGGCAATACGCCCAACCCGTGCGTAGCCTGCAACAAATTCATCAAGTTTGATGCCATCCTGAAAAAGGCTGAGGAGCTAGGTTTTGATGCCGTGGCCACCGGCCACTACGCCCGAATCGTAGAAAACGACGGCCATCTGCATCTGGCCAGACCCAAAGACCTGAACAAGGACCAAACCTATTTCCTTTACACCTTGAGCGAAGAGAAACTTAAGAAGATAATTTTTCCTTTGGCCGAGCTGACCAAGCCCGAAGTAAGGGAACTGGCCAAAAAATTCGGCTTGACCACAGCTTCGAAGCCCGAGAGTCAGGAAATCTGTTTCGTCGGCTCGAACGACCACAACGATTTCCTTAGACGTCACCTCGACCTCAAGCCAGGACCGATCGTCACTTTGGACGGACAGACACTGGGCGAACACAAAGGTTTACCGCTTTACACGCTTGGCCAGCGCAAAGGCGTAGAAATCGGCGGCATCGGCCCATTCTACGTAGCCGGATTTGATTATCCCAAAAATATCCTGTATGTTACCAGCAACGGCGAAGGTCCGGAGCTTTACCGCGATCAACTCCAAGTGAACGATATTTCTTGGACCGGCAGCGAACCAGCCTTTCCGTTCGAATGCCAGGCCGTTATCCGTTATCGACACAAGCCTTGCGAAGTCACCATCGACCGTGCAGGCGATTCATCATATACTGTTCATTTCAAAACACCCCAGCGTGCCATCACGCCAGGGCAAAGCGTAGTCTTCTATCAAGACGATACCGTTATCGGCGGAGGAATCATAATCTAGCGACCAGTCCAGGAGGGAAAGATGCCACTAAGTCCATACTGCTCAGGCAATCAAGTTGCCACACCTAAACCGAGCTGCACCTGTCATCTTTATTCCAAATCAGATGAGTTGATCCACCATACCTGCCCGGTGTGCGGACCGACTCACAACGGCGGCACTATGCGCCAATCTTCCAACGAAAGGGGGTGTTCTACTTGTTCATAACCAAATGGATGCTGCGTGGACCCACGCACTGTAAAGAAGGCTGCTGAACCGGGGCCGGCAATCTACCGCAAGGATGATTGACCGGCCCTCTTTTTTTATTTTAATAATAAATTGGCGGCAGCCCAGCCTCGGTATTAAATTTTAATGCGCATACGTACTCGTCTAAGCAGGAAAATTTAATACCGAGGCTGGGCGTTTTAAATTACCAAAGCATAATCCTTGAAAAAAATGCGAAAATCAGTATAATTAATTTATTCTTATTACCAAACCAAAAATATGACCGCCAACGAACTTAGGCAGAAATATCTCGATTTCTTCAAATCAAAAGGCCACTCAATCATTCCGAGCGCCTCATTGATGCCGGAAAATGACCCGACAGTACTATTTACCACTGCCGGCATGCATCCGTTGGTGCCATACCTGATGGGCGAGAACCATCCAGGCGGGACGCGCGTCGCCGACGTACAGAAATGCATCCGCACCGGCGACATCGACGACGTAGGCGACAATCGCCATCTGACTTTTTTTGAAATGTTAGGCAATTGGTCGTTCGGCGACTACTTCAAAAAAGAGGCTATCAGCTGGAGTTGGGAATTCCTAACTTCCAAAGAATGGCTCGGCCTCGACCCAAATCGCTTATACGTCACCGTCTTTATGGGCAATGACGACTCGCCAGTAGATGAAGAATCGATCGGCGTCTGGCAAGAACAGTTCGCCAAGTTCGGCATCAAGGCCGAGGTCTGTCCTTATGGAGAGAAGATTGCCGGCAATCCTGCCTACCGCATCTTCACCTTGCCTGCCAAAGACAACTGGTGGGGACCGGCCGGCGAGACAGGCCCATGCGGCCCATGCTCCGAGATGTTTTATGACGTCCGACCAGCAGAAGGCGCGCTCGAACTGACCTTCGACGAAGAGGTCGACCGCTTCCGTATCATGGAAATCTGGAATGATGTCTTCATGGAATTCAACAAAGTAGCCCCCGGCCAATTCGAGAAACTATCACAAAAGAATGTCGACACTGGCATGGGACTCGAACGTACCATCACCGTCCTGACCGGCAAACAGAGCGTCTTCGAGACCGACATCTTCAAAACCATATTCGCCAAGATTGAAAGCCTGACCGGCAAAACCTATGGCGCAGACGAAAAAGATGACAAAGCCATGCGCGTCATCGCTGACCACCTCAAAGCTTCAACCTTTATAATCGGCGACAACAAGGGGGTGACTCCATCGAACAACGCACACGGCTACGTCGTGCGACGCCTCTTGAGGCGCGCTATGCGTTACGGACGCCAGCTCGGCCTGATCAATCAGATTTGGATCAGCGAGGTTGCCAAGGTAATTATCGCCGATTTTGCCGACATCTACCCGGAATTAGCTAAAAATAGCGACTTTGTTTTGGCCCAACTCAGCGAAGAAGAGGAAAAATTCAGCAAGACTCTGGAAAACGGCTTGAAAGAGTTTGAAAAGCTCAAAAACAAGACCCAGATTGCCGAAAGGCTGATTGACGGCGTCGACGCCTTCAATCTATACCAGACTTACGGCTTTCCTTTGGAAATCACCAAAGAACTGGCAGCCGAAGCCGGCTTAACCATCGATGAAGCAGCCTTTAACCAGGAGCTGGAGAAGCATCAGGAACTTTCACGCACCGCTTCAGCTGGAATGTTCAAGGGCGGTTTGGCTGATGCCTCGGACGAAACCAAGAAACTTCACACCGCCGCTCACTTGATGTTAGCCGCCTTACGCCAAGTTTTGGGAGACCACATCCAGCAAAAGGGCTCAAACATCACCGCCGAGCGCCTGCGCTTCGACTTTTCTCATCCGGACAAGATGACCCCCGAACAAATCGCTCAGGTCGAGGCCATCGTCAATAAGAATATCGCTGATGACCTGCCGGTAGGCTACCAGGAGATGACCCTGGAGGAGGCCAAGGCCATCGGTGCAACCGGCGTTTTTGAGTCTAAATATGGAGAAAAAGTGAAGGTTTATACCGCCGGCGAGGGAGCTAATATCGCCAGCCGGGAGATCTGCGGCGGCCCTCATGTTGACAGAACTGGAATTTTAGGTAAATTTAAGATACAGAAAGAAGAAAGTTCGTCTTCTGGCGTCCGCCGTATCAAAGCGGTACTGGAACAGTAGACGGCCAATTAATGTGAATAATTCCACAGTTGCCTTTCGGGCGGCTGGAGGAAAAGACTTGAATAGGGGATTAATGACCCGTTAATTTGGTTTAAAATTACTAATGTTAGCAAATTAATAATTTGCCTTAATTTTTAGCCAAGAGCCTTGACATCATGATGCATTGCATATATAATTATTTTGCAATTGATTAGATTAGATCAATATTTTTAGCTTAATCCAATCTACCAATTTTTGGTAAAGTTAAGTCTTGCCAAAATTTTTTGTTTATTAAATGAAACATAGAGACAGAGCACAGCCAGAACAGAACAGCTCCAAGGACTTCATCGAAACCGAAGGTGAGGTTTTGGAATTATTGCCAGCAGCCACTTTCAAGTTAGCGCTGGCCAACGGCCACGAAGTCTTAGCCCACCTTTCCGGGAAGATGCGGATGAACAAGATCCGCCTATTGCCAGGAGACCGGGTCAAGCTTGAAATGAGCCCCTACGATCTGACCAAGGGTCGGATCACCTACCGTTTATAATTATCCCCATTTATGAAAGTAAGAGCATCTGTTAAAAAAATTTGTAAGGACTGCAAAACTATCCGCCGCAAGGGCAGGGTGTGCGTCGTCTGCAAGAACCCCAAGCACAAACAGCGACAGGGGTAGTTATTTATTTATTACCTAAGAATTTATGGCAGTTAGAATCGCCGGAGTCACAATTCCTAATGATAAACGTGTAGAGGTCGCCCTGACCTATATTTACGGTATCGGTTTGACCAAGTCCCAGAAGATCCTGGGCCAGACCAGCGTCAGCCCTGACGTCCGCGTCAAGGACCTGACCGATGAGCAGGTCAACAAGATCCGCAATCTGATCGAGAAGCAGAACAAGGTTGAAGGCGATTTGCGACGCGAAGTATTGAGCAACATCAAGCGCCTTAAGGATATCGCTTCTTATCGCGGCTCCCGCCACGCCAAGGGCTTGCCATTACGCGGACAGCGCACCAAGACCAACAATCGGACCACTCGCGGCAACGCCCGCAAGACCATGGGTTCCGGTCGCGCCAAATCTGCCCAAAAGACCTAATCTTTGTTAAAAACGAATTATTTTATGTCTGAAGAGAAGACTAACAATCAAGAAACCGCTGACGAGACTCCAGTTACGCCAGCAACCGACGACACCCAGAATGACAATGCAGCGGGTGAAATTTTCTCATTCCGTGACGACAAGTCCAATGACAAAGTTGTCCGCGTAGTCCACGGCCAGGCCGAGGAATTGCCGGATAGCGTCAAGAAGATCCTGGAAAAGCGCAAAGAGAAGGCTGAAGGCAAAGGTGCCAAGAAGAAAGGCAAGAAAAAGAAAGTCGACAAGAAGGTCAGCGTCGGCAAAGCCTTCATTAAGGCCACCTATAACAATACTATCATCACATTGGCTGACAATACCGGAAACGTTATCAGCTGGGCAAGTGCCGGCGTAGCAGGCTTCAAGGGTCCGAAGAAATCGACCCCTTACGCTGCTTCGATCATCACTCGCATCGCTGTCGAACGCGCCAAGGAATACGGTCTTGAAGAAGTCGGAGTCTACGTCAAAGGCGTCGGCACCGGCCGCGAGTCCGCTATCCGCGCTTTGAACGCCAGCGGCTTGACCGTCAGCTATATCCGCGACATCACCCCGATCCCGCACAATGGCTGCCGCGCTAAGAAACCGAGACGCGTTTAATCAATGAACTTACTTGAATAAATATGGCAAGAAACCTAGATCCAAAATGTAAACAGTGCCGCCGCTTAGGGGATAAGCTTTTCCTCAAGGGTGAACGTTGCAATAGCGCCAAGTGCGGAATCGTCAAGCGCAATTTCCCGCCTGGAGTCCACGGCTCAAAAGGCCGCACCCGCCAGACCGAATTCGGCCTGCAGCTGGCTGAGAAGCAGAAAGCCATGAAGGAATACCGCATGCTGGAGAAGCAATTCCATCTGACCTTCGAAAAGGCTCAGGAGCAGTCCGGCGATACCGGCGAGAACTTCCTGCGCATGCTCGAGTCACGTCTGGATAACGTCGTCTACCGCCTGGCTTTCACCGAGTCACGCGACAAGGCCCGCCAGCTGGTCAATCATGGCCACTTCACCGTCAACGGCAAGACTGTTACTATTCCTTCTTTCATAGTCAAAGTCGGCGACATCGTTGCCATCAAGGAATCTAGCAAGAAAGCCAAAGTCTTCGCCAACCTGAGCGAGAAGGTCAAGAAGCAGTCCATCCCTGGATGGCTGAACCTTGATGCCGCCGTCTTGTCTGGCAAAGTGCTGAATCTGCCGAAGAAAGATGATTTAGCTCTGAATCTGAATCCGCAAATGATTGTCGAATTCTATTCTCGCTAAAACATAAATTATATAAAAAGCAACTATGGAAAAAATTGCCTTGCCACAAAAAATTAAAATCGAGAAAGGTGAGCAACCGAACCAGGAGATCGTTACGATCGAACCTTGTTTTCCGGGTTATGGCATCACTTTAGGCAATTCCTTGCGTCGCGTCCTGCTGTCTTCGCTTCCGGGCGCAGCAGTCATCGGCGTAAAAATCGAAGGCGCTGACCATGAATTCATGACCGTCCCGCACGTCAAAGAAGACGTCCTGGAAATCATCATGAATCTGAAGCAGCTTCGCCTCAAGGTCCATAGCGATCAGGTCATCAAACTGCAATTGAATGTCCATGGCGAGAAGGTCATTACTGCTGCCAATATCGAGGCTAACAGCGAAGTCGAGGTCATCAACAAGGACCTACTCATCGCCAATATTACCGATATGGCTGGCAGCCTGAAGATGGAAATCTCCGTCCAGGCCGGCCGCGGTTATGAGACCATCGAGAGCCGCGAGAAAATCAAGCACGAAATCGGCTACATCGAGATCGATTCGGCCTATTCTCCTGTCATGAATGTCGGCCTGCAGGTCGAGAATGTCCGCGTCGGCAAGATGACCAACTGGGACAAGCTGGTAATGACCATCATCACCGATGGCACTATCACTACTGAGCAAGCATTTACTGATTCTGTAAATATTTTAATCGAACAGTTCGGCGCTTTATTGGCCGCACCAGCCGCAAAGAAATCAGAAGCTGCCGTTTCCGAGGAAGAGGCAACCCAAGATGAGGCGGAAGAAGAGTCGGAAGACGAAGATGGTGACGAGCAAGAATCCAAGAAGAAGCGCGGACGACCAAAGAAGGGCTAGTCCTTCGCTAGTTATTAATGCACTACTATGAGGCATCGCAACAAAAATAAAATACTTGACCGTGCTAAGGCACCCCGCGAACTGATGTTACGGAACCTGGCCTCTAGTATTATCATTTATGAAAAGGTCAAGACTACCGAGGCTAAGGCCAAGGCTGTCAGGACTTTGCTTGATCGCATGATCACCGTAGCCAAGGCTGGCGATCTGACCGCACGCCGCCGCTTGCTGGCAACCCTGCCGCAGACTTTGGCTGCCAAAAAGGCTATCGAAGTGTTGGGCGAACGCTATAAGGAACGTCCGGGCGGATACAGCCGCATCGTAAAGCTTGGCGCTCGCCAAGGCGATGGCGCCGAAATGGTTCAGATCGAACTGGTTTAAATTCATCATTCATATGGCCACACCAAAAGTAGAACGAAAAATCCATAATATCGACGCCACCGGCAAAGCCGTAGGACGTTTGGCTACCCAGATCGCCCTCTTGCTTCGCGGCAAGCACAAGCCTGAGTTCCAGCCGCACCTTGACCTTGGCGACATCGTCGAAGTCAAGAATATCGATCAGCTGTCATTCACCGGCAAGAAGGTTGAACAGAAACTGTACTATCGCCATTCGCAGCACCCAGGCGGTCTGAAAGTAACCCAGATGAAGAATTTGAAAAAAGATAATCCGGCCGATATCCTGAAGCGGGCTGTCCGCGAGATGTTGCCGCCGATCAAGAAGCGCCCAGACCTAATGCGTCGCTTAATAATTCGCTAATTACTCCTTGACTATGACCGAACCAAAGAAAAAAACCGAAGCAGTGAAGGAAACCAAGAAGGCTGCTGCTCCTGCTACCCAGTTCAAGGGGCGATATATCGAAGCCGTCGGCAAGCGCAAATCGGCGATTGCTCGCGTCCGTCTCTACCAGAAGGGCGAAGGCATCATCACCGTCAACGGCATGACCCTCGAGGAATATCTGACACCGACTTTTTCCAATATTTCACTTGTCCCATTGAAACTGACCAGCCACACCAAGGACCTGAATTTCTCCGTCCTAGTCTCAGGCGGTGGCAAGAAAGGCCAGGCTGATGCGATCCGCCACGGCATTTCCCGCACCCTGATCGAACTGGAAGCAGCTCTGCGCCCAACCTTGAAGGCCAAGGGCCTCCTGACCCGCGATTCCCGCATCAAGGAACGCAAAAAGCCAGGCTTGAAGAAAGCTCGCAAAGCTCCGCAGTGGGCCAAGCGCTAAACGAACAGTATACACCTCTTTGTATATACCAACAAATAACCTCCGACACGCTCGGAGGTTATTTGTTTTAATGGCTGGATTTTTCGCTTAAATAAGGTATAATACACCTAGGCCCGGCTTGGGCTTTTTGATGAATCTTATGGCTCAAAAAGTAGTCAATATCGCAAAGAATACCTCATATTACACCCTCGCCTTAATACTCCAGAAGGTAGTATCTTTTTCCTATTTTGTCATCATCGCCCGGGCTCTCGGTCCGGAAGACCTGGGCAAATACTACTTCGCACTCTCATTCACCACCATCTTCGCCGTTTTTATCGACTTGGGTTTTTCCAACGTCTCGACCCGTGAGACGGCCAAAGATCCGGAGCGGGCAGGGCAGTACCTCAACAACATCCTCGGGCTCAAGCTGCCGCTGACCCTGGTAGTCTGGCTCGCCTTGGTCGCTTCGGTTAATCTGATGGGCTATCCGCAACTGACCAAGATGCTCGTCTATCTGGCCTCGGCCTGCATGATTCTCGATTCTTTCACCCTGACATTTTTTTCGCTGAGCCGCGGATTCCACAACCTGATTTTTGAAAGCGTCGCTTCGGTCAGCTATCAGATAATCGTGCTGGTCGCCGGACTTGCCACCCTTAAACTCGGCTACGGCGTCGAATGGCAGATGGGTGCCTTGGTTGCGGCCAGCCTGCTCAACACCATTTACGCTTACCTCGTCGTTGTCCGCAAATGGAAGGTCAAAGTCAGACCGACTATCGACCGTGAACTGGCCAAGAAAATGATCTTGATCAGCTTGCCCTTCGCCACCTTCGGCATCGCCCAGCGCTTCTATACATATTTTGACACCGTCCTTCTATCGAGGTTGGCCGGAGACGAGGCCGTCGGCATCTACCAAGTCGCTTTCAAAATCATTTTTGCTTTGCAATTCCTGCCTGCCGCTTTCTCGGCCTCGCTTTATCCCGCCTTCGCCTCCTACTGGCAGAACAACCGCTCACAACTGGCCATCACCTTCGAGCGGGCCATGAATTATCTTTTGATTATCGCTATGCCAATCAGCATCGGCATCATCTCGATTGCCGACAAGATACTTTTACTGTTCACTAACAGCTATGCCAACGCCCTTTGGCCGCTACGTCTGAATATCGCGGCCCTGGTCTTCAGCTTTCTTAACTTCGCTCTCGGCGCTTTGCTCAACGCCTGCGACCAGCAGCGCGCCAACACGCGCAATATGATCATCATCACCTTAACGAGCGCGGCGATCAACCTCGCGCTTATACCAAAATACCAGGCTGTCGGCGCCTCAGTGGCCGTCTTGGTTTCCAATATCATGATGTTCATCCTGGGGATGCGCCTAATTCCGGCCATCACCAACTACGACCGGCGCAAGGTCGCCATCATGGCCGGCAAGGTCCTCTTGGCCTCGGCCGTCATGGGCGCTCTCTCGACTCTGCTCAAAAATTATCTTAATGTCTTTCTCGTGGTCGCCATTTCGGGCCTGGCTTACTTCGGCCTTCTGTTCGCCGTCAGGGCTTTCCGCAAAGAAGACATCCTAAGCATCGTCTCTTCCTTCAAACGAGGCGGGGGCGGGGAACAAACCTCATGAAGACACTGCTTTTCACAACCGAATATCCGCCGCAGTTCGGCGGGGTCTCGAATTATTACGAAGAACTTGTCAGGCATTGGCCCGATCAGGACGGTTTGGCCGTCCTTGATAACTCGAACGGCAAACTCGTCGACAACAAGCTTTCATTTTTCAAATGGCGTCCTGCCTTCAGCGCTCTTTCGCACGCCGTAAAAGAGCAGGGGATCAAGCACATCATCGTCGGACAGATCTTGCCCTTGGGCACCGTAGCCTGGATCAAATCCAAACGCCTGGGCTGCACTTACAGCGTCGTACTCCACGGCATGGATGTACCATTTGCCCTGAGAAGCTCCCGTAAGCGCTGGCTCGCCAAGCGCATCCTGGCCGGAGCCGAGAGGGTTATCTGCACCAATAGCTATGTCGCTGAACTAGCCAAGCCTTTACTCAATGACCATTCCAAAATAGCTATAGTCAATCCCGGCATCGGCAAGGTACCGGCCGTGGACGGTTTCATGACCGATTCGCTATCGGCAAAATATTCACTAAGCGGCAAAACGATTATCTTGTCGCTCAGCCGTTTAGTCAAGCGCAAAGGCATGGATATGGTCATCCGGACCCTGCCTGCGCTCTTCGCCGATGACCCTAAGCTGATTTACGTCATTGCTGGCACCGGTCCGGATGAAGCCTATCTCAAAGGCCTGGCCGCCGCCTTGCCGGAAGAAGACCAAAAACGCATCATCTTTACCGGCCAGATCACCGATGCCGAGAAATGGTCTTGGCTCTCGCTCTGCCGTCTCTTCATCATGCCAGCCCGCGATATCGACGGCGACTTCGAGGGCTTCGGCATCGTCTATCTCGAGGCCAATCTCATGGGCAAGCCGGTCATCGCCGGACGATCCGGCGGCGTACCGGACGCGGTGGTCAGCGACCTCAACGGCCTTCTGGTTAATCCTAACGACACCAACGAGATCAGACAGGCGATCCAGACTTTGACCCAAGACGAGGCCTACGCCGAAAAGCTAGGCACCCAAGGAAGGGAAAGGGCGATACGCCATTTCACCTGGAACGACAAGGCTAAATCATTCCACGATTATATCAATAAATAAACCCCTCATGATTTCGATAATCATTCCTGCCTACAACCGCGCCGACAAGATCGGCCAGACGCTCGATTCGATCATTGCCCAAAGCGAGAAAGATGTCGAGGTTATCGTCGTCGACGACGGGTCGAAAGACGGCACCCAAGACGTGCTCGCCTCTTACGATGGCAGATTCAAGCAGGCACAGATACCTTATCGCTTCTCGAAGCAGGCTAACGCCGGCGCGCCAGCAGCCCGCAACCGCGGCTTTGCAGCCAGCACGGGCGAGTTTCTGATCTTCTGCGATGCCGACTCCGAGCTGGTTCCGGACGCACTGGCGACGATGAAGAAAACCCTGATCGACAATCCCGCTGCCAGTTATGCCTATTCTTCATTCTACTGGGGCAGCAAGCTCTTCAAGGTCGGACCATTCTCACCCGAACGGCTGAAGCAAGGCCCGTTCATCCACACCATGGCCCTCATCCGCCGTTCAGATTTTCCGCAATCGGGCTGGGACGAAGCGGTGAAGAAGCTTCAGGACTGGGACTTGTGGCTGACCATGCTCGAGGCAGGGAAGCAAGGCGTCTTTATCGACAGACCGCTTTTCCGCATCTGGCCGGGCGGCACTATCTCTAGCTGGCTGCCTTCATTCGCTTACAAACTTTTGCCCTTTCTGCCACAGGTCAAGAAATACAAAGCCGCAGTTGAGCTGATTAAGGGGAAACACAAATTATCATGAGCAAGAACCGAAGAACCTTTTCGGGTTTGAAAAAATACTGGATCGTCTGCCAGAATGGCATGCAGAAAGTCATGGTCTACCGCCTCAATTTCTTCGCTTGGTTCTTCGTCGAAGGATTGGGCTTTTTGGTCATGGCCTATATTTGGCTTTCCATCTACAAGCAGGGCAACCAAGTGGGAAGCTACACCCTGGCAACGCTTTTATGCTATTTCGCTATCAGCCGAGTGCTCGGCATGGTCGTCACCTCTGACGACATGGCCCGCCAAATCAATGAGGACATCAGCCAAGGGCGGCTGGTGAATTTCCTCCTGAAGCCGATCAGCTACTCTAAGAAATTATTTTTCCAGAATACGGGCGAGATCATCATTGCCGCGATTTACACTTTGCCCGTGGCCATTCCCGTAGCTTATTACTTCCGCGACCAGCTCGCCTTCACCGCAACGCGGATTCTCCTATTCTTAATCGCTATCATGATCGCATGTTTCATGGATTTTTTCTTCAACTACCTTATCGGGACCCTGACCTTTTACTCAGAGAACATCTTCGGCATCATCTTCCTGTCTTGGACGATTACCGGAATCTTTTCCGGAAGGGTCGTACCGATCGACCTGCTACCAGGATTCCTGCAGCACCTCGCCGACTTCCTGCCATTCAAATACGTCCTGTTCATACCGTTATCGATAATTTCCGGCCGGATCGACCCGTCAGCGGCAGTCGTCGAGCTAGGCTTCGGACTGGCTTGGGTAATCGCTCTTTGGTACGCCGGGCGGCTGATCTTTAATTCAGGCCTAAAACGTTACGAAGGCTATGGCATCTAGATATATAAAAATCTATCTCATCCGCATGCGCGCTTCAGTCATGACTAGAATGGCTTATCCTTTGAATTTCTTCATCCTGACGATTTCAGTCATCGCCCAGGGCCTGCTTTCGATCATCTTCATCAAGGTTATCTACAAATACGCGAGCAATATCTCCGGCTGGAACTATGACCAAGCCATGTTAGTGCTAGCTTCATTCTTGATCGTAGAGGGGATGATGTGGACGACCAATGCCTATATGGCCGGCATTCGCAAAAATGTCCTGATGGGCTCCTTTGACCGTTTTCTGATACAGCCGCTCAATACGCTTTTTTCAGTCTCGACCTGGCGCGTCGACCCCGAAGACCTGATGCGTTTGGTCATAGCCGGCTACATCTTCGCCAGCACCATCGGCCATCTGCACTTGCCGGCCGCCGAGCTTCTGACACGCGGCTGGGTCTACGCATTGCTGATTCTCGATGGCTATATCGTCTTTTACTCTTTGTCTTTGGCTATCAATTCCTTATACTTCTGGTACTCGGAAATCAGCAGCATCAACATCATGTTCGAAAATTTCCTGCGCATGGCCCAATATCCGACCGACATCCTTTACGGCAAATTCATCAAGATTTTCTTTTCGACGATTTTTCCGATCGCCTTCATGGCCACCGTTCCCGCCAGAGCCTTGGCCTTCGGTGCGGATTACCTGATGCTTCTGGCGGCGACCGCAATCGCTTTGGCGTTTTTCTTTTCGGCCAGAGCCATTTTCAACGCAGGGTTAAGAGCCTATTCCAGCGCTTCAAGCTAATATGAAAAAATACGCTGCCATCATCAAGACTTCCTGGCTCCGGCAATTCGCCTACCGCACCGACATCCTGGGCTACCGCCTAGCCAATCTTTTCGACATCCTGTTCCAGATGGCGATTTGGTATGCGGTCTTCCAGACAAGCAGCGTAGTCAACGGCTACACGTTTCCGGAGATGATGACCTATGTCATCATCGGCTGGCTCTTTTCCTTTCTCACTGCCAATTTCGGTTTGGAGACGGTGGTCAACCGTGATATCCGCGACGGCACCCTGAATAATTTCCTGACCAAGCCAATCAGCTATTTGAAATATATGGTCGTCCTGTCGATCGGCAGGGCATCGCTCGCCCTGTTTTCCGGCGTGGTGGTCCAGGCCGCCTTGATCATCTCATTCCACGGCTTCATCTCAGCGCCACCCAGTTTGGCCAAAATCCTGTTGATCATCCTGATAGTCTTCATCGGTTATTTCATCAGGCTTTTCCTCTCCATCCTGATCGGCCTTTTGTCCTTCTGGGTTACCGAGAATGCCGGGCTTAACAGCTTTTTCAACGTCCTGATCCGCTTCCTGTCCGGCGGCTACGCGCCGCTGAGCATCCTACCCACCGCTTTCTACCAGCTGAGCCTGGCTTTCCCGTTCGCCTATATCATCTTCTTTCCGGCGCAGCTCTATCTCGACAAAGCTACCACCGCCCAGGGCATACGAGGGCTGGCCATCGAGCTGGCCTGGCTGGCGGCGCTTTATATATTGATCAAGATTACCTGGAAGCGCGGCCTTCGCAACTACGAAGGCACCGGAGCATAACCATATGAAAAAATACATCACCATACTCAAGAACGAGTTCCAGCGCCATCTGGCATACCGCGCCAACATTGCCAGCTATAGTCTCGGCCATATTTTCGAAGTAGTTTCGCAGGTGGTCGTCTGGACCGTCATTTTCCAGAACGCCGATATCATCAAGGGCTATACCTACGACGAGATGATCACTTACGTCGTCATCGGCTGGTTCATCCTCTTCGCCACCTCGAACTACGGCTTCGAAGAAAAGATCGCCAAGGATATCCATCAGGGCACGCTGTCTAATTTCATCACCAAGCCGATCAGCTATCTCCGCTATATGGCCTCGGTTTCGATCGGCCGCATCGTCTTCGCTTTCGTGGTAGTGGTCGGCATCGAGACCGTCCTGATCTGGCTGATGCGCGATCACATCATCTTCAACCGCGATCCGGCTGTATTGCTGTTACTTTTGTGCATGGTGGGCGCCGCCTATTTCATCCGGCTTTTCTTTTCGGTAATCATCGGCTTGTTCGCTTTCTGGATCGTCGAGATTTCCGGAACCTATTTTTCCTTGAACATCATCAGTAAATTCCTCTCCGGCGCCTACTTTCCCATGGGCCTCTTGCCAGCCGCCTTTGTCAGAGTCAGCATGTTCTTTCCGTTCGTCTACACCTTCTTCATCCCGATACAGCTCTACCTAGGCAAAATAACCCTTCTGGACGGCCTTTACGGCCTAGGGGCTGAGCTGATTTGGCTGGCACTGCTTTACGGCGGAATCAAGGCGGTCTGGCACTACGGCCTGAAGCGATATGAAGGAGTTGGCATTTGATAACAATTCACCTAAAATACTATTATGTCCATCATCGAAGTAAAGGGGCTTTCCAAAACCTACGAGTACTACAAGAAGCAGCCCGGGCTCATGGCCTCGATCAAGGGCTTGTTCAAGCGCGAAAAGCTGGTTACCGAAGCGGTCAAGGATATCAGTTTGACGATCGAAGAAGGGGAACTGATCGGCTTTCTCGGTCCCAACGGCGCCGGCAAGACCACGACCTTGAAGATGCTCTCCGGTATCCTGCATCCTTCATCAGGCGAGGCCAAAGTCCTGGGCTTTACCCCGCACAAGCGGCAGAAGGAATACCAGAAGCAATTCGCCTTGGTTATGGGACAGAAGAATCAGCTGTGGTGGGATCTACCAGCCATGGACAGTTTCATCCTCAACAAGGAAATTTACGAAGTGCCGGATGAAGAGTTCAAAAGCAGCCTGGAAGAGCTGACCACGCTCTTGGAAATCAAGGACATCCTGGACGTCCAAGTGCGCAAGCTATCACTGGGTCAGCGAATGAAGTGCGAGCTAGTCGCCGCTTTGCTGCATCAGCCGCGCATCCTGTTCCTGGACGAGCCGACCATCGGCCTTGACGTCGTCGCCCAGAAAAACATCCGCGACTTCATCAAGAAATACAACCGCGAAAAGAAGACGACCATCATCCTGACTTCCCATTACATGGACGACATCAAGGAGCTTTGCAAGAGAGTCGTCATCATCGACCACGGCCAGATCGGCTACGACGGCCTGCTTGAGGATCTGATCAAACACTACGCCCCCTACAAGACCTTAAAGATCACTTTCAACGACCAAGGCGTTACCAGGGAAGAGGTTGAGCCTTTCGGCAATATCCAGAAATTCAACCGCTACGAGGCTTGGATCGAAGTCGAACGCGACCAGGTCAAGCAAGCCGCTACCAGCATCCTCTCCTCCGACCTGCCGGTGGACGACATCCTGATCGACGAGGTCGATATCGACGAAGTCATCCGCAAGATATTCAAAGAGAAAAAATAATGAAAAACCTCCGTTTAGCCACGATATTATCGCTTGTTTTCATCCTCTCCGGCTGCGCCTCAAGCAAGCAGGGGTCTGGCATGCCGTATCTCACGGTCGGCGGAAAGACGGTCGAAATCGAGCTGGCGCGAACCAGCGCCGAACGCATCAAGGGTCTTTCCGGCCACGCACCGCTCAAGCAGAACCAGGGCATGCTCTTCGTCTTCAACGAGTACACGCCTCGGACATTCTGGATGAAGGACATGCTTTTTCCGCTAGACATCATCTGGATCAAGGATGACACGGTCACCAAAATCTCGCCCGATCTGCCACCCGAGGGAAGTAATCCGCAAAAACTCTATGAATCCGGCGAAGCAGTCAACTATGTCCTCGAGGTCTCTGCCGGCTGGGCACAGATGAACAAGATAAAAGCCGGCGACAAGGTTTCCTATCACTATGATCAATAATTTTTCCATCTTCAAGAAAGTTCTAGCCGCTTTGTTTCTGGCCGAGCTTTTTTCCTATTACAGCTACTCCATCCCGCAGATGAGCGCTTGGACCTTTTGGCTTTTGGCAGCCTCCTTTCTGGCTGTTGCTGTTTGGCGGCTTGAAGCTGGCATCCTGATCGTCTTGGCCGAGCTTTTCATCGGCTCAAAGGGCTACCTCTATTTTATTGAGCTGGGCGGCTTCAAAATCTCAATCCGCATCGCTTTCTGGTCGATCTTGATGCTTGTCTGGCTTGTCCGTCTCGGCATCAATCTTTGGCACGAACGCGGCCTCAAGCCGATGATTCAGAGAGCCAAAAAATCGCGTTTCGGACTCGCTTTCGCGGCTTTGTTTATCTTCATTGCCTGGGGCGCGCTCAACGGCTGGCTCAACCAACCTAGTCTCCGAGGCGTCTTTCTGGATGCTAACGCTTGGATCTATTTCGGTTTAGTCTTTCCGCTTTACTGGATCAGGAGAAACGAAGGCCTAGCCGAAAAAATCTGGTCGGTCTTCTGGGCGGCTACCACCTGGCTCTCGATCAAAACACTTTTCCTGCTTTACATCTTTTCCCACGGACAGACGCTCCTGATCTTCTCTCTCTACCATTGGGTTCGCGATACCGGCGTCGGCGAGATTACGCAGATCGAAGGCGGCTTCTACCGTATCTTCATCCAATCGCAGATATATAATCTCTTCGCCTTCTTCTTCGCCCTGTGCTGGCTGGCTGCCGGCGGTTTCGGCAAGAAAACCATCGCCTATCTCCGCGAACGGCAATCCAAAATAATCTTAAGCCTGCTAGCGCTCAATCTCGGCACCATCCTCCTGAGCTTTTCGCGCAGCTTTTGGGTCGGCGCGGCTGCCGGCCTAGCAGCATTAGCCATCTGGCTGCTATCAGGCCTGGGCAAGGCGCCCCTGCCATTCCTGAGCCGCTTCGCCTTTTCTTTCAAACTCACCTTTGCTGCCGTTTTTATTTCCACCATTCTAAGCGTCACAATCATCGGCGCTACCATCGCCTTCCCGTGGCCCCGACCGACCGGGGGCTTCAGCGCGACCGACCTCTTTTCCGAGCGATTGACTGATGCTGACGAATCGGCCATCGGATCGCGCTGGGCGCTGTTGCCTAAGCTGTGGCAACAGGTAAAATCAAATGCCGTTCTAGGCAAAGGATTCGGTGCCGAGGTCACCTACAAATCACAGGATCCGCGAGTCATCAAAGAGAATCCGGAAGGGAATTACACCACCAGTTCGTTCGAGTGGGGTTGGCTTGATATTTGGCTAAAATTAGGTATTTTTGGCCTTTTATCCTATCTATTTTTACTGTACAAGATAGGTCGTGAGGATTGGCGCGATAATAGTAAAGGCGGTCTGCCTCCCGGCAGCCTGACTATTGCCATCGTAATTCTGGCGGCGGTGCATGTCTTCACGCCATACCTCAACCACCCCCTGGGCATCGGCCTTGTCCTGATCGCCGCCGCGCTGATCGACCAGGAGAGGGATAGCGCGCTTGCTTTATAGCAGGTAATGAGGTATATTTTGATTTATAAAATTAAAAGAAAGGCTACTCTATGAATGAACAAATCATCTCTCAAGAAGGGTATGACAAACTGAAAAACGAGCTCGAGACCCTGATCAAGATCAAGCGTCCGGAAATTGCCCGCCGCATCCAGACGGCCAAAGACATGGGTGACTTGAGCGAGAACGCCGAGTACTCTGACGCCAAGGAAGCCCAAGCCTTCAACGAGGGACGTATCGCCGAACTGGACGCCACTCTGAAGAACGTTACTGTCATGAACAACCACGAAAGCCGAGAAGAGGTCAGCCTAGGTTCCGTAGTCATCGCCAAAATCGATGGCAAGAGCAAAGAGTACACCATCGTCAGCTTCAATGAGGCCGATCCGCTCGAGGGCAAAATCTCTAACGAATCGCCACTCGGACGCGCGCTGCTCCACAAGCGGCCAGGCGACACTGTTACGGTCAAGACCCCCAAAGGAGAAGCTAAATACGAAATCGTCGAAATCAGATAAAAAGAAAGACCCGGATAGAACCGGGTCTTTTTTATTGCCTGTCTTGGAGGCAAACAATGGAGCAGATTGAGGTGGTATGCAGTTTTTTCTCCTTGTTGATTATTCGGTAATGGAGCTGGCCGGTGTGGATGATAGATTTGCAGACTTCGCATCTGCCGGAGGTGCCATTGTCTATGACGGTGGCGTAGTTGATCACTCTGCGCTTCAGCTTATCTCCTTTCCTTGGAGAAAGTACTTCGATACTCGCTCGGCTGACAACGGTGATTCCGGGCAGGACATCGATCTTCGGCGCTTGTTCGGGATTAGAATCCCGCTTCTTGATAATTTCTTTCTGTCTCGCCTCGAAACATTTGAGCGAGCAAAATCCGCCCGTCTGGCATTGTCGGAACGTCTTGTCCCATGGTTTATAAATTTCTCCTCCTTCAGGGATGATTCCGCGGCATTTGGTGCACTTTTTTCCTGATTTTTTGTTTTCAAAAATCCGGCAATACACGATTTCTTTTCCGATCTTAATCTGGCGGATATTTATTTTAGGCATACCTGCCTCCTTGTGAATGAGCGTTTTGATAAATACCTAAACATATACCATATTTTAGCTATTTTGTCAAGTCTCTTTGACTTTAGGCCTAAAATAGCCTAAAATAATAGGACTAACCTAATTATTTTTGACTAAAGTAACACCCTCAAGCGGAGCGGATCTGCTTGGAACTTTTTGTGATTAAGATGGAAATCCTACTGCAAATCATCGACTTGCCAGCGCTTTCGACCATGGGCGGATACCTGGCAATGGTAATAGTCTCCGCCTTCATGATATTCGTGACTAACAAACTAATCTTCTGGGAATAAAATGAAAATAACCATCTGCGGCAGCATCGCCTTTTTTGAAGAGATGGAACGTGCCAAGGAGGTCCTAGAGGCTCTCGGCCACGAAGTCGATCTGCCGCCGTCGAAGCTTCATGACGATCAAGGCAATATCATCTCGGTCCAGGATTATTATGCCTTGCGCAAAAGCGAGCTGCCGGCCGACTGGGTCTGGGACCGCAAGAAATGGGCGATGAAGACCCACTTCAACAAAGTCGACTGGTCCGACGTCATTCTGGTCTTGAATCACGAGAAGAACGGCATACCTGGCTACGTTGGCGCCAACACCTTGATGGAGATGGGTCTGGCGCTGCACCTGGATAAGCCGATCCTGCTTCTGCACCAGTTACCGGAAATATCCTACAAAGAAGAGTTGCTCGGCATGAAGCCGATCATCCTTGACGGGGACTTGAACAACATCGCTCAATTAAGCTTTTAAACATACCCATGCTAGATATCAAATTCGTCCGCGAAAATGCGGAACTGATCAAGGCCAACACCAAAAACCGGCTAGTCGACATCGACATCGATGCTTTGCTGGCCACCGACCAAGAACGCCGCGGCACCGAAGGCAAGATCGACCAGCTGCGTGCCGAACGCAACCGCGTCTCCAAGGCCAAGCCGACGCCAGACATCATCCTGCAGATGAAAGCGGTCGGCGAAGACATCGCCACTTTCGAAAAGGAGCTGGCAACACTTGAGGCCAAACAGCGCGAGATGCTGCTCAAGGTGCCTAACCTGACCCACCCCCAAGTCGTCGTCAGCAGCAACGAGAACGACAACCCGGTCGTCTCGGTCTTCAAGGAGCCGACCAAATTCTCCTTCGAGCCGAAAGATCACGTCGAGCTCGCCACCAAGCTTGACCTGATCGATTTCGATCGCGCTACCAAAGTCACCGGCGCCAAATTCTATTATCTTAAGAACGAACTGGCCTTGCTTGAATTCGCTTTGATCCAATACACCTTGCAGATCCTGACCAAGAGCGGCTTCACTCCGGTCATTACCCCGGACCTGGCCAAGAGGGAGGTCCTGGAGGGCCTGGGCTTCAACCCGCGCGGCGAATCGACCCAGATTTACAATATCGAGAATACTGACCTGAGCCTGATCGGCACGGCCGAGATTACCATGGGCGGCTACCACAAAGACGAGCTGTTCGAAGCAGCTGAGCTGCCGAAGAAGTATGTAGCCGTTTCCCACTGCTTCCGCACCGAGGCGGGGAGCTATTCCAAATTCTCCAAAGGCGTTTTCCGCGTACACCAATTCACCAAGATCGAGATGTTCGTCTACACCACCCCTGAACAAAGCGAAAAGATCCACCAAGAGCTTCTGAAAGTCGAGGAAAAGATCTTCAAAGGTCTAGACGTCCCGTTCCGCGTGGTCGACCATTGCACGGCCGATCTTGGCGGCCCTTCTTACCGCACCTACGACCTTGAGGCCTGGATGCCAGGCAAGCCGAACCAGGCTGGTGTCAACGGCGATTGGGCGGAAATCACTTCCACTTCCAATTGCACCGATTACCAGGCGCGCGGCTTGAATATCAAATACAAGACCGCTGACGGCGCCAAGCAATACGTGCACATGCTCAACGGCACCGCCATCGCCATTACCCGGGCCATGATCGCCATCATGGAAAACTATCAGCAGGCGGACGGCTCTATCATCATTCCTAAAGTCTTGCAAAAATATCTGCCCGGCCGCATCAAGGCCATCACGCCTAAAGCCTAAACGCTTACGCCAATGAGGAGGGAAAAGCGACTAAAAAAGATCGACTACAGCCGGAAGCAATACCGGAATCCTTTTTTTTCCCAAAAGCACGCCCAGGCAAAGCACCAATCCCAGGATAAGTGGCTCCTGCTCAAGGCCTTCGGCATAGCCATGGTCGTCGTCTCTATCATTTGCGGCACCTTCTGGGCCGTCTGCTACAGCCCTTGGTTCGATATAGTCAACCTATCCGTCGCCGTGCCGAAAAAAATCAGCCAGCAAGAAGTCGAAAATCTAGTCTGGGGCCAAGTGAACGGCAACCGCTGGCTGGTCATCCCTGAACGCAACATGATCTTTACCGACACGCAGGCGCTTGAGGCTTCGCTTAGGCAACGTTATGTCTTGGGCGGATTGGCCATCAAGAAGGATTGGCCGCACGGGCTATCGGTAGAGCTGATAGAAAAGGCTTATCACGTTGCCTGGCAAGAGAACGGCAAGAAATACCTGGTCAACAAGGATGATTTCACTGCCATCGAAACCACTGACCAGGAAATCGCCGAAAAGAAATTGCCGCTGATAAATAACGTCGGCCAGCCGAAGATAAATGACGGCCAACTAGCGGAGGGGCGGAATTCTCTGACCGCGGTGATGTCTGCCGATGACAAACTGGCAAAAAAGCCTAACCGCTTAGGAATCAAGAATTTTGAAATCAGCAACGACTTCGCCTCCGGCTTCATCGGCATCACGGCTGGACCGAAAATAATTTTCAACGCCAGGGAAGACTTGGATCGCCAAGTGAACAAGTTCGAATCCCTGATGACGCAGGAACAGAAAACCGAGCTGGCGCAAAAAAAATACATCGATCTGCGCTTCGGCGACAAATTATTTTATCAATAAAATACCACCATGCCCAAGGAGACGACTAGCCGCAGGACGGTTCGCCGGCCCACAGTGCCGCAACCACCCGTGCAAAGCCTAAAAACAAGCAGTTGGAAGCTTAAGCGCCTAAGCCAGCTCATGGCCGGCGACCCTTCGATTTGGGGTGTCGCCTGGGCCTTGTTATGGCGTATTATGGTCTTATTGCTCGCCTTTCGTACCATTATCGTCATTATCAAATCAATATTGTATTATTTAGCTAATATTAGCTAAATAATTATTGTAACATTCGCGGGCTTGAAATGTAATATTTAGTATAATAAGTAACTAAAGACACCCTATGAAAAAGACAGCAATTGCCAGTTTCGCGTTGCTCGCGTTCCTGGTTGCTGGCAACGTCCAAGCGGTCAATTACACCGCCCAAGACGTAGCCACTCACAACACAGCAGCCGACTGCTGGACCACCGTAAACGGCAAGGTTTACAATTTGACGACCTACATCGCATCCTCATCCCATCCAGGAGGGAATTCAGCGATCACCGGTCTTTGCGGTATCGACAGCACGGCCCAATTCACGGCTAAGCACGGTTCGTCCGCTGCAGCCAATGCAGCCTTGGCCAACCTCTTTCTCGGAGACATCTATGTAGCTCCAGTCGTCGACACTACAAAGCCTTCGACTCCGACCGGTCTTTCGGCCATCGTGACCACCAGCAGCGTAGCACTGAATTGGAACGCTGCCAGTGATAACGTCGCTGTCACCGGATATAACGTAATGCGCGGCACTTCAACCATCGCCACTACCACTCAGAGGAATTATACTGATTCCGGACTGGCAGCGAGCACCAGCTACATCTATGCCGTTTCGGCATTCGACGCTGCGGGGAATACCTCTTCCAGCTCGGCAGCTCTCACCATCAACACTGCCCAGCCGACCCCGGCCAGCACATCGACTGCTACTTCGACCCCGAAGAAGCGCTTCAAGTTCAAGGGCAACGTCGATAATTTCGCCAAAGTCATCAACATCCGCTCTAATGAGCTGGTCAAGATCTATATTTTCGGCGATGCGACACTTGATCCGACCCAGATCGACATGAAGACCGTCAAACTGGCTGGCGCATCTGCTGTCCAGTTGGTCCTGCGCGACCTGAACCGCGATAAAAAGATCGATGCTATCGCATCCTTCCGCGCCAAGCAGATGACCGAATTCAACAACGCCACATCGAGCGTAACGACTGCCAAGCTCGTTTTCAACACCAAAGATGGCAAGGCCTATGAGCAAATCATCAAGGTCCGTGTCAAATACTGGAAGACCGAGAAGCAGCGCAAAGAAGAGAAGCGCATGGAAGAGCTTAAGAAGAAAATAGAGAAGCAGAAAGAACAGCTCAAGAAAGAGGCCGAAAAGAAAAGGGAAGCACTGAAGCAAGCTGCAGAGAAGAAGAAAGCAGCATTAAAGAAAGAAATGGAAAAGAAGCAGGAGGCCTTGAAGAAAGAGGCCGAAAAGAAAAGGGAAGCACTGAAGCAAGCTGCAGAGAAGAAGGCCCAGCAGATCAAAGGCTGGGAGGACAAAAGTTACGAGCAACTGAAAAAGCTCGAAGACAGGACTTCGAAAAAGTAACCACTTTTCAATAAAAAAACCGCGCTGACAAAGCGCGGTTTTTTTATTGAAACTGCGACTTCCCTGTGCTAAAATTAATAAAAGAGCAGGGCAATGGGGCCTCGGTCCCGATATTTATAAAGAGCCAGGGAAGTACTAGTTCCCTCCTAATCCTCAAAAAAATGGAAGCGGCATTCAAGTTCCTATTCGCCTTCGGCATATTCATCTTCTGTTTGGTAGTTATCGGCTTCTTTATCTTGTTGATAAAATTCCTGCTGCTGTTTACCGACCACATCCAGATCATGGGCGTGATAATGACCAGCAGCTAGTATTCGGACACGAACTCTTGATAATAACGATGGCACTTATCCTGTGAACAGGCCGTCAAGCACAAACTGTCAAAACCCACACGGACAAGGTGTGGTGTTATATCATACACCCTTCATTTCGATTAATCTACATTACGCGAAGTGACATATGGGTGGTATAACTATACCCAAGGTTAGCTAAAAAATATCGCCCTACCCCATGAGCAAGTCCCAAAAACCTATAATCGACTACCTCTACGACTTCCTCGACTACCTCGAGATAGAAAAAGGTCTGGCCTCTGAGTCGCAAAAAAATTATTCACGATTCTTGAAGAAATTTTTCGACTGGCTGGAAGACACTGACTTGGCCGAACTCAAGCCAGGCCAGCTGACTGCGGATCATGTCTGGAAGTACCGGCTCTACCTCTCTCGTCACCAAAGCGAACGGAGCAGGGCGAACTTGAAGAAGAGCACACAGAACTACTACCTCATCGCCCTACGCAACCTATTGGCTTACTTCGTGGAAAAGGACATCACTTCCCTGCCGCCTGATAAAATAAAACTGGCCAAAGAGAAATCGGACAAACAGGTGACCTTTTTAAAAATCGACCAGATCGAAAAGTTGCTCCTAGCTCCGGACACGACCTCGGTCAGCGGCCTCCGTGATCGGGCCATCCTTGAGACTCTTTTCTCGACCGGACTGCGGGTGGCCGAGCTGACCCGCCTTGACCGCGACCAGCTGAAAATCAAGCCGGGGAGCAACACCTTTTTAGAAATCAGCATTACAGGCAAAGGCAGCAAGGTCCGCACCGTCTATTTCTCTGAACGGACAGTGCAGTGGCTAGCCAAATATCTGGCCAAGCGCTCGGACATCGACCCTGCCCTGTTCATCAACTTCACCACGGCCCAGCAGAAGAGCGAGTCGCGCCGCCTGACCGTCCGCTCGATCGAAAACATCGTCAAGAAATATATCAAGATTTCCGGACTGCCGATAATGTCCAGCCCGCATACTCTCCGCCACTCATACGCTACTGACCTTTTATCCCAAGGCGTCGACCTGAGGCTGGTCCAAGAGTTCCTTGGCCACGCCAATATCGCCACTACCCAGATCTATACCCACGTGACCAACAAGCAGCTCCGCGACGTGCACCAGAAATTCCACTCTGGCAAGAATCTCAAGAACTAGCCCTTCCCTGCTATAACAAAAAAGGCCCGGCATTGCTGTCGGGCTTTTCGTTTGCGAGATGTGCTTGTTCAGATGGACGTTGCGGCCAGCTGGTTGCGGTTCTGGCGCCTTTTGCCATAGATGGCCAAGGAGGCTAAACCGATTCCCAAAAGGACGCTGGTGGCGGGTTCGGGCACAGGCGCCGACTGGTCGGTCGGGACGGTCCACTCCCCCCGCAGTTCGGCAAAATCCTCTGCCCGGTAATCGACCATGTCGCTGGCGTACATATTCGGAATGGGTCCGAAGCTGTTTTCGTGGATGCTTGAGTACATTTGCCACGATCCGTTGTAGTAGTTGGTCTGGAACGTCAGCAGATTGATCTGCCCTTGCGGCGGAGCGTCGATGCTGGGGGTGTTGTAGAAAAACCAGAAAATGCTGATCCCCAAGGGGCTGCCTTCATAAGTCCTTCCGTCGAAAACGGAATCCCAGACGAGATAATTATCGCTGGACCCCCAGGCGCGAACATAGTTTTGGTTCGGCCTATCCCCATGCCAACCCGGATTCAGAATGTTGCCGATTCCGTCGAAGTTGATGCCATTCTCTGGCGATGCTGTTGAAAACCGTTGACCAGAGAGGATGAAGCCTTCGACGAAGTTGAAGGGCTCGACCGATACCTGGGCGAATGTTTGCGTCCAGGGCAAAGCGAATGCGGTGCCGGTGGACAGGATGGCCAAAACGATTACGGATACCAGGATCTTTCTCATTGTTTGTTTCCTCCTTGTGCTGGGTTGACTGCGGATAAGTGTCGTGCTTCTGAACGATGTTTAAGGTGCTGCCTCAGTGAGGATTTCTTTGGAATTTCCAAATGTCGTTATATTAACACTTATTAACTTTTTTGTCAATGGGTACAGAGCAACAAAAAACAGGCCCAACAGGGCCTGTTTTAACTAATTTTACGGAAGATATTCCAGAGGATTTACTGGTATGCCGTTCAATCTGACCTCAAAATGAAGGTGGGGACCAGTCGTCAGCTTGCCTGCTCCTGGCGTGCCTGGCATGCCTCCTGAGAGGCCTATAGGCTGCCCCTGGACGACGTATTGGTCCTCTTCAACCATTATCTTGGAAACGTGGCCGTAGACCGTAGCAAGGTTGTTGCCATGGACGATCATAATGTAGCTATACCCCATGCCCGCATCCTTGGCCCGAGCAACGTAGCCTGATGCAGCGGCACGCATGGTCGTTCCCTGCTTGGCGCGGATATCGACGGCTGGGTGCTCGAAGATGTATCGGAAAGGATAATCGGGGTCGTGGAAATACGTGGTGATGGTGTTCTTGGAAACAGGCCAAATCATCCCGGCAGGATTCTGTTCAAGTTTCTGCTGCTGCTTCTTCGAAAGCTTCTCGCGCATCAATTGCTCCAATTGGACGACTTCGGCGGCGGCGGCAGACTGTTCCTGTTTGGCCTGGGCAATCAAGCGCTGGAACTGCTGTTCCGATTCCTCGGTCTGGACGACCAAGAAATTCTTATCCTCTTTCTCGCTCTCGAGCGAGACGCGCTTGTCATCAAGGCCCTTTTTCAGTTCAGCCAGCTTCTTGTTTTTCACTTCCAGAGCGCTCTTCTTCGCCTGAAGATCGTCATGAAGTTTTCTCAAATCCTCAAGGCTGTCAGCCAGTTCCTGATTCACGTCTTCTAGATATTTGACCTGGTTCATGAACTCTGAAAATGAATCGTTCAGCAACAAGACCTCAAGGGCATTGGCGCGATCCCTTTTGTATAAAAGCTTGAGCACCGTACCGACGTGATCCTTTTCGCGTTTGATCTCTTCCTCCTTGTTGGTTATCTCAATCGTGGTCTTTTTCATCTCAAGAGTGGTCTCATCGATCTCAACCTGCAGGCGCTCTATCTCCAACATGGTCGCAGCGATACGGTTATCCAATACCCCCAGCTGATCAACCAAAGTTGCCTTCTCGTTCTTCTTCTCGGCCAATGCTTTGGCGTACTCCTCCTGCTTCTTCTGTATTTCTTCTGATTTTTGACGCCTAGCCTTTATTTCCTTATTGATCTTATCAACTTCCCTGTCTATGGTGGCGTTGTCTTCTTGCCCTTGCACGAACAAAAAGCCGACAGCGAATAAGATTATCGCCGTAGGCAAGGCAAGCCAGTACATTTTTCTGAAGGGCTGCACGGAGCTTTTCATGTTCATATTATACCACGATTTTAAAAAATGTAAAAATTCCGCTGCTGCCACAGTGTCATTAATAAATTTTTAATGTATAGTGCTATAATTAAGGCATGAAAGACCTTGAACAAATCTTTACTGCGCTCAAGAGCATCCTTGAGCGCTACAACCCGCCTCTGATTGTAAAAGGTGCCAATACCGCCAAGCCACAGTACATTCTTTGGTCGGTGAAGGATGTTGTAATTGCTGGACGCCCGCGCAAAGAGATCGCTTTTGCCGGCCTAATAATCCAAAAATCATATGTCGGCTTTTACTTTATGCCGACTTATGCTAATGACGAATTGAAGAAATTTTTCGCACCTGGCTTGCTGAAGTTGCTTAAGGGTAAAAGCTGCTTCCATATCAAGGAGCTCACCCCGGAGCTGCAAAAAGAAATCGAGCAGGCGCTTGATCTCGGCTGGAAAAGGTATGAAAAGAATGGCTGGGTTTGACCGTTCAAAAAATCTTCGCTCTTTTCGCCCACCAGATCGCCAAGGCGAATCCGGCAACTGCTAACAATAGCTGGAGCGCGAAAGGCCAAGCTGCGGCATAGGAAAAGATGAATGAGAAAGGCAGCAGGCCTAGGGCTGTTGCCCAAAAATACGGCGTAAAGCTGATCGAGGTGAAGAGACCTAGGGTGTAGCTTAGCAGATCGGCCGGCAAGATGATGCGCAAGACCACGATAGTGACAAACAGGTTGTGTTCACCGATAACTTTCTCTATCCTTTCCAGTTTATCGATTTCAAAAAATCGCGCCACCAGGGGCTTACCGAAACGTCGTGCCAGAAGGAAGGCGATAACCGAACCCGCCAGCCAGCCAGCGAAACTTATGATTGCGGCCCAGAAACTGCCCCATAACGCCACTGCCAACGGCAAGAGAGGCAAAGCGCTGACTGGGGCCACTACCGTTGCCAGCAGTTCACCCAAGAAATAAGCGAAAATACCCACGCCATTACGGACTGACATCCACTCCCTGATCGCCTCGGCATATCGTCCGGAGTAATATGATGAAACCAGAAACAGTATTATGATAGCAGCTGTAACAAGTATCTCCCTTTTGTGTTTTATGGCCATAACATTGCATTTATTCTCATACCATAGTATAGTATCGCCGCATGAAAAATCGATTAAGCACTAACCTCAAACATATGCGTAAAACATTTTTTGCCTTTTTGGCCGCTAGCCTGCTCGGTTCAGGCCTATACGCTCTTTCCCCGTTCGCTGAAGGCGCACATTATGCCGGGGTGCGCAGCGGATATATAGTAATCCAAGTCGAACAGCACGGCGAGGCTTGGTATGTCTTTCCGACCAACGGCCAGCGCTACTACCTGGGGCGCCCGGCTGACGCTTTCAAGGCGATGCGCTCGCTTGCTCTAGGGGTGCCTCACGGCCTGATCGCTAACACGTCCGTATTCCCCGAGCGTTTTTCCGGCATGATACTTCTGGATGTCGAGAGCCATGGCGAGGCCTACTACATCTATCCTAAGAACCGTCAGAAATACTACCTGGGACGCCCGGATGATGCATTTCGTGTCATGCGAGAACTCGGCCAAGGAATCACCGACGCCGAACTGAAATACATTCCTGAGGGCGAACTTGATAAGCCGATAATCCTACCGACTGGCAAGACTACTAATATCAAAGTCCCCTTCACTTCCCAGGCTCCATTCGGAGGCTGGTCGGACCAGCGCCAGCAGGACGGTTGCGAGGAATCCTCCTCACTGATGGCCGTACGCTGGGCCACGGGCAAAGCATTGACGAAGGATGAAGCCTTGAAGGAGATTCTCGGCTCATCGGACTATACCCTGAAAAAATACGGCGAATACCGTGACATCTCAGCCGCCGATACGGTTTCCTGGATCCTGAATGATTATTTCAAATACACCAAAGTTGGGCTCAAGAAAAACATCACCGTTGATGACATAGTGGCCGAGCTCGACCGTGGCAATGTAGTGCTGACGCCGATGGATGGCCAAATGCTGCATAACCCGAACTTTACCTCTCCGGGACCGCCCAGGCACATGCTTGTCATCCGCGGCTATGATCCTGAGCGGAAGGTCTTCATCACCAACGACCCTGGCACTCGCAACGGTGAAGGTTATGAGTACAGTGCCAAGGTCCTTTTCGAGTCCATCCGGGATTACCCGACCGGCTACCACGAACCGATAAGCAAGATCGAAAAGAATATGATCGTCGTCTGGAAATAACTATCAAAAAACCGGCCTATCAAGCCGGTTTTTCATATTGCATCAATTGAATTTCTTCCAAACCCCTTCGGAAACCACCACGGTTCGCCCGCCATCCACCTTGATCGCCGACTGGTCATCAAGGGCGTAAAAAGTCTCGGGAAAATCCACCGCCAGTTTCTCCAGATTTTCCATATTCAGATTCGGGAAATATGGCGAATTCAGATGCGGTCGGACTAAAAGATCGACATAATCCAACCCTTCATCCTTGTCATATTCCCCCGGCACGTCATCATAAAGCTTTTCTGACATGCTCAAGTCAAGACTCTTACACGCCACCATACTGCCAGCGCTAATCCCGACATATACTCTAGTCTCAAGCAATTCTGGCAACAACGCCGACAAACCGGACTTTTGCAGCCAATACATCAGATGAAAGGTGTTGCCGCCGCCGAACAAAAAAACGTCGGCCGCTTCGAGACGAGGCTGCCAGATATCTTTCGGCAGCGCCGAGATGTCAACGATATCGATTGACTTGAAGCCAAGGTTCTTGCAGTTCACCAAGTCGTTGATCAGCCACCATTTGTCACCCGCTTCGACATTAGCGGCGGTCGGCACGAAAGCAAGATTCAGCTCAGCAAAAGGCCGTCCGGCCAAATCAACTAATGCTTCAGCGATGGACTTGTTCGACAGCCCGGCTGAGGTTAATAATAATTTCATAAGTCTCGGTTATTTTTGAAAATTCTTTTGGCAATCGATAGCCTGCTTGATGCACTCCTCTGGGTCATAACCCAGGTCGTCGCACCACCTTATCGTTGCAAAGATCATATTGCCCAATTCTTTCTTAAGCTCATCATCCGTGTGCGTATCTTGATCCTTGATGGCGTTGCGCTCCCAACGGCAGATATCGCCAAAAACCTTGCCCATCCGGACGATAACCTGGCTGAGGCTCAGCTTCTGCTCGCCCCAGATATCACGGCTTTGTTCCAATAGATTTTTTATTTCCATATTATTTTATTTCATATTTCCAGCCGGGCTGCCAGGCTTTTCGTTTGCGCCAGTCATCCGCAAAGGCCTGATCCCAAGACATTCCCTTCAACAGCACATCCAGGGCTAATTGCGGAGCTTTGTGCGCCACGATGGCCACGGACTTGCCGTCGTGATTCGTTTTCAAAAAATCAACAAATTCAGCGATCCGCTTCTTAACGTCTTCATAGCTCTCGCCGCCAGGAAACCGCCCCATAATGTTCAATTCTTGCATCGGCTCGACGATAGCTGACGGCTTGGCGTTGTATTCGCCGTAGTTGCATTCGCGCAGCCTGGCATCACTGACAATCTTGGCTGCGCCGCCAAAGGTCAGCTCGGCGGAGCGGACAGCTCGGACCAGATCCGAACAGAACACGATATCGAAATGCTTATCCTTGACGATTTCTTTAAGGGCCAAAGACTGCTTGATGCCCAGCTCGGAAAGCTCGACATCGTACCAGCCGGAAGAGATTCCCTGTTCATTATCAGTTGTGGTCCCGTGGACGAAATAAGTTATGCTGACTGCCATAAATAAATTTTACTTGATTCAACTCTCGCGAACTGCCTTGATCCTGCTATTGCTTTTCTGTTTTAAAAAATTACGGATGCCTTTTCCGGCCAAGGGCTCATCATCATATCTTGGCATTACGTGCAGGTGGACATGATGCGGCTCGATTTGCCCGCTGACTTTTCCCACATTCCAGCCTATCGTATAGCCGCTTGGCCCGTACTTCTCATCCAGGTATTTCCTAACCTCTTTCAACAAATTAAACATATCAAGAACTTCTTCATCTGACAAATCGAAAGGGGTGGCCTTGTGAGCGAACGGGATGATGACTCCAGCACCTTCCAAGACACCTTCTGGATTATATCCGTTGCTAGACAAAAAAATACATGTCGCATTTCGCATAACCTCTTCTTTTCCCAAAACTTTCTTGTCGCAAAACATGCACTCCATATTTGCTGGTGTTAGTTTTATAATTCCCAAAATCGTTCTATTTGAACTCTTTAATCACCTTGGCGATTACCGCTTGGACTTCCTTGTCGGCCACGTACTTATAGCTGAACCTTCGCTTCAGCAGCTCGGTGGCATTGCCATACGTCCTCGTGAGCAGCTTCAAAGCATGGTACAGCTCGACTTCTCCCTGCTTATCCTTGGCGTGGCGCTGAAAGCCGCGGATCAGGTCATAAACGACATGGGCTTCGCAGACCGGCAAATACTTGCCTTCATTAATAGGAGCATAAGCCGTGATTGTTTTTTTATCTTTCAACACGGCACCGACGAAGCGGTGCATGCCATCGAGGACCCTGTACATCCCGCTTTCATCCGGCCCTCGCAGCAATATCGGTTCACTTCCGAATGATGCTTCAGTTTCGAACTTTTTCCTGACAACCGCATTCTTTGCCATCAAATCGCTAAACTTCTCGACAGATTTATCGCACCGTTCGAGCAATATCTTATTCCACCCAGGGTTGGTTCCGGTAAAAAGAATCTTCTCCACAGGCAGCTTAATCTTCCTATATTTGATCTTAGGATTTGCCAAGTAATCGCCGATCCAATTCAAACCCACCCCGGCATTGACCAGGATCCGACCGCGTGGATCAAGCTGCTTCTTGCTCTTAGACTCTTCGTGAGCGGCTAAATCGCTCAAATACTTTTCAAATTTATTCATAATTTCACAATCCTATCTCGCTATAATGAACCCCCATGCGGATATCATCTAATGCCTGTTTAACTTCGGGCAAAACATTTTTCGGAAGATTATCCAAAGGGTACCAGGCCAATTCGTCGCACTTCTCCGGCTCCATGTTCTTGACTTCCCCGCTCCATTTGCTGGCCGTGAGGTAAATATCAAAATATTCCCGGTCCGATGAGATGCGATGCATGACATGCGAGACTTCAAGGTCGACCGATTCCAGCACGATTCCAGCCTCTTCTGCCGCTTCACGGATGATGCATTGCGAGGCCGTCTCTCCGCCGTCGAGATGTCCGGCCACCAAGCTGTAATTGCCGTCTTGGTACCCGGTGTTATAGCGCCGCAAAAGCAAAACCTGGCCATCTTTGACCAAAACCAGATAGGCCGCGACATAGGCCCTGAATCGTTCTTTGTGTGACATAAGAATTACTTACCTCGCTCATTAATAAAGGCTTCGATATCTTCAAGCATGCTCTGCTTGGTAACCATCTCCCGTGCTTCTTCCGGCGTCACCCACCTCCAGTCCGAATGCTCTTCAGATATCCTGATATCATCGGTATTCGTCTTGCACCAATACATTATTCCGACCAACTCATTTTCAGCGATCCTCTCGCCTCTAAAGATGTGAAAAATCGAAATCGGTTTTATGATTTCAATATCTGCTCCGGTCTCTTCCATGACTTCGCGCCTCAAGCCGACCTCCGGCTCCTCGAATTGGTGAAGGCGCCCCGTGACATATTCCCAGATTCCAGGAGAAAAGTCCTTTTCATCACTTCGCTTGAGCAACAATATCTTGCCAGTAGCCGCATTCTCGATTATCGCCCCAGTGGCGACCAAAAATCTTCCATTCATAATTCAGTAGATAAGGGTTTATCAAAGTAAAAGTCCGACTCGCTGTTTTCATTGATTCCGTCCAAAAAATAGGCCAGCTTGAATCTTGTTTTACCGCCCCAGATGATATTTTCCAAGCGGCAGCAGCCAAAATATGACAAAGTTTCGAAGGTAAAATTCTTCGGTACCCTGATCACTATATTCGATGTGATATAGCGCTTGGTCAAATCGAACATCGCCTTCATGCTCGGCTGCGTGTCTTCTATATTATCAACGTGGAGGGATTTTTTTTCGCCGGCAACGCTCCAATCCGGGTCAAGTATAGCAACCTCTGCCGAAATGTTCTTCAGCAAGTTTTCATCAAGCACATCGCCGACTATGAATTCTATCTTGTCGGCAACACCGTACAGTTCGGCGTTATATTTGGCATCCTTGATTCTATCGGGACTGATATCCACTCCGATCACTTTTTCCATGCGGCGAGCCAGCGGTATCACTGCCATGCCGACAGCACAGCACAGTTCGACCGCCGAATTGAAGCGTGACAGCTGATTGGCGATATGCTCGCCGACGACTTCGGGGCAGCTCATGTAATACGCATCCTCATCAGCCTGGATAGCCTTTAAAAACTTCTGTTCCATAGTTTCATCACTCTACCACTCTTTCCAGGATTATTCTTTGTCCGAATCCTCCCCGCTCCTCTGCCTTTTTACGACGCACAGCCTCAAGACTTGATAAGTCGACGTTTTTCAAAACGCATATCGCATGCAAGACTTCCAAAATGTCAGCGGCTTCTTCTGCCGAGGGGTTTTCCAAAAACTCAGCCACCTCTTCGTGCAGCTTTCTCTCAAGCGCCTCGCCATATTCCCCAGCGGCGGCAATATGGGTGATCGGCAGCTTACCTTTTGCCTTGATGATTTCCGGAATCTTGTCCCTGACTAATTTATCGTATTCCATGCTAATTGATTTTTTTAGTATCGTTTTCATAAAATCAGTCTCCTACCGGCTTGAATCTCAAGATTTCCTTGCCGTCAATCACGACTGTTTCAAGAAACATTTTCATCGGCCGAACCCACAGTGAATTATCACCGAATTTTTCGTGCTCATACAGCGCCCTGTAGACCACCAATTCCTCAAGGGTTTCGCTATGATGCGCCACGCCAATGACTTCGTAATAGTTCCCTTTGTAGTGTTGGTACTTTCCTAATTTCATAAAATTGCCCACGAATTATCTTTGACCCAACAATTCAATCGCCTCCAGAGCCAGCGGTTTTACATTCGCCGGAGCGTCTTCAATCGTCCTTATCTCATCCGCCGTAAACCATTTCAGCTTGGACGTTTCTCCATCTTGCGGGTTGAGTGCGTCCGTCTGAGAAGTGGCGTAATATATGAAATCGATATGCTGGTGGAATTGGTTGATATCCTCGAGCAAGAGATGCGCCGGACGGATCAGCTGCATCACGTCGCCCATCTCTATTTGCGGATCAGGAGAATATAGCTCAACATCCAAGCCCGTCTCTTCCCTCACCTCCCTCAGGGCTGCCGCCTGGGGCAGCTCGTCCCGGTCGATATGGCCTCCGACCGGAATCCAGAAACATAGCTTTTTGTGGTGATGCAGGAGCACCTTGTCCTTGTGCACGATAAAGGTGGTAGCGGTAAAATGCTTGGTAATTTCCATATTGGCGTTTTACTTGATAAACGAAAACTTTGGAAAACGGCTATCTGTTTTCACAGATAGCCCTGCTGACGGAGGTGGGCGACGATCTTGATTAAGGCGTCGCTGAGATTGTAAGTCTCGGGCTGGTCGGTCCATTCTGCCGCATTGATTTCGGCCTTAGGAAAGACCTTACCGCTGCCGTCGGCCATATAGACCTGAGCGGCAAAAGTGTAACCCTTATAAGGCGCTGTGCCGATGAACTCCCCAAGAAAGACCGGCGGCTCCATTTCGAGTCCTGAAAGCTCCTCGCCCAATTCCCGCATGAGGCAATCAAGGTCAGCCTCGCCGTCCTCAGGTTTGCCGCCCGGCAAAATCCAGAACTCGCCCTTGCGCACCAACAGGATACGCCCTTGATCGATAACCACTACACAGATGACTCTTCTCATGCCTCCAACCTCCATTGATAAGATCATCTCCTTTCCAAAATATTCGTTAATAGGTGCAAATTACAACTAAATAATACTTAATTATTTTCTGTACAAATATAACATTAATCCATAAATAAACACTGAAGAGACAACCATAATAATGCCCATGTATATTTTTCCATCAAAGAAAAAGTTTATAGCAAAACCCACACCAACTGCGGATGCAAAAAATTTTATTAGCTCAGGTAAAAAAATAGTTTTTAACCTATAATCCATTAGGTTATTTTTCTTTTCGAGTTCGTGATTAGTGCTTCGAAGCTTTTCCAACTCATTTTGACTTTGTTTGAGGGATTTCTTAAGTGAAGCAACCTCATCCTTTAGATTGCCATTTTCAGCAAATAAAATTTTGCCCACTCCAGAATTGCACAGTTCCTTATCTTTGAGCTGTGAAATTGGCTTATTGTTTTTTTTCTTACGAGTGTTCACTTTTTTATAAATAGTTCTCGTGGCTCCATGTCTGACCACCCATATCTCTTAAACGGTTTAAACGGTTTAAACTGCTTAAAGGGTCTAAATGGTTCATGCTCGACAAACATTGGGAATGGCTTAAATTGTTTGAATGGTAAAAAAGGCCTTGGCGCATCTGTTGGATGCTTGCCAAAGCCAACACAGTTACCACCATGATCCCTCATTATACCATTTTCAAACCAGCCAACATGTTGCCCAGAGTAATTATATAGATTTGTCCCATCAAGAAAACCAATGCTTTTGCCATCAAAGCCAACCAGCCTTCCATTGTCAAGAAGTCTTATACCTGGCTTTCCATATCGATTGTATATTACATCGATTTCTTTCATATATTTATATTACCTATTTGGCAATTATTACGGATTTCACATTTCATTGTCACGAATATCACTTGATTCATTTACCGCTCGATTTATTTCAACTTCACAGCTCCAGCCCTGATCCTATCAATCGCCTTTTCCTTACCTAGAGCCTCGGCTACTTCGAATGGTCCTGGGCTTTTATCCCGGCCGGTCATGGCGACGCGTGCCGGCCAGAGGACCTCGCCGACGGTGATCATAGCGCTTCGGATATGGTTCATCAGTGCCTCTTCGATAGTGAACCTGGTCCATTCGGTTTCGGGGATGCGCTCAAGGACATCAGCTGCTGCCTCGAGATTCTTCTTGGTGGTTTCGGCGTCGCTCTTCTTCCAGACCAAAAGCGAACCTTCATATTTCAGTTTCGGCTGGAATAAGTAGTCGGTGAGGTCATTGATTTCTGATAATTTCTTCAAACGGTCATGAGCCAAGCCGACGAACAGCTCAAGCTGCTGGCGGCTGACTTTTTCTCCCGTCAAATTATTGAGCCACTGCCCGTCTTGGACATCAAGCAACTTACCCTCGACCAAGTACGGCAAGACCAGGTCAACGAGCTCATGCACCGTCTTCTGGCGGATGTAATGGCCATTGATATAATCCAGCTTCTCGGTATCGAAGATCGCCGGGCTGGTGCCGATATCTTTGATCTTGAATTCGCTGATGATCTGGTCCAAGGGCATGATTTCCGTATCGCTCTTCGAATGCCAGCCCAGAAGGGCGCAAAAATTGAGCAGCGCCTCCGGCAAGTACCCCTTCGTTCGGTAATCCTCGACCGCAACGTCGCCATGGCGTTTGGAGAGCTTGCCGCCCTCCTTATTCAAGACCAGCGGGATGTGGACGAACTTGGGCGGTTCCCAGCCGAAGTTCCGATAGAGTAAAACGTTCTTAGGAAAGGATGAAAGCCATTCGTCGCCGCGCACCACGTGGCTGATCTCCATCAGGTGGTCGTCGACCACGTTGGCGAATTGGTAGGTCGGCATCCCGTCAGTCTTGATGAGCACATGGTCCTCCAGATTCTCCGCCTTGAAGGTGATGTCTCCGCGCAACTCATCAAAAGCCGTGACCTCGCCCTCGAGCGGCATGGCTTGGCGAATGGTGAAGGCGTCTCCTCGAGCGACGCGAGCCTCGACTTCTTCCGAGGACAGGTTGCGGCACCGGCGGTCGTAGCGCGGCGGCAGCTTGTTAGCCATCTGTTCCTCCTTCATGGCCGCGATCTCCTCGGACGAGCAGAAACAGCGGTAGGCGTGGCCGCTCTCCAGAATCTCCGCGGCGTACCGGTCATAGATATCGCGGCGCTGGCTCTGGACATAGGGTCCGAACGGTCCGCCGGAAAGCGGGCTCTCGTCGAAATGGATATCGAGCCAGGCCAGAATCTCGACCAGGTGCTCGGCGGCACCAGCCACCTCGCGTTTCTGGTCGGTATCCTCGATGCGCAGAATGAAAGTGCCCTCCAGTGCTTTGACGATGAGGTAGTTGAATAAGACAGTGCGCAGGCTGCCGATATGCAGGAAACCGGTCGGCGATGGCGCGAAACGGACGCGAGTACTCATGGCTATTTGTTTAAGATATTAATGATGTATGGGAAAAGGAAAAACGCCAACGCGAGAGACAAGACCAAAAGCGTGAAGCTCAAGCCGATGACCCAGCGCTGCAGGCGCCAGACCTTCTCTGCCAGCTTTTCCCGATCCTTTTTCAAAAGCTGGTTGGTGATGTCGTTCAGGAGATAGATGTATTTTTTGAATTGGAGTTTCATATTTGTTTCAAATATTCGTTGAATTTGTCCAAGAAAACTTGCGTCGATTTGCGGCGGACATGGTGGACGGTCGCGACCAGACGATCGGTGTCCACCCACTGCCAGAAATCATGGTCCCAATAGTTCAGCTTGATTTCGGCATCGTCGCCCAAAAACTCGATGACGGCCAAAGACTGCTTCTGCCCTTTGTAGCCCGAGTCGCGGGTGACTTGGTGCTTGCCGAGCGCACCGTTGAAATCGTAGCGCCAGACATCCTTAAAGACGGCTTTGACCTCGAACTTGTCCGTGCCCAACTCCTCGGTCGCCTCTCTCAGGCCGGCATCCTTCGGGTCTTCCCCGTCGGTACCTCCCTGGGGCAGCTGCCAATGAGGCTCGGCCGAATAGGAACGACGCACGACTAATACCTGATACCGTTCGTTTTGACGCCGATAAATCAGACAGGCGACATTAGGTCGGTAAAGCCGAGGGCGGATGAACTGCCAGACCAGAAAGCGCCACATGAAGACGAAAACGGCTCGCCAGATCCGCTGATAGCGCCGGAAAACGACTTGGCCCTGAGCATTGGACGGTTTCTGAAAAAGCCGCCAAGACCACTCGAGCCCCAAAAGCCGCATCAGCTTCGGCGCCCGTTTTACTTTGCCCGAAATGAAATCAAGTGCGCCGCCGATGCCGACGGCCAGACGCAAGCCAGGCACCTTCTCTAAATTATGAAATACGAATTTCTCTTGATAAGGTGCGCCAAGGGTGACTAGCATGATCGATGGCGCTCCGACTAAAGATGGCGAGAAGTCGCGGCCGAAACGGTCGACGGCCTGCACCGAAACCTTCAAACGCGGGTAGCGCGCCTTGAGTGCGGTTTCAATGTCGGTGGCGCTAGACAAGCCTTCGCGCCAATTGACGACTAGCACTGACAACTGCCGCTCCTCAGCCATGGCAAGGAGGTCAGGCACCAGGTCGGCACCAGTGACCCTGGGCGCATTGACGCCCTTGAGCCAGCCAGCAGCCTTCAGTCCCATTCCGTCCATCAGAGACAGGTCGGCTTTGTTCAATATATGGAACAGCTCTTCATCATGATTGGCGGCCAAAACGATCTCGGGATTGGGCGTGACCAGGAAACGGGGCCTATCGCCAGCCAAAAAAGCTTCGACGCGCTTGAGCGCCCCGGCTCGATCAATGATGGACAGCTTGATTCCTAAAATATTTACCTGGTTCATAATATCATGATTATATCCTAACTTGAGCCAAAAAACAAGACTTAATATTGACTAATCCGGCAAAATATGTTTAAATTTCCAATTATAAACGCCCTTTATCACAACCGCTTCAGCGGATAAACCCACCCAAGGAGGCCCGAGAATGCCAAAGTATGTAAAAGCCCACGGAATCAGCCTGGACAAAGACAGTATCCTGATGTTCGGCGTACTCAATCAGAATGGCAATGCCATGCTGCTGGATGGAGTACTCGAATTCCAACCCGTAACCGAAAAAGGAGTCAGCATCACCGCTTACCGCAAACTGGACGAAAACAGCCACTTCTTCGATGGCCATTTCCCCGGTAAACCGGTCTGTCCTGGCCACTACCTGCTCCAGATGGCCTATCTGACTGCCCAGCTGTTCCATTTCTGCCTTACCGGCAAAACGAGCTTCACCCCCTGGCACATCAGAGCAAAAGAGCTTACCAACCGTGCCCCAGCGCTTCCGGGAGATACGATGTACATCACCTGTATCGAACCGGAGATGGATGATGAGACCTTCGCTTGCTCTGCCGTAATCAAAAACCAGAATGGCACGCTCATAGCCTCGGTCGACAATCTGTGCTTTTTCACTAAGCCTTTCGACCCCGCTACGGTCACCCTATCCGAAGAAAAACCAGGCATCAATCAGGAAATCTTTCAGCTCAACGGCCTGGAACTGGACTACCAGAACATCATCGCGCACTCGCTGCTCCCCCACCGTGGTCATGCCCTGCTGGTCGACGGCGTCACCTCTTTCAGGAAAACCAGCCACGACGCGATCATTACCTCGACCTACAACCTGATGGACAAAGGCATCTTCTTCTCCGGGTACAAGTTCTGCCAAGGACACTACATGCTTGAGATGGCTTATCTGACCGCCGCCCTCTTCCATTACTGCCTTACCGGCGAAACCAAGGGCGCCCCGGCCCCCTTCCGCACCACCGAAATCGCCTTCCTGCGGCCCGCCCTTCCCGGCGAAACCCTGAAAACGATCTGTTGCGCCCCCGAGCTTCGCAGCCGCACCTTCAGCTGTTCAGCAACGGTAACCGACAGCGACAACCGGCCCATCGCCAATTTCGGCCGCATCAACGGGATATCCCTGAAGTAATCGCTCACTCATTGAATTTAAGGCGCCTAGTCCGACTAGGCGCCTTACTTTTATCTTAATCATTCTTGACAATAATAAGAGTATCTCATATAGTTAATTTAGCAGTCAGAGTAATGGAGTGCTAACTACAAATAAAAGCAATAATATGAATAATATGTTCGACAAATTTACCCATAAATCTCAGGAGGCTATCATCAACGCGCAGATGATAGCGCAGGAGAACGGCCAGCAGCAGATCGAGGCCATTCACCTCCTCGCTGCCCTCTTGGAACAGAGCGAGAGTCTGGTCCGTCCGGTTTTAGAAAAATTGAAAATCAGTCCGCGCGAATTGGAACGTCGTCTCAACGACGAGCTCGACCGTTTGCCCAAGATCGATACCCAGGCCAACGTCGGCACGGTCCAGGGCACGCCTGAGGTGGCCATGATCCTCGAAAGCGCCAAACAGGAGGCGGAAAATTTCGGTGACGAATTCATCTCGACCGAACACATCTTGGCCTCTATGGTCAACGTCAAATCGAAAGCCCAGAAACTGCTCAAGGATATGGGCGTCGATTATGATACGGTCTTGAAGATCATGTCTGAGCTGCGGGGCAACCAGAAGATTACCGACCCGGACCCGGAAACCAAATACAAGACTCTGGAAAAATACACCGTCAATCTGACCGCCTTGGCCCGAGCGGAAAAGCTCGACCCGGTCATCGGCCGCGACGAGGAGATTCGACGCATCATGCAGATCCTCTCCCGCCGCACCAAGAACAACCCAGTCCTGATCGGTGAGGCTGGCACGGGCAAGACCGCCATCGTCGAAGGTTTGGCCCAACGCATCGTCGCCGGCGACGTCCCTGAGACGCTCAAAGGCAAAGAGCTGGTCTCGCTCGACTTGGCCGGCCTGATTGCCGGCGCCAAATTCCGCGGCGAGTTCGAAGACCGCTTGAAGGCCGTCCTGAAAGAAGTCCAAAGCCAGTCGGGCAAAATTATCCTCTTCATTGACGAACTCCACACCCTCGTGGGTGCCGGTGCTTCCGAAGGCGCCATGGATGCCTCTAACATGCTCAAGCCGGCCCTGGCCCGCGGCGAGCTCCATGCTATCGGCGCCACTACCACCAAAGAATATCAGAAATATATCGAAAAGGACGCCGCTCTGGAGCGCCGCTTCCAGCCGATTTTCGTGACCGAGCCGACCCAAGATGACGCTATCGCCATCCTACGCGGCATCAAGGAGAAATATGAGATCCACCACGGTGTCCGCATCACCGACGATGCCTTGATTGCCGCAGTCAAGCTTTCCTCGCGCTACATCTCCGACCGTTTCCTACCGGACAAGGCCGTCGACCTCATGGACGAGGCCGCCTCTTCCCTGCGCCTGGAGATCGACTCAAGCCCGCAGGAGTTGGATGACTTGAAGCGCGAAATCAAGCGCTTGGAGATCGCCAAGGCCGGGCTCTCTAAAGAAAAGAAATCATCCTACAAACTGCGCCAGATCAACAAGGAACTGGCCCAGCATCGCGAGACCGCCAACCAGCTCGAACTGCACTGGCAGAATGAGAAAGAGGCCATCAGCAAGATCCGCGAATCCAAAAAGAATATTGACGAGTTGAAATCCCAAGCCGAAATCATCGAACGCCGCGGCGACGACCTGACCCAAGTCGCCGAGATCCGCTACAGCCGCATCCCTAACCTGGAAAAAGAGATCAAGAAGCAGGAGACGATCCTGATGAAAATACAGCAGAACGGCCAACGCATCCTCAAAGAAGAGATCGATGAGGAGGACATCGCCAAGGCCGTCTCCCGCTGGACCGGCATCCCGGTCGCCAAGATGCTTGAGAGCGAAATGCATAAGCTGACCAAGGCCGAGCACGAGCTAGGCAAGCAGGTCATCGGCCAGGATGAAGCCATCACGCGCCTCTCCAATGCCCTCAGGCGCTCGCGTGCCGGCATCGCCGAGGAGAAGAAGCCGATCGGCTCCTTCCTCTTTGTCGGTCCTACCGGCGTCGGCAAAACCGAGCTGGCTAAAGCCTTGGCCGAGTTCATGTTCAATGACCGCCAAGCCATGATCCGTATGGACATGAGCGAATTCATGGAAAAGCACTCGGTCGCGAAATTCATCGGTTCCCCTCCCGGCTATGTCGGCTATGATGAAGGCGGGCAGCTGACAGAACGTGTCCGCCGTCGCCCTTACTCGGTCATCCTCTTCGACGAGATCGAGAAGGCCCACCCCGAAGTCTTCAATGTCCTATTACAGATCTTGGACGACGGGCAGCTGACCGACTCCAAAGGCCGTTTGGTCAATTTCAAGAACACCATCATCATCATGACCTCAAACCTCGGCAACGAGGTGATCCGCGAACATTCCATGGGCTTCTCCGATTATGGCAGCAAGCAGGAGGAAGAAAAATGGCGCGATGAGGAGATGCGCGAAAAGATCGACAAGATTCTGCGCGACCATTTCAAGCTCGAATTTCTGAACCGCATCGACGAGATCCTGATTTTCCGCAGCCTCTCGAAAGAGGCCTTGTCCCGCATCGTCGACCTTGAGATCCTCAAGGTGGCCGGTCGGCTCAAGAACAAAGAGATAACCATCAGGGTGGCACCCAAGGTCAAGAAGATGCTGGCCGACAAGGGCTACGATCCGACTTTCGGCGCCCGCCCGCTGAAGCGCATCATCCAGACCAAAATTTTGGACGAACTCGCGATGGAAATCATCGAGGGCAAGGTCAAGGAAGGCCAAGAGGTCATAATCGACCTAGGCGTCAAAGACGAGGTTACCCTAGGCGTCAAATAAAGTACGCTCATATAAAAAACAACCGCCAACTGGCGGTTGTTTTTATTATATCCGATCAGATTATTTCCATGATCTTGGCTTTGTACTTCTGATAGATGAACGAGATCGAAAGGAGGGCGATGCCCAAGCTCATTGTCGAAATTATGCGGTAAAGCGTTCCCAAACTCCACAAGTCATAGAAGAAAAGCTTCAGTATGGCCAAAAGCAGGAGAATCAAACCGCCGACACGCAGCCCCTTGTTGCCGACAAAAAAACCGGCAGACAAAATAATGATGGCATGCAGTATCCAGAAGAGCGACAGTCCGATGCTTGAACGGCTTTGATTGCTCTTGAGCTGCTTGTTCAAGACATCTGACTGCTCAAGCCTTGCCTTGTAGTCCTGGACCGGCGTCAGCTTCTGTTCCTGATAGTATTTATCCCTGGCGACCTGCGACTTGCCATTGTAATAATGGGTGATCTCCCGGTTGCCGGCAAAGAAAGCCAGCAGGTTGGCAGCTAGAACGAAGGCGACGATGAAGTGCCGCCGATTGAACCAATCGTCGGTCTTCTCCGGAACAGCCGTCGATTTGAAAAAAGCCCAGGCTGAAGTGATAGAAGCGGCGATCAGGAATCCGGCAGCCATAAAAGCCTTGTTGATGATCGGGGTTGCGATTATCGGCGTCCGGGTGATGTCCACAAAAAGATAACGGCTAAGGGCCAAGACATAAATGGCCAGGCCGAAGGCTGCGATACTCTTCTTGCCCAGCCGGGCCGCCAAAAAGAACAGCAAGGCGGCCTCAAGTGTCCAGCCGATTGTGATCGTAGCCTGCTCGAACTGGAGCGGGATAGCAAGACTGCCGGCTGAGGCTGACATGAAGGCAAGGAAAGCATACAGATTATCATCGTCAGGAGTGCTTATCCTGACGAGATAAGCGCCCATATAATAATAGGCCGCCAGAGTGATGGCAAATAGGCCCATCAGCTTATGATACTCCGGGTCCAGAAGGCCGTAGCTGAAACTGAAATAGAGCAGTCCCAGAATCAGGGTAATGACTTGTTCCGGACCGGCAGACTTCTTCTTTTCCAGTATGTTGTAGATGACTGAAGCCACTGAATAAATCAGGAAAAAGATGGTAAGGAAAAGAAAAGTGCTCTTGAGCTGGCTGAAATCGTAGTACCGGTCATACCAGCCGCTGAACAGCATGAAGGTGCCGGCTAGGCTGACATACTGGATCGAACGCCAGTGCTTGAAAACCGAGGCCACGAGGACGCCGATATCCAAAACGATGAGATAGACGAATAGCACCACCTGGTTATTGTGGCCGCTCGAGACCAGATAGGGCGTCAGGACTCCGCCAAGCACCGACATGATAGCCAAGCTCCGGGCATCGAGACGGATGCTCAGACCGATGCCAGCGGCCGTAATCAACGACATGGCAACGAAGGCCGCACCCTGGGTAATCAGGTGGTAAAAATCGTAGGCTGCATACAAGGAGAGATACATCACCGATAGACCTCCGCCGGACAGCAGCTGGCTATAAGCAAAATACTTGACTCGGGTCTTCTCACCGAGGGCCAAAAGGATGCCACCAGCTGCTACGCCCATCAACACCCTGATTGCTGGGGAAACCCAATTGTTGTCAAAAGCATACTTAAGGAAAAAAGAGATGCCCAGCAGCAGGACTATAACGCCGACGCGCGCGAACCATTTAGCGCCAATATTCTCTTCTAGCGACTGGGCGGGTTTTTGCTGGTCAGGCTTCGGCGGTGGAGGAGGAGGCGGCGGCGGTGGAGTTGAAGCTGAACCGTAAGCTTCATCATTCCCTGCCGGTTCGGAGGCCGTGTTGAGTTGATCGCTCATAATATTTATTTACAGACACCGCTGAGGCAGGCACTGCTGCAGGTGGTATCCGATTGTTTGAGTTGATTGTCCTCGCAATAGAATTCCCTAACGATACGGTCCGATATGCATACATCGGGAAATTCCTTGCCGTATTGATCTATGGTAATGCCGAATTGGTCATAAGCCAGGCCATTGTCGCTGTCACGGCAGAAGGTCTTGGCGTTCTTGGCGACCAAAGTGACGGAAACGCCTGCCGCTCCCTCGAGGCTGGCCCGTTGCTGGTCGATGACCGTGATACCGTCATTCAGTTCCACGTCGTACACCCCAGGGCTGAGCTTGACGAACGAACACAAAGCATCGGAAACCTGGACTTGCTGGATATCGACTCCGTCCTTGGTCAAGCGGCAAAATAATGACCTCTGACTGTTCCGTCCATTGGCGATATTGACTACGACTGTTCCAGTATCGGTCGGCGTATTCGGCGGCGGCAACTGGCCCGTGACATCAAAAGCCGGATCGCTGCCAGGCAATGTCGGAGGGGTGATATCAAAAGGACCCGCCACTGGCGGCAGGGGTTCCGGCGGCAGGGTCTTGGCATTATTCACGGCCGGTTTTTTCAGATCGGGCTCGCTGACGATCAGGCCAGTCGTGAATGAGGCGGCCAGGATGACGAACAAGGAACACACGGCCATGAAAAGATTTTTTTCCGTCAGTTTCATATTGGTTGGTTAAAATCTAAGAAAGGAGAAGCCAAGCATCGACAAGACGACGCCGATAATGAACATCGAGATAAAAAGATTGAAGATATACCCGCCGATAATGCCGTAACTGACCGAACGTCGGCGATTCCATAAATAGAAAATCGCTACGAAAATCGCCAGCCCGACAAGAGAACCAACCATGCCCAGGATATCCTTGATGAAGGATAGGTCGGCCTCCATCCCGCTCAGCTTGACCAAGATTGACGGCAGCCAAGACAGGACGGCCGAAGACAATATCGGCGCCCAGAAGCCGAGCCAGAAATCCTTGCGTCGCTGTTCCTTTGAAGCATAGACGACCTTGGCGGAAAAATTCCAAAAATCGAAAGGGGCGCTCGGCGCGGACTCGTCGGAGCTTTGCACGCCAAAAACCATGGAAGCGGCCTCTTCGATCTCTTTCGGGTTATAGCCGGATTTGACCAGCATATTTGTCAGTACTGCCCGAGGATACTTGTCCCGATTAGTAGCAAGATAGTTGACGATCTGCTCGTTCATAGGATTATTTTTGAGTGGCTAAAAACTGACCAAGATGTTGTTATAAGCACTGGTGTCGCCTTGCTTGACGACGATCGAGTTGGATTTGCTGTAATTGATAGTAACTGGCGTGGCCAGGTTGGCATGGGCTCCTAGGCCGAACGTACCTTCGTCGTAGACCGAGAATTTGAACTTGCCGTCGACCCCAGGCTTGATTACGCGTTCCCAGCCGTTGCGGTCATCAAAAAGTTTGTTCAATGAGATGTCTGCGTCGATGAAGGGTTTATCCCCTTCATCAAAAAGCTTGTTGCCGTTGTTATCGATAAAGATATAGCCCTCGATAGTGGCCAAGGGCTGTTTGACGACTACGCCGCAATCAGCCAAGGTCATCGGCTGGCGAGCAAGCTCGCGCGGCGCGTCAGCGATGGCATTGTTCGAGTCGATATAATACCAGATCGAAGGATTGCCGATAGACTGGGCAGCGATGCAATAACCGTCGGCATAAGCGGAGTTGTCGAGCCAGACCAGATTGATCTTGGAATTGTCGGCCCTAACCTTTAGGTACCGGAAACGGCTGTCGCTATCGGTGGCTAGCTTGGCCAGCTCATCATACGGCAGCACGCCCTGAATCTTGGCCGGATAAACATAGTTCTTGTTACGGTATTCCTGCAAAGCGCTGGACAAATCTCGCATCAGCGACGATAACTCGGAATCAGCCATTTCGCGCTCGCGCACATCATCATAGGCGTTGACCGTCGAGCTGGCCGTATCGACCACCCGGTTTATGTCAGTGGCGTCGATGACCGTCTCATCAATCGACAAGCTTTTAATCAAGCCCTGGCCATTACTGCCAACCGAGACGCCGACGAGCATCGGCGAGGCGCCTCGCCGGTTCACCCGCTCAAGCTCTCTGCCCTTGCCTTCGGGCACAAAATAGCTCTCGATGCCGTACGCCACCCTGATTGATGTAGGCTTGCTTTCTTGCTTCAAAATGCAGTCGCTGCCAGGAAGGCAGTCGACCTTGCCCTGATAATAATCGACGTATTGGACTTTGCCCCTGATGAAATCACCTTGGGAAGGTCGGTCCAGAGTCACGGTCGTAGCATGCGAATATTTTTGTCCCGGCTCGGTTGCGAGTCCGACATAGACCGTGGCGCCCTGCGCCAGTCCGGCTGAATCTTCTTTAGAAACGGACACGTCAGAAAGGCTGATCCGATTGATGGCGTAACTCAGAATCACGTAGTCGCCCTGGAATAGGCTGCGTGGATCGACCGGTGCAGTTCTTAAGAATACCTCCTTGCCCGACACCATGATCAGCTGGTTCGAAATCACCAAAAAGAGCAGAAAAAACAGCTGCAACAAAATCGAGGCAAGAAAGAGTTGTTTGGAGGTCGGTTTGAATATCATATTATTTTATTTGACCGATCAGGCGGCGGCGTTGGCGTTCGCCGAAATAGCTCACCGCCATCAGCACTAGGCCGCCGCCGATGAAAAAGAGCGAACGGTCAAATAGCTCGTAGCCCCATTGGAAATATTTTACCAATATCATTAGCAGGAACAGCGAGAGGCCGAGGTTGATATACTCACCTCTCTTGGCTTCATGCCCCAGCCAGATCATGCCCAAGCTCTCAACGAATACCAGGACATTAAAGAAGATGACGTAGATGTCCGAAGGGAAAAATATTATGGCCGACGCCAAGGCCATGAGTGACAGGACGGCGACATTACCTCCCAAGTACTGCTCACGCGTAGTTTCGGTCTCGCGATACCGCCACATCGAAACCAAGGAAATTGAAACTAGCAAGACCAAAGCGATTCCAGACTGCCAAGTCACAGCCTCGAAAGCGGAGTATTTTCCGGTGAAGAACTCATCGCCTATTTCCTGGAAAGAAAGCAGAAAACTAGTGAAAAAGACAGAGAAAAACCCTAGTACCGTATAGCCCGACTCCATCGACTTCCACCTGTCCCACAGCTGATGCATGCGGCCCAAAGAAAAGAGAGCGACACCGTAAAGCAGGGCGACTGCGGCTAGCAGGCTTGGGATCGCCCGCTCATAATCATAGCCGAGAAGATTGACCCGTCCCCGTCCACCTGCCCAGAGCGAACAAGCGATGAGGAGCCAGATTCCCAAGCCGACAAGATTAAGCGGCTGGACTCTGGTCGCCTTGATGCGATATGTCAAAGGCACAAGGATGGCGCCGACTATCAAGAGATACCAATAATTAACAGACTGCATCCTGAAGTTGAAATCAAGAACATCAAAAAGATCCATACCGGTGTTGGTCCGCAGGAATTGCCATATAAACACCAAGACAGTTGCTAACGCGAGGCTTGATTTGAGTTCCAGCCCGTAAACTATCGGCAATATCAAGAAAGCCCACCACAGCAAGGTGCTGCCGCTTTCCGTCATGATATTGAATATCTGCTGGATCAGGACGATGGCCGCCCCAAGCATTAGCGTACCCAGGAAAATAAGCGCCCTGCCGATACGCGGATAGCCGCGCTTGTACTCCATGAAGTACCCTGCTCCATAGACTGACATCAGGATCGAGAAAATCAGCACGACCTTGGTCCAGCGTCCGATGTCCTGCCAATTCGAGGCGATCATCAGGATTATACCCAAACCCAAGAGCAATGAACCCAAGACCGCGACAGTAGTAACAAGCTGGCCCTTGCGGTCGCGCGGTTTTGCCGGAACCGGCACCGTCAGCCGCATAACCGCCCCTGCACTGACCTGTTCGAATGCTTGGTTGATTTCTTCGCTTGACCAACCTTTTCCCTTGAGGGAAGCCTCGATCTGTTCGCGGCTATCGCCCTGGCTGGACGATATTTTGATATAGCTTGATAGCTCGGGAAAGTTATTCATAAAGATATTTATCCCCATTTTCTATAATTATACCACACCTCCGCGATATTGCCTTTAAAGCCAAATTTTATTATAATATGGGGGTAATAACTAACTACCATATGAAACAGATCAACCTAAAATTCTTCGGCTACTTTGCCATAATCTTGACTATCGTCGCCACCCTAGCCGTAAAGGCCCAGGCACAGACCCTTGCGGAGCAGACGTTCAATCCGCATAACATCATCGGCGACGCCGAGGTCCTTGACCACACCGCCATGTCCATGGACGAAGTCCGCAACTTCCTATCATTGAAAGCCGGCTTTCTCTCGACTTATCAGGCTCCCACTTGTCTTGAATCAGACCTTTATAACCCGACCGGGGCCTACAAGCCTTGCACCGGACCGGTCAAGACTGCCGCCGAAATCATCTACGACCGGGCCATTACAAACAAGGTCAATCCGAAATTCCTTATAGTCCTCCTGCAAAAGGAAGGCAGCTTGGTTGAGCTCAAAACCAAACCGAGCCAGACCCGCGTCGATTGGGCGGTCGGCTATGGCTGCCCGGATTCAGGCGGCTGCAGCCCGCGCTACCAGGGCTTCTGGAAACAGGTCAACAGCGCTTCCCTGCAATTCCGCGACTATATGGACAACCCCCAGCTCTACAACTACAGGCCGAACCAGACCTATACCGTTTCCAACACCGGGCGCGAACCGATGGTCGTCACCCCGCAGAACTTAGCCACCGCAGCGCTCTACAACTACACTCCGCACGTCTATAACGGCAACTTCAATTTTTACAACATCTGGCAGCGCTACTTCCCCCGCATCACCTCCTCTTATCCCAACGGCTCGCTCTTGCAAGTCGAGGGAGAAAAAGGCGTCTGGCTAATCCAGAACGGAAAGAAACGGCCCTTCGTTTCCAAAGGCGCCCTTTCCTCGAGATATGACATCTCGCGTATTCTTAAAGTCACTCCCACCCAGCTCGAGTCCTACGTGACTGGTTCACCGATCAAGTTCCCGCAATACGCCCTGGTCCGCTCACCGAATGGCGGCGTCTTCCTCCTCGACGGCGACTACAAGCGCCCGATTACTTCAGGAGCCTCGTTCAAAAAGCTCGGTTTCAATCCTGAGGAGGTAGTCAGTGCCAGCTGGAGCGATATCAACACCTATCAGGACGGCTTGCCGATCACCGCGACTTCGAGCTTCCCGACCGGCGCCCTGCTTCAAGACAAGAAAACCGGCGGCATCTACTGGGTCCAGGACAACACCAAGGCTCCGATCCTTGATCGCGTGATCATCCAGACAAAATTCAAAGGCCGCAAAGCCATGCCCGTCTCATCCAAGGAATTGGCCGCTATCCCGACCGTCGCACCGATACTCTTCGAAGATGGCCAACTCTTGAAATCCTTGACCAGCACCTCCGTCTTCGTTATCGCCGATGGCCAGAAACACCCGATCTATTCTGGAAAGGTTTTCGAAAAGCTCGGCTACAAATGGGAAAACGTCATCAACGTCTCGCCAAAAATACTCTACTATTATCCTCAAGGCGAACCGCTCAAGGAGCCTCAAGCAACGGCTCAGCCACCACTGGTGAGCGACCAAGCCAGCGCCGATAATACTATTTCTAAAAGCTAATCTTATGTCTATCGTCTTCGCGGCGATCGTTCCCCACCCGCCCCTATTAATTCCTGCCATCGGCAAAGAAAACGCCGCGCGGCTCAAGGCTACTGATGATGCTTACAAGAAACTCAAAGAAAACCTCTACGCCAGCAAGGCGGATACTATCCTGATGATTTCCCCGCACGGATTGGTCCAGGGAAAGACTTTCTCCATGAACTTAAGTCCGGAATTCCAGGCAAATTTCGAGCATTTCGGCGACTTCGCCACCAGATTCACCGTCCAGGGCGATGTCGGCCTGGCCCATCGCATCCGCGAAAATCTCGAGACCAAGGCCCCGCTCCAACTGATCAGCCAGCCCGATCTCGACTACGGCTCAGGCATCCCGTTGTTCCTTTTGACACCTCCCGGGACACCGCAATACAAGGTCATTCCTCTATACTACTCGGGCCTCGACTTCGAAGCCCATTTTCGCTTCGGACAGCTTCTGAAACGCGAACTGCTTTACAGCCAAAACCGCATCGCCGTCATCGCTTCTGGTGATCTGTCACACCGCCTGACCAAAGAAGCCCCGGCCGGCTACTCGCCGAAAGCCGCTAAGTTCGACCAAAAAGTTGTAGAATCAATCACCAAAAACCAGCCCGAAGAACTATTGAATATGAACCATATCCTCATCCGCGAAGCCAACGAATGCGGTCTCAAATCCATTCTCATTCTCATGGGCATTCTCGACGGCATCAACCACGAGCCGGAACGCCTAGCCTACGAAGCGCCCTTCGGCGTCGGCTACCTCACCATGAACTTCAAATTGTAGTTCGCCTAATAACGAGCTAGCTGAAATACATGTTGAGCAAATAATCATTTTAAATGGCTGAGAAAAAGTCGAAACTAGCTGAAATAAAAACCAAGCCCACCTCGGCAAGCGTGGAGGATTTCATCAATAACATTGATGACGAACAAAAGCGCAAAGACAGTTTTGTGCTTTTGGAAATGATGAGAAAAGCGACGGGAGAAAATCCCGTGCTATGGAGCAGCTCGATTATCGGTTTCGGGAATAAACGATACAAAAGTCCTGCTACTGGCAGAGAGGTCGATTGGCTTCAGATAGGTTTCTCTCCTCGTAAAGCTAACCTGTCGCTGTATCTGAGCGTAAATATCGTGAAGCATGCTGCCGCACTAAAAAAATTAGGAAAACATAAAACTGGCGTCGGTTGCCTCTACATAAACAAGCTGACGGATATTGATATGAAGGTTCTAAAGGAAATCATTGATGCATCATTAAAGTGACCGCGGAATAGTCTCTCAAGCAACCATTCAAAAACAGCCCGACTAAGGCTGTTTTTTCGTTTCCGGATCGTCAGGTTTTTTTTCTATGACCTTGAAGAAATACTTCCACTTTTCTCCGGTCTGGCAGAGTTCCTTGGTATCATTAAGCGCCTGCATCACGATCACCTTGTTGTATTGCTTACAGACCCTGAAAACCGAGTTGCGCTTGAAGTTGGGCACGGCCAATTCCTTGATTATCTGCAACGCCAAATCCTGCCACTCGTAGGCCGGTGGTTTTTTGGCAGGAATTTTGTTCCTATTCTTGAAGATGTCCCCGAAAGATTGGAATCCTTCGTCTATTTTTACATCTGACATAAAGATATGCTAAGTATAACAGGCTGCCCGGCGCCTGTTAAGTTGACAAAAACGTCATTTAATGATTAAATAAACTAGCTAAATAATCTCAAAAATATGCCCGATATACTTAAAATCCTGACTCACCCCGACCCGCGGCTGCGCAAGATGTCGACCGAGGTCGAGATCAAAGAACTCAACTCTAAAGAGCTCAAAAAGCTGATTGCCGATATGAAGCGCACGATGGTCGAAAAGGACGGCGTCGGTCTGGCCGCACCTCAGGTTGGCCACAACATCCGTCTCATCACTATCAACACCGACCAAGGGCCGATCTGCCTGGTCAATCCCAAGATAACCAAGCGTTCCTGGGCCAAAGAAACCCAAGAGGAGGGCTGCCTTTCTGTACCCGACATCTTCCACAAGATCAGCCGTCACAAGAAGATCTGCTGCAAGTTTACCACCGAACTGAACAAGCAAGGCATCATCGAGGCCGAGGGCTTGATTGCCCGAGGACTCCAGCACGAAATCGACCACTTGGACGGCGTGTTGTTCATCGATTATCTAGACCCCAAGAAGACCGCCACGAAAAAGAAAAAATAAACCACATGACGCCTATCCGGACAATTTTTATCGGCACCCCAGCCTTCAGCGTGCCCACCCTCGAAGCCTTGGTCAATGACCGCGACTTTGATGTTGTCGCCGTCATCAGCCAGCCTGACCGGCCCATCGGCCGCAAGCAGATCATTACGCCGACTCCGGTCAAAGAGGCGGCCGCAAAATATGGTTTGCCGATTTACCAACCTGAAAAGATCAGTGAAATCTTGTCCCAGCTTACCGAGCTCAAGCCCGATGTCATCGTAGTCGTAGCCTATGCCCAGATCATCCCCGAATCGGTCCTGAACCTCCCCCGCTACGGCTGCATCAATATCCATGCTTCCCTCCTTCCGAAATATCGCGGCGCGGCCGTCTTGCAGGCACCGATACTTCACGGCGACCAGGAGACGGGCGTCACCATCATGAAGATGGATAAGTCACTGGATACTGGCCCCGTCATCTTCCAAGCCAAAATCGAGCTCGACCCCGAGGAGACGCCTTTGACCTTGGCTGACAAACTATCACCCCTGGGCGCCTCGATATTGCCAGACGTCCTCAAGCGCTACATTTCGGGCGAGTTGCAGCCCCACCAACAGAATAACGAGCTGGCTAGCTACGTCAAAACCTTGACCAAGGACGACGGGCGCATCGATTGGTCCCACTCGGCCCATCGGCTTGAGCGGCAGATCCGAGCCATGACTCCCTGGCCTGGTACCTGGACAACGTGGCAAGGGCAAATCCTGAAGATTACCAAAGTCGAACACGCTCCCCACCGCATCGAACAATACCGCCATGGCGAGGTCTTCATCGATCACGGCCATATGGCCATCCAGTGCGGCATCGACTCGTTGATCGTCGAGCGCTTGCAGCTTGAAGGCAAATCAGCGGTCAGCGCTAGCGAGTTTTTACGTGGCTACCCCGAAATCGTCCATACGGTTTTGACATAATCTGAGTTTTGTTCTATACTATTTTCTATAAAATACCCTCACCACAAGGGCTATTTTATTTGAAAAAACCGACAATTTTGGCGCTATCGTCTAGTGGTTAGGACATCAGGTTCTCATCCTGGTAACCGGGGTTCGATTCCCCGTAGCGCTACCAATACAAAAAGGGACTGGCACAACCAGTCTCTTTTTATATTGGTACGGTTGCGTGGTTGAGGACTTCGGGCTGATAAAGTAGCCAACATGAATGGATGAGAAATAGAATGAAATGCGTTAAGAAACCAACTGGAATACTGACGGTGTGGGGCTTCCGCCCCGGTGAGATTCCCCGTAGCGCTACAAAAATACAAAAACAGACTACCTGATAAGGCGGTCTGTTTTTTTGCATAATATTGACAAATACTATAAAATATGCTAGAATATAACATTGCTTTTTGCACGTTCATTCACACCTAGTGTTTCATAAAAACCTTGGCAAACAAAGTAATTTCACTCTAACCGTATTCGAAAGGATACACACCAACCACGGGGAGGCATTATGCACTGGTTCAGAAATCTTGGCACATTAGGAAAGATTGGTATCGTCGTCGGCTCTATCGTGACCCTGGCCTTGCTTGGGCTGTTTGTTTTCTGGCTCGGCTGGGTCAACTTCGTTGACAACTACCAGCTCGCCTACAAATTCGACAAGCTCGACAAAACCGGCAAAATCCAGATTCTGAAGGAAACTCAACACGACGGCAAGGTGAACTACGAAAGAGGCTGGATTGTTACCACACCTATCGCCGTCAAGGTGCACACTGTTGATCTGCGCCCGATGCAGGTCTGCATGAATGCCAACTCGAGAGTGCTTAACTGCAAGCTAGTGGAGTTCAACCCCGATGGGCTTGAGCTGTTTCTCAGCTGGCACGGACGCAACGACTACGAAGGCCCTTCATCATCCGGCTCGGGTGGAACATCGACCCAAGGCGCAACCCACAGTACGACGAAATTCAGCGAAATACTCACGAGCTACGCGTACGATGGCAATGAGTACCCCTTCCTGACCATCATCAAGGAACTCAAACCCGAAACGATTAACAACCCCGTCAAGACATCCCAGGCCCTCGCACCGAAGGCGGAGGAGGATAAAAAATGAGCGCCATCAAGCGGCTTTTAGCCGGTCTCGGCCTCTGTTCAGTCATCATTGCCACTTTCTACACCGCAATGATCCACTATCAGGAACAATACGAAGTCGCCATCATGTGGAACAAGATTTCCGGCCATTTCTGGCTGGAGGAGCGTGGGGGTTTTCACCGGTCAGCACCTTGGGTGCTCGCAGCCAAGATCGATTTGCGGCCAAACCGTGTCGCCGTTACCTCGGCCAGCCGAAGTTACAACAGCAAGCTGGTGCAATTCGACCCCAAGTTTTACCGTGAATTCGTCGCCCTTGAAGGCACCCGCTACTACTGGTGGTCCAATCGGATCTCCTTCAACCTCGGATATTCCGAAGAATACCGCGGGATGAAGGACATTCTTCGCGGGTATACCTACGCAATGAAACACTATCCTTTCATCAAAGTCGTCAAAGAATTCGACGACTTGAACTGAACAGACAGGGGACGCACAGAGCGTCCCCTTTTTTCATCTTGACATGGTCCCATTGACATTTTTACATATTTATGCTAAGGTTTGCTTACTTGAATGGCCCGAACGGCCGTTCTTTTTTATTGGGTAAAGCCTGATACCGCATGAAAAATCGCCTCAAACAACTGAAGCGTCATAAACAATTGAAACTCAAACGCAGGTTCCGTTCCCCGGAATGCCAGCTTAATGCATGTGCTCCGGCGACCCTGCCCATCTTCCTGCAAAAGAAAGGTCTCTTCAGCCTGCTGATCGTCAGCATCGCCTGTTTTTTCGTTTTCTTGCCCCAGAATGACATCGACGAGCTTCATTACTATCTATACGCCGGCAGCAAGAAACCGACCCGAGGCTGCCTCCCTGGACCCTATTCTTCATTTAAAAACTCTGAGAATGCCGAATGCCTACCCACTCCGATCGCTAAAAATGGCCCTCTGAGAGACATGGTTGTTTCTATCGTCAAACACACTCCGATGGAAAAGATGGTCGACGCAATCGCTGAACGGGAGACGAAAGTCGTCGCTTACCTTGTTGGCATCGCCATGAAGGAAAGCAAGTTCGGGATTTACTCACCCAAAAAGGACGGCGCGGAATGCTACAACTACTGGGGTTACCGCGGCAAAGAGAATACGACTGCCAGCGGCTACTCTTGTTTCGATTCTCCGGAACACGCCATCAAGGTCGTAGGTGACCGCATCGAATCGATGGTCAAGCGCGGGGCCCGCAATCCGGCCGAGATGATCTCTTGGAAGTGCGGCAGCACCTGTGCCGGCCACGACCCTGAAAGCGTGCGCAAGTGGATTGCCGACGTGTCCATCCACTACCACCAAATCAGCTCGTCCGAGCAGATCGCCAAGAATAAATAAACCCTACGTTTTAAAATAAGAAAAAGCCGCCTGTTTCCAAGCGGCCTTTTTTTATGCAATGTACTGTTTTTTCAGAATTTGACCTTGGGGGCGTCCTTGACTTTTTCGTCAGCTTTGAACGGCTCCTTACGTGCTAAGTGGAGCAGTATGCTGTTGGTCATACTGTTGGGAAAAGTCCGGATGCTGACATTGAATGTCTCGACAGCTTTGTTGTAGCGGCTTCTGGCGACGTTAATCCGGTTCTCCGTTCCCTCCATCTGGTTCTGCAGGTCCGAAAACTGCTGGTTAGCCTTGAGGTCGGGATATCTCTCGACCACCACCATCAAGCGCGACAGGGCGCTTGAAAGTTCGCCTTGAGCGGACTGAAACTTGTTCAGCATGGCCGGGTCGTTGATCATGGCCTGATTCAGCTGGATCGATCCGACTTTGGCACGAGCCTCGGTTACCGCTTTGAGCGTTTCACTCTCATGCTTGGCGTAGCCTTTGACCACCTCGACCAGATTCGGTATCAGGTCAGCTCGGCGCTGGTACGAAGCCTCGACATCACCCCAGGCAGCTATGACCGCCTCTTCTTTGGCCTGCATTTCGTTGTAGCCGCAGCCGGAAAGTCCCATTATGGCCACAAGCAGCATCAGTAAACAGATTCTTTTCATCGGTAATCTCCTCCTCGGATATTCCCTTACGGGGTTAGTTGCTAATCATCAGCACCGCTTCCATCGCAGTCGCCACCAGAGTCTGGCTCAGGCGTCGAATCGAATGATATCCCTTCGCCGCCGCCTCCTCGGCTGCGGCTAAAAGTGTCGTCATCATCGACGGCGATAACGCTACGCCTCTCTTCTCTGCGCTCAGCTTCTCTGCGTTCTTCAAGCAAACGCGCCTGCCTCCTCAACTCGGATTGGTGCGTGTTCGCCTCCTCTTCTGCTTCCCTGGCAATGCGTCTGGCGTCGCTAGCGACCTCAGCAATCAGGGCCATGAGGACGATCATGTTGACCATCCCGCCTTGACCCGCCTGGGAGGAAAGCTTCTTGGCAGAAGCCAGCTTTTCTTCGAGGCGTTTGACTTTGCCGGCAGTCGCGTCCTTGACGCCATCTGCCTTAACGGCTGACAACGCTTTGTGATACGACCTTTCGGCTTCGGTGCAGGATTGGGCATGTTCGTTCCGCGCTTTCTCGAGACTTACCTCAAGCTCGTCCAATTCCTCGTAGAAAGACTTTACCTTTTCGAGCTCTTTTTTAGCCTCCTCCGCCATGCCGTAGCCGAAATCGGCTACACCGGATGAGATTACGCTTTCTTTTAAAGCGGAGGAATTCAGGGCGATATAGATTGAAAAATTGCCACTGAGTCCATGAAGCTTTTGCGGCAGTTCACGCCAGACATCGGCCGGATTTTCCGACTGCAGCTTTGATAGCTTGGCTGCCGCAGATTCCACCATGCGGGAAAGTTCGGTAAATAGGACACCGTTTTGAGCGATCAGCTTGGCGGCCTGTTCGAGATTTTTCTTCGGCTCTTCGATCGTCCTCTTGGCTACGCCGAGATGATCATCGAAATACTTCCAGTTAATGTCATCCGGGTGCTGTTTCTTCTTCTCCATGACCGCCTTGAGTTCTGCGACTTCGCTTTCAAACCTCTTCAGCGGCTTGGTATCGATCACGAAGCCTTCGGCCCGATACTGCAGCGCCGCCTTGTCGGCCTTTTCGATTTCACGATCAAAACCGGCAATCCTGGCCCCTGCTTCGGTAAACGACTGCTCAAGCATGAAGGGCAGTTTCTCGATCTTGTCGAGTTGCAGCTTGCTGGCCGCGATCAGCTTCTTGAGCTGGCGACCGAGATCAGCCGGGTTGCGCGATGCGGAAAATATCGGATCTTTTGCCGTTAGATCCCGCTTGGCATTATTGACCTCGTCCATCGTCCGACGGATCTGGGTCAGGCATTGCTCACCCTGGGACTTGGCCAATTGCGGCAGCCCTTCCGATACCTTGACGGCATTGCAGCAAAGCTTGCCGATTTCCTCAGCCGCTTCGCCATAGACTTTGAGCAGTTCCTGCTGGTTCTGCTCGGCCTGCTTCTTTTCACGGTTCCGATTGATCTGCTTGATCACCCAATTGCCGCCGAGCGCCAAAACGATAATACCCATCAAGGCGATGAGGCCGTAGATGAATATCCCGGACAGATCGCTCTTGGGGGAGCTTTTGGACGCTTCTCCGGTGGATTGGCTCGGAACAACCGGCGGTTGTGACGCCTTTTCCTTGGCCAGCAAGCCTTCGATACTGTCGGTTATCTGGTTCAGGCTGCCGACCACGTCGCCTTTGTCGAATGACTCGCGCGACGCCTTGAGAATTCTTCCCGTGGCCATATCGGTCAGGACGCCATTCAAACCGCGTCCGACCTCGATCCTTCTTCTTCCAGGTTTGCCGTTCTTGCCGCGCTCCTCCGTCGCGATGGTTATCAGCACTCCGTTGTCGACTCCCTTCTTGCCTACCTTCCAGACATCTGCGACGTTGATAGAATACTCAGCAATCTCGTTGCCATTGAGGTTCTTGACCACCAAGACGGTGATCGTTGCCAGGCCTTTCTTCTGGATTCCGGCCAGGCGCATTTCCAGCTGTTGTTTTCTTTCAGCGGGGATGGCGCTAGCGAAATCGTTGATGAATCCCTGGGGCTTCGGCGGCAGGGCTATGCCGAAATCAAAGGCATGAACCATTGTTGCCGCGAGTACGAAGGCGGCCATCAAAAACCATACTGCTTTCCATTGCTTCATTGTCTTACCTCCTCGTGGGGTGATTTTGACTACGTTGGTATTTTGCAGCTAACTTAAGCGCTAAATTCTGAAAAATTATCAAGGTGCGAATCGTAAACAATAACATAATATCGCAGCAATGTCAATACATAATCTTGCCTAAAATAAGCCAAAAAACATAAAAAAACAGGCCGGCAAATTGCCGGCCTGTCTGAATTTTTGGTTTACGCGTCCGACCAGTCTTGTCTAACCAAGAGCTCTTTGGCCTTGAGCGGCTCAGCCATTACTTCCTTAACTGCCTTTTCCATGCGCATGGACTGTGAGCCTTTGACTAATACCAGGTCGCCCGCAAGCAAAAGGTCCTTCAGAAATACCTTCGCCTCTTCAGATGAGTCGAATTTGAAAATATTATCCTTGGTTATGCCGGCCTGCTCAGCCGCCTTGGCCGTCTCTTTAGAGCGCTCGCCTACCGCGATCAGGATGTCGATCTTATTCTCAGCAGCAGTGCGGCCGACACTACGATGCCCTTCTTGGGTAAAATGCCCCAGCTCCATCATGTCCCCCAGAACCGCGATTCTTCTCGCACCTTTAGCCAAGGGGATCTTGCCCACCACCTGCAAGGCAGCGATAGTGGGCTGCGGTGAGCCGTTATACGTATCATCGATAATCAATGTCTGCTTGATTCCGGGAATGATATTCATCCGCCCCTTAGGAGACCGCAAATTGCGGAGAGCCTGGGCGATTTCGACCAGGTTCATGCCATAAGTTACGCCAACGGCAGCGCCAGCCAAAGCGGCGTAAATCGCGCCATACCCCAACACTTTAGGCAGAAGCACGGGCACGATCGAGCCGTCGTAGCTCAGCTTGAAACTGACGCCAGCCAAGCCTTCATGGTCATCCTGATGTTCGAAACTGAAGAATATCTCGACGGCGCGGACCGAAGCCTTCTGATCGAAACCGTAGGTCAGCGTCTTGGCTTTGCTTGCTTTGCCGATAGCCCGGCAACGCTCGTCGTCATAATTGACTATCGCCCAGCCGTCGTTGGGCAGGGCCGAGACCAAACCGCCTTTCTCTTTCTCTATTTTCTCGATAGTTCCGAAATGCTCCAGGTGCATCGGTCCGATCAGGGTGACCACGCCAAGCTTGGGTCTGACGAAGTCCGTCAGATACGCCATGTCGCCAGGCTGATCGACACCCATCTCCAAGACCAGGATATCCGGGTAGGTCTTGTCCTTTTTGATGATCAGGCTGGTCGCTTTCAAAAAAACCTTGATCCAGCCCAAAAGCGAGCGGCCGGGCGACTCGATGCCGATGATGGTCAAAGGCAAACCGATTTCGTTATTGTAATTCTTGATATTCTGCCGGACTTGGAATTTGCTCGATAGAACCGTATAGATCGCCTCGCGCGAGCTGGTCTTGCCAGCGCTGCCAGTGACACCGATAACCTCAGGCTGATACTTGCGCAGAATCATCCTTGACCAGAATCTCAATTTCCATTGTAATATTTTTTTGAACATATGCTTATTTTTTGCTTTCGATCTTGCGTTCTTGCGGTACCTGATAGTAGTTTAATACAAAAGTGGCGATTTCGCCAAATAGCGGCACGGCTGAACTTTCGGCGAATTTAGAATCTTTCGGGTCGTCCAAACGGGTGAGCATCACGAATTTCGGGCTGTTGGCTGGCGCATAACCGATGAAAGTCTGGATCGTCTGATCGCCATAACCCTTCTTGTCCTTAGAGGCAACTTGGGCGGTGCCGGTCTTGCCGGCCACGTAGTAGCCGGGGACCTTGGCACGCTTGGCATGGCCGTTCTCAACGGCATTGACCAGCATTCCAGTCATCAGGGTTGCCGTACGGTTGGAAATCACACGCCTGACCTGGGTCGACTGGGTAACTATCTGTCCGCCATCAGGAGAGATGATGGCCTTGACCAAGAACGGCTTCATCAGCATTCCCCCGTTGGCGATGACGGCGTACGAATTTATCATCTGGATCGGGGTGGCTGTTATGCCCTGGCCGAAAGATGCCGTAGCGGCCGCGACCGGTTTGATTTTTTTTCCTGTCATGCTGATGATATTGCCCGCCGTCTCGGTTTCAAGTTCGATGCCGGTCTTTTCGCCGAAGCCGAACCGTTTGAGATACTCGGCGAACATTGGCGCGCCGATCGATTGCATGGCGAAATATGAACCGGTATTCAATGAATCTTGCAGGACGATATTCATGCTGGTAACGCCGTGGCCGCCCTTACTTTCATAATCAGAATTCTTGATCGGCTTAGGCCAGCCGTCGACCATGATATAGCCTTTGTCGGTGTAAGTAGTGTTGGGGCCAACCTTGACCTGATCGACAGCCGCTGCCATCGTGATAGCCTTGAAGGTTGAGCCTGGCTCGTAGCTGTCGAAGATGACCGGATTGTTGAACACCTCGATCTTTTCCACTTCACGGTAATTATTGGGGTCGAAGTCAGGCACGGCACACATCGCGATGATGGCGCCGGTTTTCGGCTCCATGATCACCACGCTGCCGCCATTGGCGCCATGGCGATCGACGGCGGCCTTGAGCAGGCGGCAGGTCTCGAACTGGACCGATCGATTGATAGTCAAAATCAAGTCGCTGCCGTCGGTAACCTTGTCGAGCTGATCCGTCTTGAGCATGGCGTCGCCCGAGGCGCTTTTATCGACATTCATGGTAGCACTGCTCCCAGATAATTCTCTTTCAAAAAACCCTTCGAGGCCGTAGCGGCCGCGCCTAGTATCATCCATATATCCTAAAAAGCCCAAGACGTGCGATCCGACATTCCTCTCGGGGTAGTAGCGGTCTTGGAACATGTCATAATTCAAGCCTTCGATCTTGAGAGCCTTGATCGCCAAAGCCTCTTCTTCCTCGACTTTTTTCGATATCGGGACATAAGGGTCGTCTTTTTTGCCCAGAACAGCCAGATATTCATTTATGATTTTTTCTTTGCGCTGGCGCAGTTCCAGCTCTTTCTTGACCTGCCTGAATTCGGCGGTGGATGAAGCCATGGTCGGGTCGTTGGCAATCAAATCATCGATTTCGCGTTCGACACGCTTCTGATTATAGGTCGAGTAAAGCGCTTCAGCGGCGGCAGGGACATCTTTGATCAGGGACGGTTTGGCATAGATGGTGGCGAACTGCTTGTTCGTCGCCAAGGGGAAAAGTTCGCCGTTGGCCTTGAATTCCTGACTGTCCTGGATGAAGACGCGGCCGCGCTTCGGCAGCAGCGTGCTGACTCCCTGCTGTTGCCTTTGAGCCAACGCCACATAGCGGCCGTGCTGACGGATTTGCAAGTCGTATAATTTATAGATAGCCGTTGCGCCCAACAAAAAAACAACCGCCATTATGAACCTAATGCGATTATCTTGCGTTGCGTTCTTCTTGTTGTTACGTTGCCGGAATGACATTGTAATGGCTAATGGCTCATTTCAATGCCACCGCCGGATTGGCATTGAGATATTTGACCTGGTCGACTTTGACCATTGCCAAGTCGGCGATCCGCTGAGCCAGATTATTATATGAACTTAGGGACATGGCCTTGACCTCGAGCTGATTAATCTCGTTCCTGACGGCATTAGCTTTCCGCCTCTCTTCTAATAGCATGTAGTTCTTGATCGACAAGTCGTTGATGCCGACCAGATAAGCGATGCCGCAGACTACCATAGCCAATAATAGTACCCGATTATAAACGTGCAGATTTTTCAAATTTTTGGTTTTTGAGATTTTTTTGGAGCGTGACATTATTTTATTTTATATCCTGGCCGCAGCTCTTAGCTTGGCGCTGCGGGCGCGAGGGTTATTATTGACTTCTTCTTCAGTCGGCAGGACCGGTTTCTTGGTCAGGCTTTTCATGGTGGCCCGATGATCGCAGCTGCAGACCGGCAAGGTGGGCGGGCAGACGCAATCAATTGTCTGCTCGCGGATGAACTGCTTGACGATGCGATCTTCGAGACTGTGATAACTGACCACCACTAGTCTTCCGCCAGGCTTCAAGAGTTCCAGCGATTGCGCCAACACCAGCTCCAGGCTTTCGAGTTCCCGGTTAGTGGCGATACGCAAGGCCTGGAAGGTCTTGGTAGCGAAATGCTTCTGTCCGTGCCTAGCCTTGGGCGGTAAGGAATACTCGATGGCGGAAATCAGCTGCCCGGTCGTGGTTATCGGTGACTTGTCCCGAGCCCGGACTATTGCCCTGGCAATGGCTCGCGAATGGGACTCCTCGCCGTATTGGCGCAAGATGCGCTCAAGCTCCTTTTCCGTCCAGCCGTTCACTATCGCCTCGGTCGTTTCGACGCTCCTCTTTGCGCCGCCGAAACTCATATCGAGCGGGGTGTCCGCCTGGAAAGAAAAGCCACGTTCACGGTCGGCTAGCTGGGCTGATGACAGCCCCAAGTCCAGCACTAGTCCATCGAAGCCGCCGATCTTTTCCAACCAACCTTCGGCTTCTAGGTTCTCTTTCATCCGACTGAAATTGTCAGGGATCACATGTATGTTATCAATTCCTGATGCCTTGATGATTTCGGCCTGATCGTGGGCCAAGGGGTCCAAGTCGAATCCGATGACTTGTCCGGGCTGACATTCGCCCGCAATGCGCTTGCTATAGCCGCCGCCGCCGAAAGTCCCGTCCAGATAGTTGCCGCCTTTGACCGGCTCCAGATATTCCATGACTTCGTCGAGCATTGCCGGCGTATGATAACTGGACATACTAAACGTCAAGTTCGCCTAGAGCCTCGGCAATATCGCCGCTCTTGGCCTCGGTGCCTTCTTTGTAAGCCTCCCAGACTGACTCGTCCCAGATTTCCAAGCGGTCGAACAGGCCGGCTACGACCGTCGTTTTATTCAAGCCAGCGAATTTGCGCAGATGTTCCGGCAGGATGATGCGGCCCTGGCTGTCGAAATCGACTTCGGCGGCTCCGGCCAGCATCAAACGGGCAAAGGCGCGGGTATTGGCTTTGCCGATCGGCAAAGCGGCTAATTTTCTAGCTAGCTGCTCCCATTCTTTTTTCGGGTAAAGGAACAAGCAATTGTCCAAACCCTTAGTCACTACGGCTCCACCCTCCAAAAGCACGCGAAATTTAGCTGGTATTGCCAGCCTCCCTTTTGCGTCTAGGTTGTGCTTGTACTCTCCGATAAACATAAGCGGTGTTTTCGCCCTTAGGGCTCAAGAGGAGTGCGGCTAGCCGGGCTAGCCAAACCCCTTTTGTGCCTTACATTTCGATAAGGCTGACAAGCATGGGTAAACGGGCTAGGCGAGTGAGCGGGAGGCGATTGGATAATCCTCCACTTTTCCCCACTTTTCACCTTTCTTATTTCATTCTACCCCACGAACAAACCGAAGTCAACCACTTTCCACCACTTTGCCATCATAATCAATTAGCCAACATTAAACAAAAAAAATAAAAAAATCACCCCCTAGCCAGTGGTGGGGATGATTTTTATAGAGAAAATTAAGCTGTTACCTATTCTTATCCACAGTTGGAGCTGTTTTAAAGGCTTTTTTTCTTAACGACGAAATCCGGAGTATTGTCGTAAATCGGTTCGACATAGGCCTTATCTGGCTGCTTTTCGTTCCTGACCGTACCCTCAACCGGAACCTGCAAGGCATAGGCCATGGCGTTGGCCGTGACAATGCCGATACGCAATGAAGTGAAGCTGCCCCCTTGGTTAGCCACGATGATTTTCTCCAGATCGATCATGCGAATCCCGGCTTTGGCCAAGGCCCGGTCGATAGCTGGCAACAATTCTTCCGACTGCCGTCTGCGCGCTGGCACTTTCTCCTCGGCGATCAGGTCTGCATCCCTATATACAGCCGCAGTCAGAGCCTCGGGGTCCGTAGTGTCTATTTTTAAGATATTCATAATATTGATTTACGCTCTAAAGGATTCTTAACATATTAAAAAGAAAAAATAAAGGCTTAAAACAAACCGGCCCGCCTGAATGGCGGGCCGGTTATCTATATTTTTATTTTCTTTAAAACAAGAGATGCATCAGCTGTCCGATGATTTTCATCCGCGGAAAGCGTCGGCGCTGGGACTTCTTCTCTTTCAGCGCCTCATCGTAGACTCGTTCGACGCCAGTGGTGATGTCATTCCAATTATAGTATTTAATGACATGCTGGCGGTTACGATCGCGGCTTTGGGCTACGTCTGCCGGATTATCAAGCATCTGCTGCAGCTTGTCGCGCAGGTCGCGGATGCTCTTGTTCTTGAAGACATAATCCGTACCGGGCAGCGCCTCGAGATTTTCAGGAATATCGCTCACCAGAACGGCTTGGCGGTAAGCCATGGCCTCAAGCAAGGCGATCGATAAGCCTTCCGATTCGGAGGGCTGGACAAAAGCATAGGCGTGGCTGAAAAGCTGTTTGAGGTCTTCGCCCGACTGGTTGCCGGTGAAGATAACCCGTGGATCGCCCTCGGCCAATCGATGGATCTGGGAGACATACTTATCGGTAAAGGCGCTATCGCCGACGATGACCAGTTTCTTGTCGGTCTCGATCTTCTTGAACGCCTCAATCAGGTAATGGACGCCCTTGTGCTTGACCAGTCGCGAAACGGCCAGGATATAACTTTCCGATTCAAGCCCCCATTGGGCTAAAGCCGATTTTTCGCTGACAGGCTCGACGGCAACGCCGTTCGGCACATAGGTGGTCTCCTGCTCGTACTTCTCATTGGCGTACCGCTGCAAGGTCCTTGAGACCGCAATGGTCCGGTCAGACAGCTTGCAACATACCAATTCGCCGAAGCGGAGATAGAATTTGGCCAGGCTGTTCCATTTCTGGTGCATGTAGCACTGGGTGTGAAAAGTGGCGACGACCGGAGTCCGCGGCTTCAAGAGCTTCACCAGCCAGAGGAGCGACGACGGTCCGATGGAGTGGAAGTGAACCACATCGACGTCGCGGCGGGCGACGTCGAGGCAGGCTAGGAATGTGTGGCTGATCGCATCCAAGTGTTTGGAATTGACGCTCGGGAGGCTGATCAGATTGACGCCGCGAAAGGACGCAAGGTCAGCCGGGGTGTAGTTGCGGCGAGTGTAGACGTACACTTCATGGCCGCGCTGCACCAGGTTGGTAGCCAGATCCTCGACGTGCTTTTCCACGCCGCCGAATTTGGCTGGTATTCCCTTTTGTCCGATAACGGCTATTTTCATATGTTTATGCTCTAAGGTTTAGTTACGATGACCGGGCCTGAATTAAGCAAGTTCTGGTCGATAGTGGCCACGATATAGAATTCACTGCGATAGATGACGTTGGCCCAAGTCGAGCCGACCCTGACTCCGCCTTCGGTGCCGAAGTTGTAGCCATAGATGTAGACTGCGCCGGTCACCTGGTTGAGCTCTTTGACGAACTCGACCGAGCGGACGACCTTGCGGATCGAGACCGGACCGAAGTCGGATTCATTGCTGGTGTAATCGCCGACTCTGACCGAAACGTAACCATAATGGTAAGTATCCAGGATCTTGACCCGGATCTCCTGCCCATCGACCGTCGGATAGACGCCGATCATCTGGACTTTAGGATTGATTACGGTATGGTTCTGGTCGGCATACTTATAGGTAATGACGTTCTCGCGCGGATTGATCGAGAAGCCGTAGCCCCTGATGGTCAGGATGCCGGTGTTCAAGTCGATCTGGGCGTCGGTCACGGTCGGACGGACCGACAAGCTGACCTTGCCATCATCCTGCCAGCGGTCATAACGCAGGTTGACTGATGAATACTTGTTGGAAATCGCCATCGGAGCGGTCAAGCTGACGACCGTGCCATTGGCACCGACAGTCAGGCTGCTCGGGGTGACTTCGACCTTCTCGCTGGTGGTCAGGGTAAAGATGACCTTGGCCAGATTGATATTGCTGCCGACGCCGTAGGCGGTGATAAGCATAGGCTGTCCCGGCTGGACCGGCTCTGGAGTCACGTTGACGATTTTAGGAATTATTTCCAAAGGCAGATAATTCGATTTCTGGCCGTTCATGACGATAGCGACGAAGCCGGTTTGGGCGCTGTTGGGTACGACGACGGAGATTACGCCGTTGGCGTTCTTCAGCACGGGAGCGGCGACACGCTGGCCATAACCTTGGAATTCGATAGCGGTCGATGAGCTGGCATCAGGATTGACGCCCTCGGCCGTCAGGGTGATGGTCTCGCCGATAGCAGCCGCCGGCAGCCTTTCGGCAGTCTCAGTCGAGAAGCGGCTGTTCTTGGCAGCGATAGTCTTCAAACGCGGCTTGGCCGAGTAAGACAAGGCCTGGCCTTTATCGGAAACGACGCCGTTGACCGTGACGGTCACGGTGGCCGAGTTGGCATTCTTCAAGGCCTTGACCTCTATCAGCTCATCCTTTTCGAAGATGTCGACGACCTTGGCAGTCTCGGTGCCGATGGCCTTGCCTTGGCTGTTCCAGTAAGTCACGACCGGACGATTGGCGATGCCTTTGCCGTAGATCAGGAGCTTATCGCCGACCTGGTCGTAGCCGCGCTGGCTCCAAACCATCTTATATATGACCGGCTTGACCTTGTAGGCCACAGCCGCCGTGCGGTTCTCTGTGCTCTTGCCGGCTACGTTCTGGAACGAGGTCTGCATGAACATGCTGCCCGCGACCACGCCGGTCGGAAGCTTGACGGTAACGTAATTCAATTGGGAATCGAAGCGGATCGGCTTGAGCCAGTTGTCCCACTGCTTGCCTGTCTTGTCCGTCACGCGGACGACGACGAAGCTGGCGTCGGTAGCCGGACTGAAACCGGTCACGCGGATTGTGGCGTCCTGGTCCGCCTCGAGCATCGACGGGATCAACTCGATGATTTTAGGCACGACATTGTAATTGAATTGTCCCGCCAGCTGGCCCTTGATATAGACTTTGCCGACTCCGCCGAATGTCTGCTGATAGAAGCTGAAATAGGCCACGGCGCCAGTCATGCTGTCGATGCGGAATTTCTTCCTCTCCGGCTGGCCGGAAGTCGGATTATAATATGGGAGCTCGACTTCGATATCATTCTCAGTCAGATAGCTCAAATTGTTGAATTGCAGCGCTTTCCTGGTGTCGCCGATGGAGCCGCGAACTTCGGAAGTTGCCAGTTTGCTCGAGAGCTCGACCAGCGAGACGCCGTCGATGAACATGGTTGTGCCTGAAGCGATATCGCCGAAGGCGAAGACCAGAAGCCCAGGCTCTGAGGCCGTAATTTCCGGCACGACGATCTGGCTATATTCATTATAATCAGTGCCGACCGACTGTTCGAACAGGGGCGTTCTTGGAACGTAGGTCGAACTGTTCTCCAAATAGACCGAAAGTTTGCTCGGCACGGAAGCTTTAGCATAATATCGCAGCCAGTACTGCTTGCCGGCCTCCATCAGAAAGGAGTTGGATTTGGAACCGACTAGTCCGGCACTGGCACGGTTGCCAGCTGCACCGGAAACTTCAACTCCGGCTGCGTATGATCCCTGCCCGAAAGCCGGTTCATAGGAACGGAACAAAGTATATTGGCGAGTAGCGGCTGTCTGCCAGACTCCCCAGCTCGTATAGAGGTCAGTTTCAAAACTGCCACCTTTTATCATGTTCGCGCCTGGTTTGGTGGGCAGAGGGACGGCATCGGCGGCGTTGGCTGTAAGCACAACTCCTTGAGCCACCACTGAGACGATCAATAGGAGCGAAACGATCGATTTGATTTTTGCTTTCAGACTACTTAGGTAGTTCATACGGTTTCGCTTAGAAAATTAAAGCCATCGACGAAATATATCGATAAACAATCTATACTACTATAAACAGAATGTTTTGTCAAGGGTTTTCGTGATTAATTACTATTTTTTATTTAATATTAGCTATTTAAATTCAAATTAATGATTCGTATATTTGACTGATTTTCTGATAAAACTGTCCACTATCAAACCTCTTTCCTTGCTCTTTGGAGGCCTCTGACATAGCTTGGAAATCAGCCTTTTCGAGCTTCAGGATGGCCCGCCTAAGGTCTTCGGGGTCGCCAGGGGCGAAAGTAAAGCCATTCTCGCCCGGATTGACCAGCTCGGTCAGTCCGCCGATGCGGGAAACCAGCAGCGGCCGGCCAGCGGCTAAGGCCTCGATCAAGCTGTAGGGCATATTCTCCGGCCAACGCGCCGGCAATACTACCGCTCGGGCCTGCTTGATCAACCTGATCAGCTCGCTGCCCTCCTGGTAGCCCAGAAACTCCGTCTGGCGGCCGAGACCCAGTGCTTTGGAGCGAGCCTGCAAGCTTTCATGTTCCGGACCGGCGCCGACGACCTTGAGCTTGGCCGAAGTGCCGGAAATGGCCTCAAGCAGATCGTTAATCCCCTTCTCTTCGGACAACCGCCCGAAATAAAGAAGATAGTCGCCAAGGGGGTAATCCGCATCAGCTTCCAGTTCGATGCGCTGCCCTTCTCCCAAAAAATTGTATACGACCGATATCTTCTCTTGCGGCAAGCCGAAGGCGGCAGATACTTCGGCCATGAAACGGCTTGGGGCGATGAAATGGTCAACCAAGTCGTAATTCTTGAAGATGCGCCGATGCAGATAAAGCTCGAGCATGCTCATCAGGCTCTTGGGCCGCGAATTTTTGACGCAGCGATTCAGGGCGCATTGGTAATATTTGCCGCCTTTGCAGCGTTCGCAATATTTACCTTTGACATACAGCTGATAGCTCGGGCAGATCGGCTGATAATCATGCAGCGTCATCACTACGGGAATGCCATACTGCTTCAGGACGCGGATAATGGACGGTGTCAGCTGATGGGCGACATTATGGAGATGGGCCAAATCAGGCTTTTCATCGCGCAGTAAGCGCTTGAGCTGCCTGACCGCCTCCCAGTTATGAAAGAATTTGAAAAACCCTGATAGGCTGAAATGATCGAAACCGACCGGCTTGGCAAAATATTCCGCATAAGGTGCCGGCAAATTCTGCGGGTCCTGCATCGAGAACGGGATGACCGTGTGGCCGTTTGACTCCAGCAATTTCGACAGCTCGAACAGGTGACGCTCGGCGCCGCCCTTGAGGTAGTAGAATTTGTTGATCTGCAGGATTTTCATGATTATGATTATTATCTTTATTGTCGCCTGCCTCTGTATGTCATTTTCTCAGTCAGCATAGAAAAGACGAAGTCTTTTGCATGGTCGGGAATTCATGTTTCTTGATCAAAATTCTGGAGCTTTTTTTATAAAAGCTTACGAATTTTTATTCCTTCGAAAATGACATACAGAGGCAGGCAACTTCTTCGGTTACAAGCTTGCTCTGAAAAATTTATGCTTGATGATCCACCAGCCGACGCTCGGCAGATGCCGGCGCATCTCGCCTCGGATCGTGCAGATGATCCATGACTCGCTGGTATTCTTGACCTCCATCTCCTGGCGCGCCTGGTCAGCGGCGGCGGAAAACCAAGTCGTCGCTAACTTCCCCTCTCCCAGATTGCCCAACTTCTGGCTGATCAGATTGCTTGGATAGATCGTGCCGTTCGGTTCGATAAATAGCGAATCCTTCCCGGCACCGGTCGGCAGCAGACGTTGCTGCTTGCGGGCGTAAAGCAATAAGCCGTAATCATAGAAGGCGCGGAGCCAGCGCTTGATTCGCCAGCTCTTAAGCTCCTTCCTGATGAGATAGGTCAGGTCGCGTTCAACCGCTTCCAGCGCGGTCACTCGATTCGAATCCTTTTGGAAATAGATATCGGAGTTCTGCACCAGGGCCAAGGCCATCTCAATGCCGAGTTCGCACGACAGGTCGTAAACTTTCGGCAGCTCGCCAGCGTTGTCGTCCATGATCGTGAAGCTCAAGCCGAGGTTCGAAACTCCGGATTCCTTAAGCATCTTGATGGTGGAGATGGCGTGGTCGAAGATGCCTGGGATGCCGCGGATGCGGTCATGGACCGGGGCGAGGCCGTCAATGGAGATGCGGACACCGACTTGCGGATCGACCGCCAAGATCTTATTGATCTGTTCGCGGATCAGCTCGGTCGCCAAGCCGTTCGAGGAGATGATGATCTGGGCCTTCGGCGAAACCTCCTTGATGATCGCGACGATTTCAGGCAGGTCGGGGCGCAGGAACGGCTCTCCGCCGGTAAGATTGATATGCTTCAAGGTCGGCGCCAGATTGCGGAAATACCCGAGCGGCAATTCGGCCGGATTCTGGTCCTGCCAGATATTGCACATCTGGCAGCGCGAGTTGCAACGATAGGTTATGGCGATAGTGGCGTCGATCGGCTGGTAGGTTTTCATATGGTTAATGGATGAATAATCTTAATATGGAAATCTTCAAAGTGTGCATCAGCTTGACCAGCTTCCGCTCGACGAGGCGGTCGGGCCAATGTTTGCCCATGAAATACTCGAGATTGTCGCGCTCCCAGCGCATACGCTCGAGCGTGCGGCGTCCGCCGGCGGAAAAACCGTGGTAGTGGAGAACCTTGGCTTTGGGCAGATAAACCACCTGCCAACCGGACTCGGTCGCCCGCGAGCAGTAATCGATGTCTTCGACTCCGAAAAAGAATTTCTCGTCCAGCTCGCCCAACTGTTCCAAGACAGCTCGTCTGAGCATCAAGCAGCCGCCGGAAACCCAGCCGACTTGGCCGCCATGCTCGAAAAGCGAGCGGTTGAAACGGTTAGGATATAGCAGGCTGCCGCCCGGCAGATATTTGTAAAGCGTGGATAAGCGGATGAATTCCGACATGAAACTGAACGAACGGCCGCAACTGACTTGGAACTCCCCGTCAGGATAAGCCATCCGTGGCCCGACGATGCCGGCCTGGGCGTTCTGTTCAAGATAGGCTGCCAACTTGTCCACTGCCCCGGCTTCGACGATTACGTCAGAATTGAGCAAAAGGATAAATTCCCCCTCAGCCAAGCGCATGCCCTGGTTGGCGGCCCCAGCAAAGCCGAGGTTGGTTTCATTGGCGAAGTAGCGTATGCGCTCGTCGGCAAGGTTCTCGATATACATCCTCTCGGTCGAGCCGTTATCGATCAAGATGACTTCCTTGACCGATTCGTCGGCACGCTCAAGCAAACGCACGATCGCGCGCTCAGTCAGTTCCGGCGTGTTGTAATTAATTATTACTGCTGATACTTTTTTCATAAGCGCTTATATTTATCAAAGCTCCGAGTGAGAGCCAGAAGACCAAGGCATAAGGCAAGGCCAGGAACGTCACCTCTACCAGCCCATTGACGAAAGCAGCCATAACCATGGCGATGACGCCGTAACCGAGCCAGCGTTCTCCTGGCGACCGACGGCGAGTGTAGACCGCTTGGCCCAGCACGCTTGCCATCAATAATGTCACCATGGCGACTCCCAGTACGCCCAGGTCGACTGCCGCTTGGAGGATGAAATTATTCAATAAATCGCTCTGGTCATAGCCGAGCATCTTCTTGAAATGCTCCATCTGCTGGCCGGCGCCGACGCCGAATTGCCAGTGCTGCTGCAGTATCTTCCAGGAAGTCTTATATTCTAAAACCCGATATTGGGTGTTGGCGTCGTTGAAAGTATTGGCAACCCGCTCCCACAGGACGACTGCTACCGGAGAAAACATCAGAGCGACCGTAACGGCTGCAGCCAACCCGGCTAGCATCAGGGCGGTGCGGCGTTCCCGGATCTTGAAAAAAAGGAAAACCATGCCGATGCCGAGACTGATGAGAGCAGCTTTGCCTAAGGACAGGAAAATGGCGGCTAAGGCGATGATTATGACCCCGAGCCAAAGAAAACTCTTTCTGGTAAGCTGGTGGCGCCAAAGGTAATAACTGGTCAAAAGCAGGGTCAGCGAGACCATGATGGCGGCCGTCGTGGCAATCGGGGCTACGGGCAGGACGACGCTCTTCCGGTCAGTGAAGAATTTCTGGGTGATGCCGAGTTGGAAGAATTTGTAAGCGATCTCACCGGCGATGATCAGGATAGTAGCGGCGATCGACCAATAGAAGGCCGAGACGCGTTTGGCGGAATTGATCAGGTTTCGCGACAAGAAATAGGCAAGGCAGCTGAAACTCAGGATCTTGATGACATAGATATACGAGGTTGCGGACATCCCGACCTGATAAGAGCTAGCCGCTAAGATGAGCGTACCGAACAGCGCTAGAGTAATCCAGTCGACAATAACCTCTTTCCAGGTGTTGCTGACCGTGCGATCGATCAGGAATACCACTAAGGCAAACAGGAGCACGGCTTCGGTCAAAGTCATCTCGTATGATAGCCCGGGTTTGATTTCAAGGAAGATGACCTTGCCCAAGGTTATGAGCGGCAAGGCCAAAAGCACCAGGCGCCAAAGCTCATCGCGCCAGATGAAAAAGAAAAATACGGCCAGAACGAAGCTGAGTGCAAGGGCGATGCTGCCTAGCTTGCTTAGCAGCAAAAAACTAGCCAAACAGCCCAAGAAGAGACCGAATTTGGATAAGAATAGCTTACTTTGGCTTAAATTTTGCGTTATTGCTAATGTCGCCATAGGTTTGCTTGGATTAATATATATATCATATTTTGGCGTTTTTGTCAACTATATTCCCCATTTTGGGTAAAAACCTAGACTATTTACATAGTCGGAAATTAAATTTCTTGACCATAAAAAAACGGGCGCTACTTGGGGTAGCGCCCGGTGATACGAATGAACGTGCAGCTTATTTGCAGGCTGCGTCTGCCTTGAGGTTGCTGCCGCCTTCCGAGCGGTCGACTGTCAGGCCCTTGACTGCATGGGTCTTGGACCAGAGGACTTTACCGCTGGTGACGTTGACGGGGTGGAAGCGACCGTCGGCGATTTTTGATTTGGCGATGACGTAGTCACCGGCCGAATCCTTGACCAGCTCATAACCGGTCATGTCGCCTGCGCCCCACTGGTTTTCATCGCAGGCCGCGTAGATGGTGGCGGACATGTTGAGTCCGACCATTGCACGTGCGGGCACGCGGATCGAGTCGCCATCGACACAAGTCTGGGTTACGCCAGCGAACGCCAGCGTGCTGCTGAGGGTGATGGCGAGGGCCACCAGGGTTGAACTGATAAGACGTTTCATAACTATTCCTCCTTCTGTAGTGTGGGAGAACACTGTCTCCGGTTTGTTCGGAGCATCGCTCCGATTTCCCGGAGCTTAGGTTCCGAATGGTTGATAGTTACCTGCTGCCTAGGTGGACTCTGTTTTTTACCTCCCCAAGATGGAATGAGCTCATTATTCACAATATTACAGTGAACTTCAGAGTATAGTCCATCAGTGAGGATTTGTCAAGACCTACGGCCGTTCGCGTACTGCCGGTACGGGTACGGAGGTTTTGAGCGGGAGTGGCAATGCGGCTGGTTCGGCGGCTTGGGCTTCAGTTACGCCACGGTTGGCCCATGAATTGACGACATGATGATAAGCCTTCTTGAATGTCCGATCGAAGTTCCAGACTACATTGGCACCGAAGGTGTCACTGGGATCATCTTTGCCGATATTGAAGCGGTAGCGGGCCGAAGGTTCGAGCTGTTCTTCGAGAACTTTGGCTCCGACATAAGGCTCGACGCCGGTCATCTTGGCGCCTGGAGTGTGGTCTACTACCAGACCAACGAGCGGTTCGACCTTGTCGCTGGCGTAAAGGGACGCTTGTCCCATAAGCGCGAACTGTGATTGGTCGCGTCTCGGGTCCTGGGCGGCGGTCATTGCTTTGCCGTTCACCCATGACTGCTTCTTGCCGCCGATGTCGATGTTGGCGCTGCCGGCAACCTGGACTTCGCTCGGCCAGTCGTGGCCGGTCTTGTGCAGATGCCGCGCTTCGACATTGATTAGTTCGTTCTCTTCCCTGCCTTCGTAGCCGGTGTTGTTCTTGGCCCAGCCCTCCTGTTCGCCGTAGCGGAGATGCAGGATTGAGAGGTCGTTTGGCTGACGTACTTCGAGTACGCCGCCATAGACTATCTGGTTGCCTTTGAACTTCAACAGGCCGCCATTCTTTTCTCCGAACTGTCCGTCCCAACCGACGCCTTTGATTGAAGCGCCGGGATAGAAGGTGCGGTTCTTATCGCCGCAGTACCCGGGGAAAATATCCATCTCCCCGCCATAGATCATCTCTTTGTCCTTGTTAGGGTAGTTGACGCCCCAACGCGGTGCGATGAACAGGGCACCTTTGTAATCAGGCGTCCATTTGCAGCAGGGTTTTTCAGCCGGCGGCGGTGGTGGGGGTGTTTCTTTCTGCGGTGGCAGTGGTGGCTGAGGCGGTGTTTCTTTCTGCGGCGGTGGCGGTGGCGGTGGCGGTTCGCCCTCCTTCGGCGGTTGCGGCGGTTGCGATTTGGGCGGTTCCTGCGGAATTACCGGTACGGCTGGCGGCAGCGGGCGAGAGCTGATCTCGAGGTTGTTGCACTTCGATGTCAGCGTGATCGTCCACAATCTGCCTTTATGTTCGAACTCGGGCCAGACTTGCGCCTGGAGCTCTTCTTGACCTGACCAGCGGGCCGTATGGACCCAGTGGTAGTTTCCGAAAAGTATCCAGTCGAAATCGGTGCCGGGTTTGACAGTGGTTGCCTGCGGAGTGGTTGAGGTGAAGGTTTTGACCAGGAGATTCTTCAGTTCCTGGTCGTCGGTCGGCAGCAGATTCAGGGCTTTGCGATGGTCGCGCTTCCCGAAAGGATTGCCGCCGGCTATCGTCCAGAGGAATACTCCGGCCGAAGCTTTAGCTGCAGTTTTGCCCGTGTGCGTTTTTCCCGCCTGCTTGGCTTTGCGTTCAGCTGGCACCGAAGTGTCTGGCTGGACGATCCCATTGACGATCGGGATTACCAAAGCTTGGTCGGGGTGGATCAGATGTGGATTCTTGATGCCAGGGTTGGCTTCATGGATCCTAGTCCACTGGCTGCCGTCGCGGTAGTAACGCTCAGCGATCGTCCAAAGGCATTGGCCCTTGATGACTACATGCTTGAGCGAAGTTGCGACTGCGGCCTTCTCGCGCGGTTGCGGCGGTGCGGGCACGGATGCTGGCACCGCGGCTGGCTGGGCTTGGCTGGCTCTAGAAACGTGGCAAGCGATACAAGCTTGCTGTTTCTTGGCAACCGGCTGCTGCACGGCTGGCTTCGCGATAGCGACTGTCTTGACCGGCTGCTCTTTATGCTTGGAACCCATGAACAGGGCTATCAGCACGAAAAGCGCGATCAGTGTCGGCATGATCAACTTTTTCATGACTTGCTCCTTTCCTCCAGCAGTTGGATACTGGAAAAATTGAAATCCTTTTGCGCACCATCACCTGATTCCTGTTTCTTCCGAGCTAACGGAAGCGACATGCTGCGCTTTGAGAGCGCAACTGCGACGGACCCGACGGGTCAACGCCTAGCCTGCTGGGAGCCTGCGGCTTCCTACCAGCTTACTTGGGAACTAGCTGAGTGTGGCAATGCAACGTATAAGCGGACTGCGTATTTGGATGCGACCGAAGCCGCAAGTGAAGTTACTCAGCCAGGAAGAATTTCGGTATGTACCCCAGTTTGCTGAGGCAAGCGTCATAGCGACGGTTATACCGGAACATCCTGGACACGTCGCCGGATGATGGCTGGTACTGATCATAGCCTACGGAGTTCATCTTGTCCGCGATGAAAATCTCGGGGACGGTGATGAACTTCATGGCGGCGATGATTATCGCTGATTCCCTGAAGCCGACGAACGGCAAGGTCACCAGGATCTTCCAGTCGCTGCCAAGCCACTGGGCAAAGTTGTAAACCTTCGAATCCTTCCACATGATCTCCTCAAGCTGTTTTTCTGTAAGCTTGCTCGAGGGGTTGAGGGTCAGGCGGTGTTCCTCCGCCAAGTACTGGCGCATCCACTTCACTTCCTTGACCAGGGCCCCCGCATAGATATCGAGGAGCTGCCGGTACTCGGGTGAGTCGGTGCTCATTGCCTTGGCGAATTCCTGCCCAGTACCGAACTTCGGCATGTGGGCTTCAAGCTCTTTGTAGTCGATCTTGCCCGCCTCTTTCAGTTTGACTTCGGTGCCCTGTCCGTAGGCGGCAGTCATGGTGCGGTTAAGCACGGCGACCAGCGCGCCATCGAAATCTTCGGGCTTAGCCATGGGTACGGTTATGAACAGGGGTTTGGTGCAGGCCATGTCGACGAGCGGATTGTCGAACAGGCTGACGGCATGGAGTTTCAGCGGTTCCCGTCCGTCCTTGTAAACTACGCGGACGGGCCAGGTCGTTCTCTGTTCCCCGCCTTCTGCCAGGTCAAGCTGCGGATGAAGCGGCAAGGTCATAACCATGACCTGCTTCACCTGCTTGGCAGGCAGAGGCACGAGGTGCATCTCTTCCTTGCGCATGAAGTCGTGTGAGCAGCCGGAAACGAGGCTGCCGAACATCAGTGCTGCGATAAGCTGTCTTGCTGTTCTCATGACGCCCTCCTTTCGGCTTGCTCGTTGTAGCTGGCGCCGGTGATGTCGATCACCTTCCTGTCGCTCAGCTTGGTAATGATTTTCGCGTCTTCCAATCGGTTGAACTGCTCCTGGAAACGATCCGGTTTCTTAAGGCAAGTCCTAATCGAGTGGCGCAAGCTTTCGATGTTTGAACTGTTGAAATTCTGGCCTGAGGCGTTGACGAAGGGCGAGTACCAGATGCCGTCGTGGTATTTGACCTTTATGGCATAACCGCTGACGTACACCTCTCGCGTTTCTCCGTCGTGCTCCTCGAGTTGCCGCAAGGCATTCCCTTTGATCGCCTCGCGCAAGGTGCGCCTATCCTGGTATCGGAACCAGAACAAGAGGCAAAAAAGGAAAATTATCCCTGCCACACCCATGGCGCACATCAGGTTCCAGAATTCATCGGTTCCGAACTCCATACTGAACATGCTGAACATAGCGTACTCCTTCCTGATTTTTCCTCAATCTAGAGGAGGATTTTCGGTCATCTGACCGGTGTTGTCACGTGTTGTCAATGAGCCTAAGCTTGTCTCTTTCTGATCCCGTCAACGAGACTGGAGCAGAGGCGAAACAACCTTCTAAAGCAGGTTGCTGATATTGCCTTGGTTCAGGATATCGTCAAGGTCAAAGTCATCACTTATTGCCGGCTTAGGCGAAGGCCCGGCGGCCGGCTGCGCGACCGGTTCGGCTGGCCGAGGTCGTGCGGGTTCCGACTGAGCCTGGACCTCTACTGGTGCTGGCTCAGGACAAGGAGTTGCCACTGCCTGCTGCTGGGGAGCTGGCTCGATCGGCATCTTTTCTGGCTGCGTCTCCTGGACGGCCTGGATGGGCGCCGGCTCGATGGAAACTTTGGCGAAAAGGTAAAGGTAGAACAGGCCGAAAATCAAACCGATGACCGGACCCAATATCATATTCAAGACGATATTGGGGCGGACCGGCCACTTCGAAACGATGGGCTGGTCGATCACCCTGATTTCAACCTTATCACCAGTACCCAGAAAGACGCTGCTCTTATTCTTCAAAGCTAAATCGACGGCTTGAGCCACCTGCTCGGCCTGATATTTGTCGGCATGAAAAACCGAGATCTCGATCACACCCAAATCGCCATAAGACCTGGCGGCAATCATTTTCTGCCATGTCTTGGCGCGCTCTCGCTGGTCGTTGCTGAAATAGTCCTTGTCGACATTCAGCCCCGAAGCTAAGACCTCCTCCAGGAACGAATTGGAAGCGACGATCTTGGTCAAGACGCCGCCCAAATACTCGTTAGCCTTGGCAGCGACAAAAGGATCGGTACCCTCTTGGCTATTCTGGATGATCAGCAAACGTGACTGGGCTCGGAACTCGAGCGGACGCAAAAAAGTGAAGGCCATGGCAAGTAGCACGAAAATAAGGACGCTTGTCACCAAGGTCAGCTTGCCTTTTTTGATCAATTGATAGAATTGGGCTAATTCCATATGAGTCTTACGGCTAGACATTCAAAGCCCCGACTACGCTAAAGATATCGGGTTTATAAATGATAGTTCAAAATGATTAATTATGGTAACATTTTATTGTAAAAATGTCAATAGCTTATTCGGCCAAGGCAACAAAAAAATGCCCCTTCCGGGCAAATCTTTTAGTTTCAGCGAATTTTCTCTATTTTTTGCTAACTATACGCCAAATTCATCAATAAGAATCAAGCGCTTCCCCTCGAGGATATTATAAAGGAAGACATCAGTCATACTCAAGCGGAAGGAGAACTCTCCCGGCTCCATAAAGGTGAAGTTCACTTCTCGCCCTAATTCCTGCTCCAATTGTGCCAAAAGGGCGAGCAGCTTGACCTTATTGATCTTGCCGACTATCAGGATATCGATCGGCGAGTCGGGCAGATTCACGAAAATACCGGTCAGGACCAGCAGCTTTATCCGGCCCAGCTTCATCAGGCGATCAAGGAAGTCTCGTTCATAAAGGATCTGCGATTTGACGATTAACGCCTTAAGCTCATCTTTGAGCACGAAATTAGGATCGAGGCGGTAGTGCTTCTTTTCTTGCCGCGGAGCACCCTTCTCGTCGCTATTAACCTCTTCGGCCATGACATGCTCGACCATGCCGAACTCCTCCAGATTGTCCAACTCTTTCTTGACCGCCACCAGCTGGAGCTTGAGCATCTTGACGATCTCGACCAAAGTCAGGCGCCGGTCAGGCGACAACAAAAAAAGCTTCATCAGCTTGACGCGGGTTCGTGATCCAAAAAGCTTCTCGAGCATAGTTTAAGATTACCTGTTGCTAGCTTATACTGCTTGTTCTTTACTATTATTTTATAGTATAATATAGGGGTAGTCAATTCGTTATTGGCTCTATTTTTTATAGTGAGTTGAAGAAAAATGTTTTATAAAATTGCTCAACTCATCCTGACGCCCACTCAAAAAAGCAGCCAGCTGGGCGAAGTCTACCTGGCCCAACCCGATGCCCACAAAGAAGGGCTTGCCGGGCGGCTTTTCATATTGATCGAACTGCCAGCCAATGCCTCGGGCGGAGCCAAATTCATCAATTACCTGGTCAGCGAGCTGACTCATAACTACTACCAGAACGAGAAACTGATCCTGCGCGAAAGGCTCTCTACGATCAAGATTGAGCATATCTTCGAGGCGGCTTTAGCCAAGACCAACAAGAATTTGGCCGATTTCATGCAAAACCCGGTCATCGACTTCGAGTTGCGGTCAATCAACGCCACGGTCGGGGTAATTTTCGAAAATGAGCTCCACTTCTCCGTCATCGGTGCCAACAAGGCTTTCCTGGCCTACCTGAATCCTAAAGACTTAGACGGACGCGATTATCGGATCACTGAAATCACCGGCAGGGTCGATTCGGAACCGGTTGCCCCCGTGGTGGCCACCAAGATCTTCTCCAACGTCATTAATGGCCAATTGCCGGAAAAGGGCTACTTCATATTTTCCAACGAGGCCTTGCCTGAGTATGTCTCTTCCAAACAGCTCATGGAAATCGTCACCACCCTCTCCCCCGTCTCCGCAGTCGAACAATTAAAGAACCAGCTGGCCAAAGTGAACGCTTACGTTTCATTCCTGGCGCTGATCATCAAGAATACTGTCGGCCAGGCAGCCAATCCGGCAGACCGCATCATCTTGTCCGGCTCAAGCCAGAACTCGATCAACTCGCTCAATTCGACCGAACAGGCCACTGAACGGCTGCTGACCCCCTCGGGAGTAATAGACCTTAAGTCCTGGATTCAGAAAATTACCCGCTGGCGCCCCAAGCTGGGCGTTTCCCTGCCTCGATCGGCAAAAGGCGGGCAACTTTCCATCTCTGACCGGGTTGCCAGCAAGAAAAGAACCGGCCTATTCTGGCTCAAAAAATCATTCCAAGTCGTTTTAGCTTTTTTCTTAGTACTGTTCGATCTGATCAAGGGCTTGCCCCAATTCTTAAAAGCCGACCGCTGGCAGAAAAGCCTCAACTCGGCCAAACAAAGGACTGCCAGCTTTTTCCTCTGGTTCAAGAACTTGGAGCGTAAGCACCAAGTGGTAATAGTGGTCGTGCTCGTAACCCTCGGCTTTTTCGTCGAGAATCTCTTCACCCTAAAACAACGGAACTACGAAGAAGCCTTAGAGCAGAATCACCAAGACTCAGCCAAGCTCATCGAGCAGAAAGAAACCGCCGTCGAATCCAGTCTTATTTATAAGAACGAGGACGGCGCCAACCAGATCCTTTCGGAAATCAAGCCGCTTCTTGACCAATTGCCCGCCGATGACCCTCAATATGCCGAGCTGTTCAAGAAATATGAACAGCAGGTGGCGAAGCTCCGCAAAGAAAACAAGACCAACCCCGTCGAAGCGGCCAACTTCGCTCAAATCAGCCCTCAAGCCAAGCCAGAAAACCTGTCGTTGATTGCCGGCCAGCTAGTCGCCGGCGACGCAGCCAATTCTGCCATTTACCGATTCGACCTGGCAACCAAGTCAGGGACGATCAAGAACGATTTCACCGACCAGGTCTCCGAACTGCGCTTGCCTGCCTTGGACGAAAAATCAGCCAGTTTCCTCAACAAGGACAAGGTCATCGAATTCGACCCGACGACCGGCAAGGCCAAGCAATTCAACCTGGAACCCCAAGGCAATCCCATCGGTATCGCCAATCAGGCTATTTATAATGGCAAGCTATACCAGCTCAACAGCGCCGACAGGCAGATTTATCGCTTCAACAAGACAAGCGCTTCATACTCTGGCGGCTCTGCCTGGCTGAAACAGCCAGCCAATGAGCTGGCCGGGGCAGTCTCGCTGTCAATCGACTCCTCCATTTTCGTGCTTGTCGACAATGGGCAGATTTATAAATATCTCCGGGGTGAACCCGAACCTTTCACTACCCCCAAGATCCAGCCGCCAGTCGCTAAAGCAAGCAAGCTTTTCATTACGGACAAAAAAATACTTATCTTCGAGCCGGCCGCCAAACGCATCATCTCTTTAGACAAGAACGGCAACTTCATCAACCAAGCGACCTTTGCCGGTTTGAACGAGCCTCGTGACGCCGCCTTCTCAGCCGACGGCAGCAAAGCCTACATCCTCTCCGGCTCCAGTGCTTGGGAAATCAACTTATAACCTTCTCCAGATAAAAAAACGGGCGTACTTGCGTACGCCCTGTTTGCGGTTTGAGCCGCTACTGTCTTGGGAGGAAATGCACCGAATGATCCGTGCCGGCCAGGAGGATGCCCTCAGTATCAGGCATGATCTTCATGTCGAATTCGGGGAGTGAGGTCGTCACTTTCCTGAAGTTGATGAAGGTAAAACGCCGTTCACCGATGATCTTGTCGACAACCTCCACGATGGCAGTGATTTCGTGCCCGAAGTCAAACGGCGTAATGCCATAGTAGTGGCAGTTGACGAAGACTCCCTTGAAGTTCTTGACGTGGTGGTAATGGGCCGGAACCGACTTGCCTTCGATTATCTGCTCTGTCTGCAGCCGAAGACCGCCAGCTTTAGGCACTTTGACCTCGACGTCAGGCATAAGGGCCATCACCTTGCGTTCGCAAACCTTCGGCGCAGCACTCTGCACCAGCAGTTGGTGGGATTTGCGGTCTTCGCCTTCGAGACCATTGATGTCATCCTGGATCGCGAATGCGGCGAGGGCGAGCGACAAATTGGTGTTTCTGAATTCTGCTTGTTCGGTTTTCATTGACTGCCTCCTTGTGGTGGTTGTGGCAATTCCTAGGGATGAGTAAAAGCTCCTCAATTGACGTGACCGCTAAAATCCAGCGTTATAAGTATTTCCTCTCCTTGTTTAAGGTGCCCGCTTTTAGCAAAAAGCGCGAATTTATATTTATAACACATTTATGTATAATTGTCAACTAAAGCCCCCTTTCTCAGCAATAAAAAAAGACGCCTCTTACGAAGCGTCTTTTTTTTATTGTAAAAGGATTTACTTCAAGGTAACCTTGCCGCCAGCCTCTTCGATCTTCTTTTTGATGTCATCGGCTTCTTCCTTCTTTACGCCTTCCTTCACCATCTTAGGAGCTGCGTCTACCAAATCCTTGGCATCCTTCAAGCCCAAAGCGGTGATTTCGCGGACAACTTTGATCACGTTGATCTTGTTGGCGCCAGAGTCAGTCAATTCGACGTCGAAGCTGGTCTTCTCTTCAGCAGCCGGAGCAGCTGGGCCGGCAGCAGCCATCATCATGGCAGGTGCGGCAGCGGATACGCCAAACTTCTTCTCGAGAACCTTGACCAATGCGGCCAGGTCGATGACGCTCATCTTTTCGATTTCAGCAACGAGCGCCTGGAATTTTGCAGGAACCTCTACGGTTTCCTCAGTCTTGATTTCTTCAGTCATAGTTTTTTACTTAATAATTTTTTATAAATGTTTTAGGCTTTCTGCTCCTCAATTGCCTTGAGGACATAAACCAGGTTGCGCAAGTTGCCAGCCAAGGCATTGACGAATCCGGAAACCGGAGCGTTCAATGAACCGACCAACTGGCCATACAATTCCTGCTTGCTTGGCAATTTTGCCAATTCAGTCACCTCAGCTGCGCTGATAAAATGACCCTCGAGAACACCGCCGGCAAAATCCAGCTTACCCTCGTTCTCTTTCTTGTACTTAGCCACCAGCTTAGCTGGGACCACTTCGTCGCCGTACCCGAAAATCGCAGCCAATTGGCCATCCATCTTACGGGCAGAAAAACCGTCCAGACCCTTGCCTTTGAAAGCCAGGTCGATCAAGGTCTTTTTGGCAACGAGCATTTCGGCCTGTTCTTCTCTGAGCGCATTGCGCAAAGATTCGCTGGCCTGCACACCGAAACCGTTGAAATTAGCGAAAACTACCGACTTGGCTCGTCCGGCACGTTCCTCTAAAGTCCGCAGCTCAGTCTGCTTCTTTACTCTGCTTTTAGCCATAATTATTATTTAATTTCTCAAAAATCACGAATCATAAACAAAAAAAACTGTGGCTTTACCACAGCAACAAGAACCTAAAAATGGTCCTCACCTCGGCAGGGCTTATCTTGTACGCCTGCGGTCTCTGGTAAAGTAATATTTTGATGTAAGATTATTCTAGCAGATTAGCCATTTTTGTCAATAGCCCGAGTCTTGCGGCTATCGGCCACCTTCCTGCAGATTATAAACCGGGCCGATGGCCAGATATTTCTTACCCTTGATCTGTTCGATGATGACTATCAGTTTCAGGGTTCCGATATCTTCAATGGTCTTAAGCTTTTCGAAATTGAATGCCGTCCGCTTCTCGCCAGATTTGCTGACAAGGTTCTTCCTGGCGAAGTTGGCCAAGTTGGCCAAGTCATTATTATCCAGTTTCTCGCCGGCCAATTCCTTCTTTGTAATCGCCTTAAGCTTCAAGAGCTCGTCCTGGACCTCGGCCAATTTCTTGCCGGTCAGATCGACATCTTTAACCAGGCGCAGGGCTCCCATCATCTTGCCGAGCATCCGCGCGTTAGCCAAAAGCTCATCAATCAGGACTGGGGCCGGCTCCACCATATAGGAAGACTCCGCCAAGTCGCCACCGGAGACATTTTCCAGATTAGGGACCCACTTATCAGCCGGCAGCCGCAGATTGACCCAGGCGGCCAAAGCAGCAGTCGTTTGGCGGTTGCTCCAGTTGGCTGTGTTGGTGACGATCGGTCCGGTGAGCTCAAGCGGGTCAAGCATGGACTTGCGCATCACATCGAGCGTTGACCAATACTGGCTGGCATGCCAGCTGTTGGCACTGAAATTAAGAAGCTGGTTCTTAAGGATGTCTGATTGCTGGGTGTAATTCCTATAAGATGTGTTCTCGTTGAAATAGGCGTTGGAAACGACCGGCTGAAGTATGTTAATAATATCCAAGCCGATGGCCGCGCAACGGACATCGCCGATTTCAGACTTTTCTTTGGTTTGATTCGGACAAGCGGTGACGTTCTTGGCCAGTTGCTCCTTTTTGGCTGGCAAAAATTTGGAGACCTTGGGATTGGTCAGCTGCTTGAAGATAAAATAATCGGGCCAGAAATCAGTCTGCAGCAAGCGCATGCCTAAGATGGGCTTAGTCTTGGGGTCAGCGCGGTCATAGCTCCCTTCCAATCCGTAATAATCGCTGCGCTTGGCGATTTCGGCCTGAACCTTCTTGGCGGCCTGCTCGGCTCTCTGCCGTTCCGGCTCGATCGAGAAAATCTGCTCGGGATCATAACCCTCGCCAAAAAGATTCAGCATCACTTCATTATAGTGCAAGTAGGTCAGGTCCTTGCGCAACCCGGAAAAATACGAAACCACCTTGTAAATCCTAGCCCAGCGATTTTTCAGCTCCTGGTTATCGGCGAAGTCTTTGGCCACGAAAGCGTTAGCGATGAAATTAATCAGCCAGTCGTTCTGGTCCAACAAGCAATCTTTGCAGCTGTCATCACGGTAGTACAAAGGAAAGACCGAGTTGAACCAGCGATGAGCCAGATAGAAGTTGGCCAGTTTGGCATTGCCCAGGTTCTCGGCGGTCGGGTCGAATTCGCTGTAGTCGCGCTCATAAAGCAGGACTGGCGATTTCGAGGTGCCGTTGGCCTTGGCAATCAGCGCCAACTCCTTGGCTACGTCAGCCGCCAGATAATCCGGCAGCTCAAAGACATAGCCGTCCTTTTCGCTAGCTGAGAATTTATTGCCGGTCGTCAGCTCCTCACTCGAAATCTGCCCGGTCTTGGGTTTTAAAAGCTCGAGGCCGACGGCAAAAAAAGCCGCTTCAAGACGCTCGGCTTCCAAAACAGGGTCGTTGGCCGTGCCGACTTTGGCCTTAGTCTTCTTATAGCGAGCATTGGCGATCTGGAAGAATTCCTTGTTGATTTTCCACAAATCCTTATAAAAAGTCCCGACCTTGATGTCGGCGAATACTTCTTTCATCTGATTCTGGTAAAAATACCAGATGAAATCTGAACTGATGAACTGCGGCATGTCCTTCTTGCTGATCTGGTTATAAAGCCCGTAAAAATCAGTCGCCTCCTTCTTGAAGACATTGTCCATAATGGTAAAACCATTCTTGTTCAGTTCATCAATCTGCTTTTCTGATAATTCGACTTTTCGTGAAAAATCATAGTAGTTCGCGACATCGACTTTGATAGACAACGGCATCCTGATGGTATCAGCCTTGGCTTCGTATTTGTCCTGAGGCGCTTCATAATAATCAGAAAACTTCAGGACCTCGGCCTTGACGTTGGAAAAATCGCCTGACCAGCCATAAGGATCGGAGCTCGTGGCCTGGTCGTTCTCCGGCAGACCCGCACCGGTCGAGGTGGAGTTCTTCTGCACCTCGGTCGAGGTTGCCACCGGCGGCTTATCACCCGGCTTCTTTGTCGTGCCGAGATATGACTTGATGAAGCCGACCATGATACTGATGACTATCACGCCGCCCAAAACGGCAAAAAGCATGATCTGCATCTTGTTATTCTGCGGCGGTCTGTTTGTTACCGGCCCGGAATAGCCGGACCCTTGAGCCATGTTGTCGAACATGATTTTGTTTTAGTATAGATACTGCCTTTTATTCTGCTTATGCTGCTCGAATGTTTCGGCGAATATGGTCGCGCCCGTCTTAGGGTCGTTCAAGAAAAAATTATAATCATTCGGCTCGGGATAGATGGCTGCCACCAGGGCGGCCAAACCAGGGTTGCCGATCGGTGTCGGCGGCAGGCCCTTGAAGCGGTAGCTATTGAAGGGGGAGTCGGACTCCAGGTCTTCAGCCGAATGAGCGGCTACGGTGTCATTTAAGACATAGCTCAGGGTGGCGTCAGACTGTAGCGCCTGTCCGCGGTCGAGCCGCCGCCAAAAAAGATCGGAAACCAGCTTCATATCGGTGGCAGTACGAACTTCTTTTTCAAGAAGCGAAGCCATGATGACTACTTCCCAAACCGTCTTGCGTTGGCGCGCTATTTCCTGGCGCATTGCCGCAGAAAGTTTCGAATCGAAATTCTTAAGCATCTTCCTGATAATCTGCCCGGAGGTCGCAGTCTTGCTGAAACGGTAAGTGTCAGGAAAAAGATACCCCTCATAGCCATAATGACCCGGCTTATCCTCAAGGTAGCTGAAATCATTCGCGTAATCAGCCGGCCGAGGTTCAGACAGGGGTAGTTTGCCGTAATCAACGGTCGGTCTGCCGGCGGCATCAATAAAGGTAGAAGAAGCCACGATGCCTGCTTTGGCTAGCTGGTCGGCCAGGCTCCTGATACTATCCCCTTCCAGAAAGGTGATTTGCACCTGGTTAGCTTGAGCATTGCCCAGGGCTTCGATGAGCTGAAGCAAAGACAACCCCCGCGGCAACTCATAATCGCCAGCTTGAAGCTTGTTCTGTTTATGACTCAAACGCACGAGCACTTCAAAGAACCAAGGCGAACTGATGACTCCTTCGTCAGCTAAAGAGCGGCTGATCTGCTTCAAAGTCTCGCCGCGCTCGATCGTAAAGGCGATTTCGCCAGGCTTGCCGTCGCCAGGCTTGCGCTGCAATTCCCAGCCGAAAAAAATAATCGTTACGATAATGACCGCGGGTAGGAAGGCGAACAGGAATAGCCAGATATGCTTTTTCATAAATTATAGGTATTCCTCCATGCCCTCGGCTTTCAGCTTGTCGACAAGCTGCTTGACCGACTGGGCTTCCGATTGCGGGCAGATCAGCATGGCGTCCGGAGTATCGATAACCACCAAGTCCTTGACCCCGACCAAAGCGACCAGCTTGTTGGAATAACCGTAAACCAGATTGCCGCTGCTCTCGACTTCTATGACATTGCCTTTGACGATATTGTCGGACGGCTGCGCTGACAAGACTTCCTTGACCGTACGCCAATGCCCGACATCGGCCCAGCCGAAATCAGCCGGTATCACTAGAAGTTTCGGAGCTTTTTCGATAATGCCGTAATCCATGGAAATCGGCGAAATCAGGTTGAACTCGCGCTCGATTATCGCGTCTTGTTCCGGTGTGCCCCAGGCCGATTCGATCGCCATCAGGCGGCTATGCATTTCCGGAAGCAGCTGCTGGTACAGCGAAAGGAGGTAATCGGTCTTGAAAGCGAAGCAGCCGATATTCCAAAGATACTCCCAGCGCTCGAAATATTCTTGCGCCTTTTCCAAAGTCGGCTTCTCTTTGAATTCGGAAATTTCAAAAATCTTAGTGCCTTCCAGTTCTTTCCACTCCTCACCCATCTTGATGTAGCCGTAACCGGTCTCGGGATAAGTCGGGTTGACGCCGATCAAGACGCCGGCGTCAGGCTTTTCGGCCAGAACCCTTCCGGCCAGCTGGATGATTTTCAGGTACTCGGCCTCGTTCTTGATGTAGTGATCGGAATTTATATTGATAATGCTTTCGCCCGGATGGTCGTGGTGTATCTTGGTGACTGCCAATCCGATGGCGGCGGCCGTGTCGCGCCTTGAAGGCTCGATGATGTAATTGCCATGAGGGACCTCGGTCAGCTGCTGCTTGATCAGCTCGGCCTGGACCTGGTTCGTTGCTATATAGATATCCTCTGCCGGAAAGCCGGCGCGCAGGCGTTCATAAGTCTTCTCAAGCAGCGTTTGGTCGCCGACGATCTGTTGGACTTGTTTTGGCGTATTCTTGCGGGAAACCGGCCACAAGCGCGTGCCTGAACCGCCGGCTAAAATGATTAATTTCATGATTTTGGGTTTATTAGCGGTACGAAGCGGAAGCCAGGCCAGCGCCTTTCAGCATAAGTACCGTCAGTTTTTTTCTCAATCAGGACCAGGTCCTGGTCAGCATCCGTCCGCCCGACCGGGGCGACAAGCCAGCCGCCACGAGCAAGGCGATCCAAGAGGTTGGACGGCACTTTCGGCGCAGCTGCCGCTATCATAATCTTATCAAAAACAGCTCCTTCGGGCAAACCTGAATAGGCGTCGGCGCAGATTATACGCGCCTGTTCCGACGTATGGTATTTCGAGACGTTTGCTTGAGCGGTTTCAGCTAGCTCGGGGACTATTTCCAGTCCCAGGACGGTGCCAGGCTTAGCTAGCTCGGCCATCAAAGCAGTGGTCCAACCCGAACCGCTGCCGACATCCAAGACCCTATCGCCAGGCTCGACCTGCAGCAATTCAAGCATTATGGCAACCGTTGTAGGCTGGGAGTTGGTTTGTCCGAAGCCGATCGGCAACGCCTGGTCGATATCGGCCATATGACGATTGGCGACCGGCAGGAAGTCGGCACGCCTGATCTTGCGCATCGCGGCGATGATTGCCGGCGTCCTCAAGGCGCCGTCTTCTATTAAGAGATCAATTGAAGACATCGGAGAAAAACATCAGAAAAATTATTATGAAAGCTAAAACGAAACGATAATAAGCGAAGGCACGTAAACTATGCTTTTGCGTAAAATGAAGAAGCATGGCGATGGCCAGCCAGCCGGAAATGACCGCTGCAACGAAGGCCAACCCCACAACTGTCCACTCTCTCGGCTCCAAACCGGATTCGAAAAGATAAGGAACTTTTTTCAAGGCCGCTCCGGCGATTATTGGCAGCGACAAAAGGAAGGAAAAACGGATTGCAGCCGTTCTCTTCAAATTAAGGCCCATACCTGATATAGTAGTAATACCGCTCCTTGAGGTGCCAGGAATCAAGGCTAAGGCCTGGGACAGTCCGATAATCATAGCTTGCCTCAAAGTCAGCTGGCTCAACTCTTGCGATTGCTTGCCCACCCGCTCGACCACGATAAAAAGGATTCCGACCAGGACAAGCATGAAGGCCACCAGCAACGGCGACCGTAAAACAGTTTCGATCGTGTCTTCCCAGAGCAGCCCGGCCAGTCCGGCCGGAATGGTGGCAAAAATGATCAGCCAGCTCAAATCAGTCAAACTGCCAGGCAGATACCTGAAACTGCGCAGCCAGCGCAAGGCCAAAGAGACGACATCCTTGCGGAAAAACCATAATACAGCCACGAAGGTAGCCAGGTGGAGCGAAACATCGAACGCCACTTCATCTTTTATCGGCAAAGCCAATAAACGATGCAAGACCAAAAGGTGTCCGGAACTGGACACTGGTAAAAACTCAGTGACTCCTTGCACCACCCCGAAAATGATCGCGCTTATATATTCCATATAATTTAAATTATGTATCAAATCCTACTTACGCCCCTCGTGGCAGCGGTAATCGCCCAGGTTTCCAAATTCTTTATCGGCGCCAACCACTTGAAGATCGGTGTCACCAACCTGGTGGCCTATTCAGGAATGCCCTCTGGCCATTCAGCCTTGATGATCTCCCTCGTGACCATCATCGGTCTCGAATTGGGTATCCAGGATCCGCTATTCGCGGTCTGTGTCGTCTTGACCATCCTGGTCCTTAGGGATGCGGTCGGACTCAGGCGCTACCTTGGGCAGCACGGCAAGGTACTCAACATCCTGGTCAAAGACCTTAAGGATGACGAAGTCCTGGACTATAAATATCCGGCACTCCTGGAAAAGATCGGCCATACGCCCGCGCAAGTCGCCGTCGGCAGCCTGATCGGCTTCCTGGTGAGCCTGGCCAGCTACTTTATTGTCAGCTGATGGACTGAGATAATTATACCACGTTTACTCGAAATAACCGATTCTAGCCCAATCGGTTATTTTTATGGTATAATATAATAACTATTCAAAAGACTCAATCAATGCATTGGCCCAACATCTTAATCAAGCCCGAACCCATAGCCGGTATCGAACTTTCCGATGCGGCATTGCGTTTCGCATTGCTCAAGCAGGGTAAAAAAAACAGCGTACTACTCGAACAGGCCCTGCTGGAACCGCTGGCTCCGGGCGATCTTGTCGGCAATCGCGTCAATAATCCGGAAGGTTTGGCAAAAAGCCTGGCCAACCTGGCCGCCAAAACCCGCAAGCTGACGCAGTTGGCCGTCCTGACTTTGCCAGCTGACTACCTGTACCTGAAAATCGTGGAATTCCCCGCTGACTTGGAAGAATACAAGATTGAAGAATCGATCGAGCTGATGGCTCATTTCCAATTGCCGTTACCGGCAGATGAGCTGTATTTCGATTGGCAGGTTTTGCCCAAACAGCCGGATTCCACGAAGCGCCGAGTGCTGATCGTAGCCACGAATAAGAATAAGATCGACGAGCTGGTAAGCCTCTTTACTTTAGCGGGCATTGAGCTGGTGGCCATCGAGTTCCATCAGCTTTCAGCTGGCCGCCTCTTGGAAGGACAGGCTGACCCGTCTTATATCCTGGCCATAATCAACCAGCATGGATTCACAGTCTCCCTGACTGACCAAGCGATTCCTGTAGTTGCTCACCCTTTGCCAGAAGCTGAAAAAAATAAAACCGGAATCGAGTCTGCAATCAAGCACCTCGCAGATTACGCCCAGACCGAGCGCCATGACATCAAGCACTTGATCCTATTAGGCGATTCTCCTGACGTCTACAAAACCGGGCTGAAGAGCGTCGTTCCTGCGCTTGCTCCGATTGCCGGAACGGAAAAGCTCCTGCCCGCAGCTGACTGGGTCATCGCCTTGGGAGCCGCGCGAAGAGGGCTGTTGCCACGTCAGAACGACAAGCAGATCAGCCTGATGCCGTTAGGAACCGAGGAAATTTATGAGCACCAGAAGGCGATCTCCTTCGTCGCCTTCATAACTAGGCTTACGGCCACATTATCCATATTCTTCGTAGCGGTCTTTTTCGGCAGTTGGGTCCTCATGAACCGCCTGCAAACCATTACCGGACAGCAGATTGCCACCTACTCCGGACAAGCTGGCCAAGGGAGCGTCTTCGAAATGCAGAATCGGGCTCAGCAGCTGAACCAAGTCTTGAGCCAGACCAACTTGCTATTGCAGGAGCAGACAGCCTATAGCCGCTTAGTAAACGACATAGAAAAGATAATTCCGGAGAACATCATCATAACTTCGCTCGCTGCGGCCACGACCAATCAGCCGATCAGCCTAGTCGGTACAGCCAAGACCAGAGCTGACCTCAACTCTTTCATCAAGGTCCTGAACGGATCCGGCATGTTCGCTCCCACCCCGCTGCCGCTGGACAATCTGGACAAGAGGATAGACATACCGTTCAGTTTCTCGCTTAGCCTGGCTGCGCCGGCGCTTTACGCAACAAAATGAAGAACCTAACCCCGACACAGAAACAGATAATCATAAGCATCGCCTGGCTGCTGCCTCTAATGCTTGGTTCATTTTTGGTTGGAAATGTCTACGCCAAGAAGATCAAAAAAATAAATAATGACAACGAGCAGAAGAAAGTCATGCTGTCCCTCTTGAAGACGCAGACTGATTCCGAAAGCCGCCTTTCCGCCCAGATCAAGATGACCAAGAATTTCGACGCCGAACTCAAAGAAGCGATACCGGCAGCCAGCAATCTGTCGCCGATTACTGATGCCATCGGCAGCTTGGCCCAAAAATACGGCATCGCCTCATCGATATCGGTATCCGGTCCGCAGGCGACAGACAAGATGATTCACGCTTCCCCTCTCTACCGCATGGACCTCAAAGCCACGCTGAGCAACGCCACTGTCGGCAGCTTCCAAAAATTATTATCAGACCTTGAGGGCCAGCCGTATTTCTTCAGCGTTGACAGCTTCTCCTTCAAGAGCGCATCGGGCTCCGGCTGGCATGACAACTCTTCAATCACCTTAATCGGCCACTTTTATGCAGAAAATCGAGTTGAATAAAATAAAGAACTCCTCCCTGTGGCGTTGGCGCTATGCCCTTATTTTTGCGGCGTATTCATTTGTTTTCTTGTCAATCTTCATCTCCGTCAGTAAATTCTTGGCCAAGGAAATCAACCGCAGCTTCGGCCAGCCTTCCTTGGAAACGGAAGGCGTTACCACGACCCTGGATCTTCAGGGTTATGAACGCCTTGCTGCCAAGCTCAAGTTGGCGACTTCAACCCCAGAGGCCTCACCTACCTCAACCGAATCTCTAGCCACCTCGACCACAGCCATTGAAGTGGCCATGGAATCGGCGACAACAACTGCCACCACGTCCGCACAAGCCGCCCCCCTTGCCCAGCCGGTAAAAAGACTCTCTATCCATATCGCCAACAGCACTAAAAAATCCGGTTTGGCCAGCAAATTAAAAAACTCGCTTTCATCCAAGCTGGATGCGGACTTCAAGACAGACAACCTGCCGCCACCGCTCAAGCAGACTGTCATCAGGTACAAGCTGGGTGTGTCAGATGAAACCTTGGAAGCCGTCAAGCTGGGCGTCTCTGCCCAATATGACGCCATCACCGAAATTGCTGGAAATGACGCCGCCTATGACCTGGAAATAATTATCGGGTTGAAATAATCTTCATTACATACAAAAAAGCTGCGGAATCATCCGCAGCTTTTTTGTATTGAAACAGCCTTAATTATCTTGCCAAGTATAGTTGGCTATCTTTCCATTGCCATCTAGATACGCCTTGACTACGATTTTACGCACCAGCTCTCCGACCTGGCCGGAAGAATTGATGGTCTTGGGGTTGGATTGGGTGTCGACCGTGACCGTAGCGCAACCCCTGACAGGTGAAGCGCACCCGCCAGAAAGCACTGCCACGGAATATGTGCCTGAATACCCCTTGTTGCGAGCAATCTTGAGCAATGCGTCCTTGGCTCCGAATTCAGCGGCGGCAAGCGCACTATCGGAATTCGCAACCTCGGCGCTTGATGCGTTGTCATTGCCGCTCAGATTGGCCGTGAGCAGACTCAAGCTGACGATCAAAGCCAGCATAGCAAATATTACTGGCATGGCCGCAACTCCTGATTGTGTATAGAGATTTTTCATAATTAAAAATCCTGATGAAAATCGATCGTAGTCCTGAGACTCTGGCCATATTGCCAATCCGGGGAGGCAGCGGTTGAGCTAGCGCTGAGCCTGATTTCAAGCGTGACTATCTTTTTGCTGAATACGGTGCTGGGATTTTCCAGCCTGGTAAAGACTGGGGTGCCGACACGGGCTGAGCTTCCGGTTATGGCTTCAGATGAAGCATTGCACGCTCCGCCAGCTTGTCTCCTGAGCTGGTAATCAGCGACGCAATAGGTGATGTTGGCGCCGGAATTTGACAGTACAAGCGAACTGCTTGTGGCGCCGGCAAATGCCGGCGTAATCAAAGTTGAAGAAGCGGAAACATCACGCTTGATCCGTTCAGCAGCAAACCGCAGGCCCTGGTTTATTTCCGACTTGACCACTACCTGTCCTCGGCTGCGCGAAAGCATCAATATGGCATTGGTGAGAATAGTCGCAAGCAGAGCCAAAAGCGCCGTGTATATCAGCACCTCAAGCAAGGTGAAGCCTTTATTATCGATAATGATTTTCATTTATTCAAGTGGCACCGAGGTACTCTGGCCTTTGTCCAGAGCGATCCCGAATGACCATTTTTTGCTGTCTTCGTTATGATAAAGAGCCAGCCCTCCTATCGAGCGGTCGCTTAAACCAGGGGTGTTGGCTAAACTGGCAATGGCCTCGGAGACATCAAGCCAGTCTCCGGGCAGATCGTGACCATAATTATCAGCCGCGAGTTCAAGATTAGCGACCACTTCCTTGCCCCTGACCACAACTCCTAGGGCCGCTCGCTTCTTCTCTGACCCGAACACATAAAGCCACTGACTCGACTTGCCCTCAAGAGTAACCGCGCCAGATGACTTGGCATACATCAATTTGGCATCGTCAGACCAATATCCAGCATTCAAGCGGGCGACTGCCAGCCCCTGTTTCAAAGTGAGGTCAGCCAATGGCACGATTACCCTGTCGCGGGCTGATTTGGGCACCAAAGGCGTGAGAAATCGGCTGGAACTCATCAGGCGGCCATCAACGTCTGTCGCCGACTTGAGTTCAGGGATGGTCAATTCTTCCTCGATGACTCTGCCGCCGATCAACAAAGGTGCCAGGCGCTTGAACGTCCGGCTTTGGACAAAAACCAGAATTACGGTCAGGAGAAGGATTGAGCCGATGACTGAAAGTATTATTACCTTGTTTTTCTTTTGCATATGATTATGGGCTATAATTCACGACGATTTCATCGATCCGGGGCGTAGACGAACCCCTGGCAGTGCAATCGTCGGAGCAGACTTGGACCTTGTAGCTGTAATAGCGCTTATTATTGAAGCTTGAAAAACAACCGATTTCAGCCGGCACATCGGGACCGCCCGGGTCATACCAATCCCCTGGCGCGCAAGTTGTGCCGCCGATATAGACCCAGGTTCCGACCGAGCAGGCTGGATAATCAGTCGAGCCATTGGCACAATCAGAGGCCGCGAGCTGGAACCTGACCCGGCCTTCATTCTGGCCGACGCCACCGAGCACGCCTTGCCACAAGATGGAATTATAGGCGGGTCCATCGGTCGAGCTGGCGGTATCGAAAACGGCGGAAACCAGATCTCCGGTAATGGCAATCTGTGCCATTCCTCCGGTGACGAAGACATAGCTTGGTGAGATGGATTCATTGCCGGCGCCGTCGGTCGAACGTACTCGGAAATAATAAGACGTGGTCGAGGCTAAGCCGCTAATGTCAACTGAGTGACTGGTTACCAGGCTCGCATCCAAAGAGGTGCAGTCGTTATTGGTAGCGCAATCATTAACGAAAGTTCCAGAGATGCTGTATTGAACCTGGCTGGTCGACAACTCGTCTGTCGTCCAAGTCACCGTCGCGGAATTAGCAGTGGTCGAAGAGGCGATGGCGCTTATTACCGGCGGTGTCACGTGGATGACAAAATCATTGGCCGATTCAGCGTTCCCGCCGAAGCTCACCCAGGCGCTATAATAATCAGTGCCGTTCTTGTTGTACCGCACCCGGGCTTGCCAATGGTAATTATTGTCAGCAGGTGAAATAGCGATCGCGCAATTATTGCCGGTCTGGCTGCAATCAATCGGTCCGGGGCCGGCTACGCCAGTTCCCTCGCTTGCGCTGCCGCAGGCACCGGCACCGCAGACGAAAGCAGAGCCGACGGCTTTGTACTCGATTTGCGGGTAAAGAGTGCCGCCGGAAACCGGGGCTTGCATCGTCATGGTCAGGTAGACTGGCGTAGCGCTGGCCGTGTCGCCCGTGGCGATGCTCTGGGTCAGTCCGGAATTCCTGTACTGGTTCAAGCTCGACGGATCGCTTGGCGTACTGGACAATACCGTGAAGCTCTTAGTATTTGATGGGTAGCCGTTGGAAGTCGTGGTTGCCAGTCCGGTCACCGCGCCGGTGGGAACTGCCGTCTGGATGGCCGTATCGGACCAACTAGTGAAAACCGTCGCGTCAACGCCGGAACTGAAAGTCACTTTATTGCTGCCATTGAATGAGCCGGGGCAGCTGCCGCCATTCTGGCACAGGTGATTGCCATTGGCTGTCACGGCATCACCGATGGCTCCGCTTGAAGGAGAAAAGCTGGACACCCTAGGCAGGATGCGGAACCCCGAAGCGGTATATGTGTGCTGGTCACCCCAGCTGCCGCTGCCCTGCTGCATCACTACGCTGCCGGTATAGGAATTATCAGGAATGACGGTCGGAATTTGCACTGTAATCGAGGTATTGTTCCAAGCCGTCGTCGTGGCCGAACCCGAGGGACCTGAACAGGTAGCGGCGTCGCAACCTAATATCCGCACCCACCCCCCGGAAGAGTTGGCGCCAAAACGGGTGCCGTTCAAGGTGATTACTCCGTCCGAATCAGCTGGATCATATTCCCTGGCCGCATCAGTTACGGCAGTCGGTGCAGTCAAGGAGGTTACTTGAGGAAAAACATAGAAGTTCATAGCATTGCTGGCCTGCCCATCGGCCGTAACCCGCAAAGCATTGGCGCCGCCGAAATTCGTCCCCCAATCAGCGTCGGCATTGCCAGTGACCGAGGTGTCGGTCGTGATCGTGATCGAGGTATCCGACCAGGATGTTACATTCCCGTCAGCGATCAGGGTCGTCGAAGTCGGGCCGACTATTTCCACCTTATTGGTAGCCGAGTCGCGATTGCCGGCACCGGGGTCGGCGCCAAAATCAGACCCGCTGATCACGATAGTCTGTTCGTAGGTTGCGCCCGGGCCGATGCGGGCTCCGCAATCAGTGCACGAAGCCGAGTAATTCAACCCCGCCTCGGTCGAGTTAGAATAGCTGGAGATATTGGGAGCCGCAGCCGGCTTCTCCACCCACCGTATGCTCATGAAAGCGAAGTCCCATTCGCGGACCTGGGCAGCGGTAGTGGTGGAGACGGCGGTCGAGGCCGATGAACGCAGGCGCAGGTTGCCGCGGTTGTTGACCGTATCGATAAAATCCTCTGGATTGACCTGGTAGATGCCGTCGGTGAAGGTGAAGGTGGTCAAGGCATTGGTGGCGCCGACCGCCG